>JAHFAE010000009.1:0-17008 GCA_023250675.1 Oligoflexia bacterium | reverse complement strand
TGAGGATCAGTCTGGGTGGAGTTCGTGACGAGGCAGAAATTCGGGGCCATAGGCGAACTTATATTGGTGCCATGCCGGGTAAAATTGTTCAGGCTATGAAAAAAGCTGATGCGGGTAATCCTGTATTTTTGCTCGATGAAATTGATAAAATGAGCACTGATTTTAGGGGCGACCCGTCAAGTGCATTGCTTGAAGTTTTAGACCCCGAACAAAATGTTAATTTTGGCGACCATTATTTAGAAGTTGATTACGACTTAAGTAAAGTTACGTTTATCACAACGGCGAACTCTCTTCATTCCATCCCTCGACCCTTATTAGATCGCATGGAAATCATTGGTCTTGAAGGTTATACAGAAGAGGAAAAGTTTCAAATTGCGAGAAGGTACCTAGTACCCAAAGTAATTGAAGCAAATGGTCTCCAAAAGCATAAAGTTGAAATTAATGACACAGCAATTCGAGGGCTTATAAGGGGCTACACTCGAGAGGCAGGAGTTAGAAATCTAGAGCGCGAGCTTTCAAATGTTTGTAGAAAAGTGGCCCGCAAGATTTTGACTGTGAAAAAATTAAAGAGCTTTACGGTAACTGCAAAAAATCTCAAAGATATTTTAGGAGCGCCCAAGTTCAAACCAGGTAAAATCGAAGAAAAGGCCGAAATCGGGCTTACCAATGGCATGGCATGGACCGAAGTCGGTGGTGATCTCTTGGTTGTTGAGGTGAGCGTTGTTCCTGGTAAAGGGAAGTTTCTTGTAACGGGTCAGTTGGGCGATGTTATGAAGGAGTCTGCTTCAGCCGCTATGAGCTATATAAGAAGCCGCGGCGTGCTATTTGGTCTTGATAAAGACTTTGTTAGTAATATTGATGTTCATATCCACGTTCCCGAAGGTGCCATTCCTAAAGACGGACCTTCGGCGGGTATAACTATGGCAACGTCTATTGTCTCAGCCCTTGCCAAAATTCCTGTCCGAAAAGACGTGGCCATGACTGGCGAAATAACATTGCGGGGTCGGGTTTTGCCCATCGGGGGCCTAAAAGAAAAGATTTTAGCTGCCCATAGGGGAGGCATTAAGACCATTATTTGTCCAAAAGATAACGAAAAGGACCTGAAAGATATTCCCAAAAAGGTGCTTTTAGAAATGAAGATTATTCTGGTGGATCATGTAGACCAAGTTATCGTGAATGCGCTGGATATCCGCAAGCCAGAAGAAATTTTCAAAAGCCGCTCCCACAGCGATGCCGTGGGAATTAAAGCAAATTACACAGGGCACACTTTGCAACACCATTAGTCAAAGTGTGAGTAATTATTTTTCTTAGGGCCGATCCTTTGTGATCGGCTCTCCTTTTTCTAGAATATTCTTGCCTCAATTCAGATTCTGTAAGAAATTGGTTTCCACAATTTAAGAAATTTTCACTATTTTCTGGAGTTGGACTTAATGAGCTTGCCTTTGGCCCAAGATTATAACTATGAAATGGGCCGCCTGTACTACGATCGTGCTGAATACCTCAAAGCGCTAGAAAGATTTGAAAAAGCATGTGAGTTGTACTTAGAAAATAAGCAATTTCCTATGTACATTGACTCTCTCAATTATGTTTTGAGAATTCTCGTAGAGCGTGAAGAAGTTTCACGCATTCAATCTACAAAAGAGAAACTTCAGGATCTTGTCATGCGAGAGAACTTAGAGCTGGGGTCCCGCACCCATTATATGTTGGGACTTTGTTCTTATTACCGCGAAGGTCAAGAGAGTGTGGCCCTTGACTACTTTCAAAAATCTCTAAAAATTGCTCTGGATAAAGACAACAAGATAGACATGTGCTACGCGATTTACGGCATAGCTAACGCTTGTTATGCGTCAGGCCGTTTAGAAGATGCGCTAAAAGAACTTTACAACTTAGAAGTTTTTTTTGGCGCAATTGCTTTACCTGATCTGCAAATCAGTTCTCGGTTATTAAACGGGCTCATTCATCGTAATCGCGGGGAGTACGAAAAAGGGTTAGAGTGTTTTTGGCAGGCTTATGAGTTGTTAAAGGGCGGCATGAATATGTTGCTCTACTTTAATGCTTTGTATGGATTGGGGTCTACTTACCAACGTTCAGGTGAAGTACAATTAGCGAGGCTTTACCTTCAACTTGGGGTCAGAAGCATTAACGAGAATGAATTGCCAAGAATGGCAAGGATGTTGAAGAAGACTTTGGCTGAACTCGGTCATGACTTAAAATCAGATGAGTTTGATTTGGTTTTTGATCCCGGCAGCAATTCAGTGGTCGAAAAGAACTTAGGCAGGGTTGATTTTAAAAACCAATTTATATTAATTGAACTCTTACATCTTTTTATGCGCAATCCGGGCAGAATTTTTCCAAAAGATGCATTGGTTAAAAAAGTTTGGAACCAAGATTATGTTCCCGAGGTTCATGACAACAAAATTTATGTAACTATTAAGAGGTTACGACAATTGATTGAACCCGATTTTAATAAGCCGAAATATATATTCAGAGGTAAAAACGGCTATTACCTCAACAAATCCACTAGGGTACTTGTGGGACAAAGTCTAAGTTAAATTAGAGGGGGTCACGTGTTTAAGAAACTGTTCGTATCAACAATTTGTGTTTTGGCGATGGCATCTGTGTCGATAGCTAAAGATGGTCCGTTTCCAATGTTGCAATCACTAGGGCTTTGGCAAACAAACGATACAACTAATCTGTCTGTGACGATAACGGCCGGCCATAGCCTAAATAAGGGCAAGTCCATTCAAGTACATATTTCTATAAGAGATAGCCATGGTGAGCTTGTTGCTTTTGGAGATACTATTCACAATCTTAAAAACAAGCGCTTAGAGATTAATCTTGTGGACTACAAAGGTAGACAGATGACATTGACGGCTAAGCCCGTTTACAAAAGTGATCACGGGCCCCTTCATCGTAATTATAGTCTTGCGATTAAGGTGGTTTACTTAAATGGTGAAGTTCCAGAAGATCAGTTCGTTTTAGAACGGTCAGGTCAATAGTTTATTTAGGGCGCTTAGCTCAGCGGTAGAGCGCTTGCCTTACAAGCAAGATGTCGCAGGTTCAATCCCTGCAGCGCCCACCATCAAGGTGCCAGGCGGTTTTTTCGGAAGCTCCATGTTAAAAGTCAGCAGTTTCTAAGTCACTTGACTTGGTAGTGTTTTTGTTTCTTGGAAGTTCAAATATTTGCCGCCGCAAGGCCCGGCGGATTTCGTCTTGGTGAATATCCGCTGGTTTCTTGTTTAACCAATCAATTGCGGCGAAATTAATTCCATCGTAAAAAAGCAAAGTATCTTCTTCGACTGGAATTGACAATGTTCCATTACCGACAAGTCCATATAGAGTTGAAAAGGGATACTCTTCTACTTTATTGCAAAGAGATGCTTTGACGGGGTTTCGGTAGACATACTTATAAGCATGCCGAAAATATCTATCGGTAGTAATAACAGACCGATGGTATCGGCCCCCGTAAATTTGATTTTTGCGACAAGATAATTCACTAATACGCCGGCTGGTTTCACCCATGAAATAACACATTGTTTCTCGAATATTTTTGTCAGGGAATCTCGCAATTAAATGGATGTGGTTTGGCATCAGAACAAAAGAATAAATTCTCATGTTGTGAGCCTTGTTTGCAAAATAAAGATAATCTTCGAAAATTGGCCATATTTGCGCCAATGGGAGGGGAAACAATTCCCGATTAACAGTTCTTGCTGTAATATGAAGGATATTAATAGAAGATTCCGGTATTAGTTTTCTCACCATGCCTTTTGCTAATGCAAAGTTCGCGCATGGACGATTTGGCATTTAATGGGATTTAGGTGTCCGGAGTCCGAATTTAAGCCCAATTCTTGTCCGGGAAAAATATTTCTCGATACGATTTCCCGAAAAAACCGCCTGGCACCTTGACATTGTTACCCATCATCAATGAGCATATTTAAATGTTTAGAAATTTAAGAAATAATTTCGATTTTCATCTTAGAAACAAAATCAAATTTAATAGACCACTTTCACCCAATGCCAAGATCGATGATTTAGCTATTAGAATGCAATCAGAACTTCGAGAATTTCTAGATTTGTTTCGATGGAAAATGGTTTTAGAAAAAATGGATTTAGTTCCAGGTGATCCATTAGTCATAGGAGATATCGGCACAAGAACTTTCGTCATTGCCCCCGTTCTTGACCAAATATTTAGAGAATTAAATTTTAGCCCAGAAGTTCACGGCTTTGAAGTCGATGCATACCGGCGTTTTACTAATTTTCGTTCTCGAGCCGACTATGGCCACTTTTATGCGATGCAGATCCCTAAAGGTGAATACCACACTCAAGACTTTAACTACTGGAATGGTGACTTGCATATTGCACTTTTATTAAATCCATTTGTTACAGAAGAACCTCTTTTGCGATGGGGGTTGCCTAGGAAATTTTTACGCCCAGAATTTCTATTTGATAATACCCATAAGTCTTTAAGAAAAAACCGCGGAATTCTTCTCGTTTCTTCACCAACAATTGAAGAATATCGAATCGCCCAATACTTGGCCGTCCAATCTGGCTTCAGGCGCATTCAAGAAGAAACATGGCGCCACTCTGACAATTCCCTGCAAGGGCAACCTCGTTATGGAGCCCTCTTTATTTAGAGAGGTGGCCGGCGTCCTTGGCGTCAACTTACTTTTGCCGGAAATATGACCAATGTAAAGCCTACCAATTGAAGTCGTTTTTGAAGAGCAAAACCTGTCTCGTTATGAAGAATCCTTTGAATCCAAACCACTTGTCACAAGGAGTGTGACCCACCCCCGTCTCAGTTGAGAAAAATGAGGTCAGGCTATAGACATAGATTTGAGGTTACTGCACCAGGAATTTTGCTATTACGGTCGGATTATAAGTACAATGGTCTCCCTCTACAACTTCAAATTGCACGTTTGGCACGCCTTGAGTTCTTGCAAGTTGAGCTAGCAAAGTAGATCCCTCTAAAAATCCATACTCATCGGCAGAGGCCCCTGAAATATAAAGCGGTGGGGTAAGGGGCCCGAATAAAACTTTTCCAATATGAAGAGGAGAGCCTGCAAACCAACTCTCTTGAGTACTATAGAATATTTTTTGAAATGTTAATATCTTTGCAATAGATGCAAGTGTTGCTCCCGTTCGTTTTTGATAAGCTTCAATCGCTTTCTTTGGCGAGTAGGGTGAAAAAGCCGTAATAGCAGGACATAAAATGGCTGCCTGAGAAAATCTATAACCGGACCTCATAATGAGTTGGGTCACATTAAACCCACCCATGGATTCACCCATAAGAATTCGTCTACCATATACTCCGCCAAGTTCATTTTCAATATAGGGCATCACTGTATTTACTAAGTAAGTGAAAAGCCCACTGGCGGGCGAACCATTTTTTTCGGTGAGTGCCCACACCGGCCCAAATGAAATGGAAATTACTATAGGTGGTTGCAAATCTAATTTTTTCCAGGCGTCTCTGATGGGTTTAAAGTGGGTCATCCATTTTTTTTCGCTTCCGCCAGCTCCGTGCAAATAGTAAAGCACATCGGGATTGGCACTTCCTTCTGTCGAGATCTTGCAGTGGGCCCATGGCTTCTTTTTTGAAAACCACGAGCAAGAGCTATTTACACCGGGTTCAGGCAGTGTCGATTCTTGAGCCTGGATTTTTGTCGTGTCGGCTTGTAATTTAAAGGCGAAAAGCAATATTACTGGAAGCATGATCCCGTTTTTCATAATTGGCCCTTCCTCCTTTGCTTAGTTGAAATTCTAGGCATGCTCGCGGGCGAATCGAAAGTAAAATTTAGGTTAAGGTGCCAGGTGGTTTTTCCGCAAATATAGAGGTACCTGGCGTTTTTCCGTAGTCTATATTTGCGGAAAAACCACCTGGCACCTTTTAATTGGCTTTGGCTAGACTTTGATGGCTGTTTGATTTGGGTGAAACATAGACAAAGGGAACGAGCTTGTTTGAATATAAAATTCGTCGTTCCGGGATCATGAAGGGTGGCGAGTGATCCCCAACAATTAAAAAAGTTGTCGGTGGAAGTTTTGGGTCGTTAATAATCTCTGTGATTTTAGATAAAACCAAGTGAATGATACTCGTGTGAATACAGAGAGTAGAATCGTTAGCCGTGAATTTGTTTCTTTTGCAATCGTAGTTTGATTCTATGGCGCTCTCTTTTTCGACGGGCACATGGGAATTGAGAGTCATCCAATACAGCAATTTTGGATTATCTCCTGGTCTAAGTAATTCTTGCCGAATTAATTTGGCAATATCTGAATCACATATTCCGCGAAAACCAGACCCACAACTTCGAAGCCCCAAGGCTTGAAATTCTTCAGCAAAAAATGAATGTTTAAAACCGACTATGGGGTACCATTGGTAACGGTTGAAAAACTGGTTAGTAAACCCATGATATGAAATGGTCTCGTATCCCTTTTGACTTAATATTTTGGGCAAACAATCTGGTATTTCGTTTCCAAAATTCCACATTCGAATACCACAGAGCTCGCGAAGCTCACCATCTCTTGTCATACCATCAAACGGCACCGACCCTATGGTCATAGAATAGTTGTTATTAAATTTTAACTTTTCTAGGGGTTCAAAAAGTTGTTCTTTTAACTCGGGTTTAAGAAAATACCCCATGGATTCGACAATTACTATGACCAAACGTTTTGGGTAAACATGGTGCAACTGTCCCGTGGCATATTCATCAGGGTTTAGGCGATTAAAATCTGATTTTTTTCTAAACAAAGTTTCTTTTGAAGTATAAAAAGTTTTTCTAAAGCCTGAATTTGCGACGTTGAAGTCGAGAAATGAGGCACTCGACCTAATTGGTATATACGAAGTTCCATTGGCAATATCGAGCAAGCAAACAAACACAAGGATGCCGCTCAAGAGACCCACCGTTGCAATTCTTTGTCTATTTGGATTTTTTTCTAGCCAATAGACAAGGGGGACCGATGCAAAAATGGGAAGGGCCATTTTGGTGATCTTCCAGTGAAGCGCAGAATAATGGGTGTATTTAAGGGCACCATAAGAAGATAAAAAATCGGTGAGTTGAAAATGATAAATGGGCAGAAGGTTTAGAAAAAAATCGTTAAAAAATATAAATCCGAACGCAAGAGCGATTGTACCAGGATGAAGCCACGGTGCCACCATACCAAGAAGGAGGTAGTCAATATTAACGAGGGGCCGCATCATATAAAAGAACTTGCTCAAGACTAGAAAGACAATGTTAGGAAGAACTCCGTATAAGAAAATCCTTTTGAAGCAGATCATCGGTCGTTCCATCGACATGTTGCATTGTTCAAATTACCCACCAATTCCAAAGAAGATTAGATCATAGTTGTTTTATTTTTGAAAATTATTTCATTGGTGAATCATGCGACTAATCATTTCTTGACCGTCGTACATGAATCGTGTTGCCCTTAAGAAGACATGGCAAAATCAGATTCTAAAATTGCGCTTGTAACCGGAGCAGGCAAGGGTTTAGGTCGTGAGACGGCCCGGCAGTTATCTCTTATGGGTATTCATGTTGTCTTGGCCGCACGATCTCTTGAGAAAGCTGAAAAAGCGGCAAAGGGACTACCTATAGATCATATTTTTCCGTTGGCGATAGAAATTACTGATATTCGGCAAATCGAATCTGCTGTAGATTTTGTTTTTGATAAGTTTGGCCACCTTGATATTTTGGTAAACAATGCCGCTGTTTTAAAAGAACGACTCTCTGGAGTTTCAACTCCCGGAACTGTTGACATGGATGTTTTGAGGGAGACCTTTGAAGTTAATTTTTTTGCGCAAGTGGCTTTAACTCAAGCTTTCTTGCCTTTGCTGAAAAAATCAAAGGCTGCGCGAATAGTAAATGTGGGAAGTCTACTTGGATCTCTTGACGCCAGCTCTTCAGCCGACGGCGATGCAGGAAACGTCGGTCCTTTTGCATATGGCGTGAGTAAAACCGCGTTGAACGCATTTACCGTTCATTTAGCGGCTGAACTTGCAGGAACTCCGCATAAAGTAAATTCAGGTTCACCGGGCTGGGTAAAAACAGATATGGGAACATCGTCGGCATTACTATCGGTTGAAGAAGGGGCCAAAACTATCGTAGATCTGGCTCTTTTGTCTGAGAGTGGGCCCACTGGTGGATTTTTCCATTTAAACAAAAGCCTTCCCTGGTAATTCTTAATCAGGTGCCTTTTGGTTTTTCAGCAACGTTAAATTCGCGGAAAAACTGCCAGGCAAACAAATATAATACGATGCATTATTTTTTAGTTGTTTCTCTAGTTTTCTATTGAGCCTATAGGGTAAGTGAAGATATAAGAACTCACTTCATGTTGGGGTGTTAGTTAAGTTGGTTATAACGTCCGCCTGTCACGCGGAAGGCCGCGGGTTCGAGTCCCGCACACCCCGCCAAATTTCCCCGTACCCGAACATCTGGCCCTTAACGTGACAAGGAGCCAAGGGTACTTCGGGGGCCGAGGCAAACGCCCCGGCCCAATAATTCAGTTCCAATTTGCTTGGTAGGATCGCAACGTAATTCAACACGTATTTCAGGCTATCCCCGCGTTCATTCAAGTTTTGCTTCTTGAAGTTCTTAAAGAAGTGATTCAAGTAATCCCGCACATATTCTTCCGAAACAATTGAAGCCCTGACATCCTTAATTTCCAGCTGAATTCGTTCTTTTTCTTCTTCAATTGTTTTGGCCAAATCTCCGTACTCTTTGACTTGGTTGAGGATTATTTTTGAGTCCATACCTTCGGGAAGGTCGGCCAATACATTAATCAAATTGGCCGCTTTCTTTCGCGCATCGCGTATGCGCTGCTCAATCGAACCCGCATTAGACTCCAATTCTGGAAGGCGCTTCTTTAATTCGGAGCCGGCCTGGTCAGAAATGAACTTGGTAAGAGTATCATCGTCCTTTGCTTTACGCATTCTACTAAAAACTTCGTCCTCCAGTCGCTTCGCCTGGACCCGCTTCAATGTGCAGCCAGTTTTTTCAACGTGCTGGTAATAGGCAATGTCTGAAGTTTTTCCGTGAGCCATCGCGCCGCTAAGTTGCTTGCCACACTCTCCGCACTTAACCAGTCCTGTTAAGGCATAGGCATATTCCGTATGACCTTCGGGCTTAAAGAAATTGCGACTAGTCTCTAATTTTTCTTGAGCGAGAGTAAAAGCATTTTCATCAACTATTGAGGGCCAAACTGCTTTTGTGAAAGTTGGTTTTTCATCTTCCGATGGTACTGGCCTCTTTCCAAGATATGCATGGTTCCGCAACACTCTAACCACCGCTTTATCGTCGAACGGACGCAAGCCATAGAGACGGCCTTCAGGGGTCTTGCGCTGTTTAGTTCTGTAGCCGGCTTCGTTCAGTGACTGCGCAACAAGCTCGGTGCTCCCAAGACTGATATAGGATTCAAAAACCTTCCGAACCAAATCAGCTTCTTTGGAGTTTATCACAAGGTATCCTTTGTGATTGGGATCGGTGTCATAACCAAGTGGTGCGTGCCCACCGTTGTAGAGACCTCGACGAGCCCGTGCAGTCAAGTTAGCTATTGTTCGCTCATCCACTTCGTCTTTTGTCACGACATGCAGCCAACGTGACATATGGCATTCTTCAAAAGTTAAATACTTTTTACCTCTTAAAGACCCCAAGAATCTTATTATTTCAGGTTCTGAAGTATTAACCCGAGCAGTTTTAATCTCTTGACCACTAGAATTGACCACAACAAACATGCAAGTCTTGCTGTGGGCATCCATTCCGATATAATTTGCCATTGCAGCGCTCCTTTCGGCGATGACACTTGGTTATACATATCCAAAGTGTATGGCCTTCGAGGCCCTAAAGCGTGGGTTATCCTTCAAAGGATCTTGTTACCACCACCGTTGGGCGCGCTGCTTTTATACTTTGCCTTGAGAACAACTTTATAGGTGCAGAAAGCGAGCAAGTTTGGATAGCAATGATCGATGAGCGAAATCTGACAACTCATACCTGTAGAACTCGTAAGGCGTAATGCAGGTGTTTAGTAAGAAGATATCAATCCAGGATTTTGGCATTTCAGTAACTTAAAATAAGAATTTTTACTTTTCTGGAATAAATTAAGTCTGACTCACGTCAGGCTTTTTCCTTTTGAAATCTAAAATTTATTCACAAAAGAAGATAGGGCGATACCCGAAGGAAAGTGACCCACGGATTTTGAATCAATAACTAAGACATACTCTGTTGTGGAAAGACCCGCAGCGGGCATTCCATAGATTTTTCCAGAGGTCGTGCCGACACCGCCAATCCAACTTGTGTTAACAACTCCAGTAAAAGAATAAGTGGATACTGTCTCGGTGGAATAGTTAAATATCAATCCCGTGCTGGTGGCTGCATCCACACTGGTAATGCTATACATCAGGCCATTTGGTGCTAATACCAGCCCAGAAGATTGAGTGCTCGTGCTGTTTGTAAAATCTTTTAAACTTGCTGTGGCTGCAGTGGGATCAACGATCAAAATTTTGCCTGGATTGCCTGTTTTCGATAGAGCATAAATTTTACCATTAGGAGCAATGGCGCCGCCCCACCAGCCGGAACCGGCGGCGTTGGTGAAGCTAATGCTCGTGGTGGTTTCTGTTGAGGGGTCTAGAACTAAGACAATACCAGGGTTGTTTCCACTTGCAGGAATAAAATAAATTTTACCGTCAGGACCAAGAACTGCGCCTACCCAAGCCTCAGAAGCCGCATTTGAAACACTTATTGTTGAAATAGAATTTGATGAAGGGTTTATTTTCATAATGAGTGCAGGATCGACACCCGATGAAGAAGTTGCATAGATAATTCCACTGGGAGCTAGGACTCCGGCTGCCCAACTATGACTTGCCGCATTTGCGAAAGACAAAGTCGAAATGCCGTCATTGGACGGATCGATCAAAAGGATATAAGTAGGATCACCGCTAGAGCTGGGAATGCCATAAATTTTTCCATTGGGTGCCAATATTCCACCAAACCAAGTTTCGCGTGCCGTATTGGCAAAGGAAAGCTTTGAGACGCTGCCAGCGTCAGGATCAATTTTTAAAACACTTGCTGGATTTAATCCTGAATTGGGGAGACCATAGATTTTTCCATTGGTGGCTAATGCGCCGCCATTCCATTGCATGCTATCTGAGTTCGTAAAACTTATTAGACTTGTTGAGACAGAACCTGAAGATCCAGCAAGGGCCGTCATTTCTAAACAGGTTTTATAATTGCTCCAATAACCTGAGCCTGTTTTAGTCCAATCAATTGCTGCACATCGGTTGTCTGGATCATCGGGGCAACTGTCCTTGAAGTAGTCGATATACCTACCCTTAGCGAGACATTTATTACCGTTTTTTACGCACCCCAAATCAATTAGAATAATGCAAATTAAGATCAGCACTGGATATAGATTTTTCAAAAGTTCTCCCTTGATATTGACTAAATAAAAAGAATGCCTTGAACGCAAATAGATTTCAATCACTTTAAAAAGGTCAAAATGTTCATTTCGCGCTTAGAAATTGAGTGCCGTAGTCTTTAGGGCAAATTGATTTAATTTATCTCTTGTCAGCGCAATGAGATGCAATACATAATTTGATTTGTCATGGCCTTGAGTAATTACAATCAAACTCTTCAACCGCCATTAAAAACTTTGCCCTCTTCAGCACTGAGAGCAGTTTTCAAAGAAGGATATTCATCAAAAGATTTTGCATGTGATATTTTGTCAGGAATTGTCGTAGGCATTGTGGCCCTCCCTTTGGCCATGGCCTTAGCAATTGGGGTAGGGGTACCACCACAATACGGATTATATACGGCTATCATTGCTGGCGGTATTGTACCTTTGCTCGGGGGCTCACGATTTCAAATTACAGGGCCAACAGCGGCATTCATCGTCATTCTTGCCCCGATTTACTCTAATTTTGGTCTAGGCGGACTCTTGTTTTCAGGATTATTGGCGGGAGTCATATTGGTCACTATTGGCGTGGCAAGACTCGGAAAATTTATTCAATTTATTCCCCATTCGGTTACAACGGGATTTACCGCGGGTATCGGTACCGTCATTGCATTTTACCAAATAAAAGACTTTCTTGGATTGCAGATTGAAAAAAGTCCCAATTCATTTATCGATAAGCTAAAGATGACCTGGGCTGCGTTCCCAACGTTTCAAATTCAAGAGTTTGGGACAGGCCTTGGAACACTTATTCTTCTTTTGCTCATTCCTAAAATAACTAAAAAAATTCCGGCACCTTTAATTGCCTTATCATTAGCGGGAATAGGAATAGCCCTGCTTAGATATTTTGACCCGGGCCTTGAAGTGGCGACCATTGGTTCTCGATTTCATACTGTGATTTTTGGCAAAGAATTCGCTGGGATTCCACAAATTTTGCCCCAATTTGCAACGCCTTGGAGCCTTGTCGGGGTTGGAGGACGCTCCATTGAACTGTCATTTGAGACTATAAGAATTTTATTTTCTTCGGCCTTTGCTGTTGCTGTTCTAGGAGCCATAGAAAGTCTTTTATCGGCCATGATTGCCGACGGAATGGCTGGTACAAAGCATGATCCTGATTCTGAACTTATTGCCATTGGGATTGGGAATATTCTCTGTCCTTTTTTCGGTGGCATACCGGCTACGGGTGCCATAGCTCGAACTGCTACTAATATTCGTTATGGAGGAAAATCACCATTGTCTGGTTTTTTTCACGCCTTATTTATTTTAGTTTCGATTTTAGTGGCTGCGCCTTTGCTTTCATATCTGCCTATGGCTTCATTGGCGGCGCTCTTACTCATTGTTGCTTGGAATATGAGCGACGTGAAGCATTTCAACCATATTTTACAAGTTGCACCAAAAGGCGAGATTTTTATTTTGCTTACTTGCTATTTTTTGACTGTCATTTTCGACATGGTCACATCGGTTTTTGTCGGCGTGACCCTTGCATCATTTATTTTTATGCAAAGAATGGCGTCAATCTCTCGGGTTCAACTGATTGCAGACGATCATCCGTCTTTGAATATTAAACTGCCAAGTGGAGTTATGCTTTATGAAGTAGCAGGACCATTGTTTTTTGCCGCTGCTGAAACAGCCATGGGGACATTGAGAAGACTTGCCGGTCAAACTAAGGCAATTATCTTTGATATGAGAGGCGTCCCCATAATGGATGAAACGGGCCTCGTAGCCTTTGAAAACGCAGTCATTCGCCTTCGAAAGCAAGGGATTTTTGTTTTAGTAAGCGAATTGCAAAAACAGCCCCATGACCTATTTAGAAAATCATTTGATAAATCAAGTATGAGTTCAGATTCTCATCCCATAATTTGCGCAGATATCAAGCGCGCGCTTATGAAAATCCAAGAATTAGGATTGAGTTAGCATTTTAGAGAGTTATGCTGAGCTTACCCATGCAAATGTAACGTCACAAGCTGTTATTGATTTTTTTCCATTTTATTCTAGCGGCGGGGTCATTTGACCAAAGTGGAAACATCATAAGGCGATAATCTTCTAACCGGGCCACTATTTGCTCTGGACTCAATTGGGGTATTTGACCCCATTGCACTTTAATTTTAGGTTTATTGGGGTTGCTGGATGACGGATTTGTCTTTGTCAAGGCCGGCTTGCCTCTTGATAGTAGCAATTAAATCTCCCCTTGGCAGTTGCGGGCTCAGAGGCATCTGCTTGAGGGTAATCTTGAAGGTATAAATTCTTGCATGTGAAATTTCCTTGAATACGTCCTTCTCTTTTTTCAATTTCAAAATCGCAATCTGTAGGTATAAATCTACCACCTTTGCTACTTTGACCTTCAAACTTATGGTTAACATCGCCTGTATGCAGAGTGATACCTGTTTTTATTTTTGCTATTACGGGTTGATGTTCTAGCAAGGGGCTTAAATTTTCTAATTTGACGTAGATGCCTTTTTCGTTTTTCTCGTTTCCCTGTAAAATAGCGACGTAGAGATTGCCTTTATCAGAAAAACAACCCAATGTTTTTTTGAGATCTTCGACTTTAAAATTAATTTTATATTCTTTGGGTTTTCCTTTATTAACCGTATCAATTGTAAACTCCCCCGAGTCTTTTTGTATGGAGGGATCAGCGGCCTCTACTGACGAACGAGAAGACGACCCGGAGCCCTTGACCTCCCCGCCCATTGTCTGAAGAGTAAATAAAAGTGAGCAGCTGCAGAGAAGTATTAGTTTTAGATTCATCTCTATCTCCTAAATTAAAAATTATATGTGGATTTCATCATTGATCGCATTAAAATACTTTGGAATTTTCGATTTTTTCTTTTTTTATAATATTGACGTCTTTCCTAAATCCTCCGGTTTCAATGGCATGTGCTGAGATCGTAGATAACATAATCGCCGCCACAATAAGTGCTGCCAAGAGGGCAATCGCAATTTTCTTTTCTTCAAGCATTTTCATTCCACCTTTGTCGTTAAATCAATTGCAACTTAATCCGCCCGTATTGGCGTTGAATGTGCATGTTTTTCCATCTTGCCTAAAATCAATTTGCAATTGTGCAGAGTCGGGACCTTTTGAGGCCATCCCGTTATAGAGGTCAAACGGAATTATTCCGCTGACACAACCACTGGAGTTTGAAACTTGAGAGCCGTAGAATCCAGTAGCGGCGCCAGTTACTTCTACAAAGACGTTGTCAACGGGAGCGCTATTGTAGGTAAAACAAATTGTGAGCCTGCCTTCTATGGGATTTACTGTAACCTGAGGAACTGGCTCTGGAGCCGGAGCAGGTTGGGGCTTGGGTTGAGTATCCGCATTTGAAATATCCTCACTTGGAATATAATCTGGGCTATTAACATAGGCATCGGCCAATGTTTTTAAATAGTGCACGACAACTGTGTTCCATTGTTCGGGAGTCGGCCCCCAGTGAATATTATAGGTTTGATTATCGGCGACAGAAGAAACGATAAGCTCTTCCCCATCCGATACTAAAAAAGCCAAGTACTGGGCATTCAAAGTATATGTGCCAGCAGCAATCTCGCCCAAGTCTGCATTACCGTCAGAATTTGTGGTGGCAGTTTGAATGGGAACATCGCCTGACATGAGCGCCACTTCAACCCCTTCTAATTTTGACTCGGGATCGTCGATTTGTACGTTGACGATCAAGTGGGAGGCGGTCGAAATGGATGACCAAAACGCCATTGCCAAAAAAACTGATAAAAAATTCTTCAAGGTACTATTTCTCCTATAAATGAAATTGGATTTGGCCCTTGGCCTTCTCGAACTACTTGAATCATTTTTCTAATATAAATATCTTGAGTGGATTCGGCGGTAATTCCGTTTAAATTTCTCATGAGAACGCCAAACTCTTCTTCCGTAACTTTTTCAATGACGGTTAAAATGTCCTGGGCCTTAAGTCTTCGAGCGAATTCCAACGAGCTTTGAGCTGACTCAGGCACAGAATTCAAATATCTAATTATTGCATTACAGGCTTTTGGTGTTGAGGCGAGGCCAAGAAAATTGAGCATCTTTGCGACTTTGTCAGGAATATTAAGACCTCTAAATGCCATGGGAACCAACACAGCTTGTTTAATTTCTGCATATTTTCCTTTTTCGACAGTTTTGGTGATCGATCCTTTTGAGTCTTTGGTAAACGTACAAACTGTACCAGGCCAGCGCATATCCTTTTCACAACAAAAGGCTTTATTATTTTCAAGGCATGAATCTGCAGCTACTTCTACGGGAAAATGGATATTATCAGTTGGTTGAACTGGATCAATTTCACGCTGACCAGTTTCGGGTGGAGGGGGATTGCAAATATAAGGAAGAAAATGGCAAAACCAAAACCCACCTCCACCTCCACCGCCAGCGTCCGAATACAAATCTGGGTATTCGGTCTCAATTGCTTTTGCTGGGTTGGAATAAAATAATACGAACAAAAAGTTGAAAATGATGAGAACTATTAAGACCCCTAATTGAATCTTCCATAATTCTTTGTTCTTATGGAGGGTGTTGATTGAACTACACGCAAGGTCACTAAACTCCGGTTTTTGATTCGGGTCGATTAAAATTGATGTCATCACTGCCTCCCACATAATCCTTCAAAGGCATAATGAGCAAGGAGTTTGCCAACAGTTTTTTGCTTAAATTTCAACTATTTAGGAAAGTCGTGCCAGGCTATATTCGTCAGAGTGGCAGCGGCTTGTCTAATACTTAGTCGGGCGCAATTGTCTAAATTATTTCAATTGCGGTCTTTAAAATTGGAAGTTTTCTTGACTCGATCTGCCTAGTTTTTGATAGCTGAGCTAGGTCCGTTAGTTAGTGTTTTACTAGTCGTGGCCTCGCGAAGACAAAAAATGGAAAACAGGAGTAAAGACTATTGGCAGGCTCTTGACAGTTAAACCGTTCAAGCCTTCCGGAACACTTGGCACTGTTTGAGCAACAGCAAGTGGCTAGGAGTACACTTTGAAAAAATTGTTTTACCTTTTACCTTTTGTGTTCGAATTGCTAGCCTGTAACGGAGGTTTTAAAGGTGTGACACAGCCCAATCTCATTGCGAAAAATGACCAATCTGGAGGAAACAATGGTGGAACAGGTACCCAAATAGGCGGATCGGTTAACTATTACGAGTATCTTGTGCGACGGTGGAATGAACTGGGGATGGAGACCCGGCAAATACAGGCTCTTGCAGAAGGTGGTCAAAGCGCCGTTACAGCGATACACGCGAGATGGTTAATAACGGTGATTAAGGAACTTGCTGCAGTTGGTATGCCAGTAGGCGTAGAACACTACCACAACCCGGTCCCCAACACGAATTGGTATTTTTCGAATGACATAATTCTTCTCAACGAAGGTGGGCATATTTTTAGTATTGACGTGATTGTAGGAAGAGACAATTGGACACAGGGGGATCCGGGCTGTCTCCTCGGCAACCCAACCCCTGCTGACTGGCGAGATCTGTTTTCGCATGAGTTTGACGGAATAGAATTGTAAAGAAAACTAGCCACTTGTTCTCCTGACGGACTCAGGGTTTCTTAACAGTATTCCGAGACAAACCAAGTGAGAAAAACAAAATCT
>JAHFAE010000082.1 GCA_023250675.1 Oligoflexia bacterium | reverse complement strand
CAGTATGGACGTTGGATATCCATCGATTAAACTACTCCTTAGCTAAGCTTTGCTCCGCTCTGCGAACGAAATCATATATTACTTTTAGTTAAACTAAAAGTAAAGTAAATTTTCATTTTGTCTTAATGCTTATGACTTCAATTCCGTCTTCATGGCAGGATCACCTGAAAGTTCCCTCGGATCTCAGCTGGCCATTAGCCCCCGGTTGAATAGTTTTTTTACACCGTGAAATTGATTAACAAGGGTCAATAAACTTGGCACTTTCAAATACTTGAAAAGTCTTACACCAAGGGGCATTCAACTCCTAGTCGATTTTCGTTAAATTTATTTTTAGTAAAATAGGTCTAAGTTTCTGTACTTACTAAGTTTTACTCGATGGCCTCGATTGTGCATTATCAATGTTTATCTAGTAAGAAACGGGGGACAAATGAACTTTAACGTAGGAGGTCCCCCGTGCATAAACCTACCCAACATATCCATCTTATCTTTTTAGCATCTGCCAACTTAAAACTGAAAACTTTAAACCAAAGACAATTGAAGGAGGAAACAGATATGGTTTGAACCATTTCTATCGTGATCCTAATAGTCTTAGCCCCCTAAAAAGAAGTTTCAAGTGTCGCCTCGGCCACATGCTCCGGCCGAGGCAACATTAGATGAATTAAAAAAGTGGAGAACATTTAATGAAATAGAAATTGATATGAAAAGCGTTTTACGAAATTCGCAATCGGGTTTTCAAATCATCGACCTTATGTTAAGCATGGTCTTAGCATTCATAATTACTTTTGCATTAATTGATAATTTAACAAATTCTAGGGCAACTCTTGGACTCATGACCAACCAAGATTCTTGTCACATGTTAGCAAACAATTTGTTGGCAGCAGTTACGAGTTACGACAATGCGCTCACTGTTAGGAATTTCTTACCACGGGCGGGAAATAACAGTGTCGTTAACGCAGATAATGCAGATCCACTTTGTTCAGGGAATGATCAAAAAGATCCCATCTGCGATAGTCTAAATTTCTTTGATTCTACATTTGGGTTAGCTGATCCACCTTATTTTAATTCACAGAATATCAGGGGAGCTGCTACTTGGGCCCAAAGTTTATATAATGCGAGAATTCCAGATATTTGCGCTGCTAATGGAATTGTTTTGGCACCTGCTGCTTTGACGAGACTACTGCCAAAAACCGTTAATACCGATGGAAGGTTTGATAATATTTCATTATCTATCATTGAAAATAGTGGTGTTGCTTGTGGCGCGCGTTCAACCCTAAATTCAAAAACGGGGGGAGGTTACCGAGTGAGGTTTACCGTAAACGGCAGAGACCCCAACACTAATGTTCCAATATCATGTTCTAGCTCGGGTTTGGTGACCTTTCCAGCTGATAGCGTAAAGCCCACCCTTAATGTTAAGGTCACCAACGGAAATGGCGAAGTCGTAGGTCCAAATCAGTGCACATGCAAAAAATCAGTGCTTGATTCTAATGTTCTAGGTTGTGCAGAATCTCAGGTCGTAAATATCCAATATACCTCAAACGAACCCGGAGTATTACTCCTGTGCGGAAAAGATAGCCCATTAATAGATGCCAGAATAGATGCCAGGAACTTTCAAAGTTGTGGGGACCTTAATTTTGCCGGGGCACTACCAAACGCTATTACTCCAGCGGTTCCTAATTTTAATCAGCCGGCAAATTTTGTAATCACCTTAAATAGATTGCCCATTAACCCGCTAGAACCTTTCCGCATAACAGCAAAAGCCGTGGACGTAGGAGGCAACGAAAGCAATTTGATGACGACAAACTTTAACGTAAAAACACCAAGTTGCCCGCCCCCGACTAGCTATTGCCCTCCAGATACTCCAGGCCAAACCACAATGGCTCCGGGTGTTCCGGGATGGAGCGGAGACATTCACCAAACACCCAATGACGATTGTGGTAATGGAATCTGTCCTGCTGGCCAGAAAAACTGCTCAGAAAATTGTGGAGTAAGAGACATATGGGGGTATGGCGCTAAATGTTGGCCCGATGCACATATTTCAAACGCCTCAGTCCGATATATTTCTATTGAAGATGATCCGGAGAATGGTGCTGTTATTTGTGGTGCCGAAGGTTACCCGAGCATAATACCTGATTTAAGTAATTTTGTACTTACTGAAGCTTACTCAACGGGTGTTTCGGTAAGGTCTTGGTACCTTAAAACGTGGGTGAGTTTCAATGGTATTGTCAGCGACCAAATACAAAATGGGGCCAATTTTTATGGCCGCAAAGACTACCCTCTAGATTCTATAGTAGGTGCTTCAATTCAAGGGGGAGTTTACAATGTAGAATCATGGAGAGGGTCAAAGAATGCTGAGTGTCAGTTTGATCATAAATTAAATTGCCCTGATGATGGAGTTGCAGAGGTAGATCTTACCTCCTACGCCGGCGGTGAGTTTTGGGTTTGCGGTTATCCGAAGACCTGCGGGACTTCGACAGCCAGTACTTCTATACGATGCCATTCGGTCGCAGCCGCGCCGCCACCCTCCCCGTCACCGTCACCTTCCCCAACTCCGACTCCACCTCCAACTCCCATACCCACCCCTACTCCGGCTACAAAAGATACTTTAATTGCCGGTCAATTCCTCACTGCAGATGTTTCTAATAATACTCTTGTATCAAGCGATGGCCGCTTCACTTTGATATATCAAGATGACGGAAACTTGGTCATTTATCAAAAGGATGTAATTTCTGCTGTTTGGCACACCAATACCTGGGGCACTTCTCCAGGAAAAGCTATCATGCAAGCTGATGGCAATTTTGTCGTGTACGATAGTTCTGACATAGCCAAATGGAATTCAGAAACTTTCGGTCACAGTGATACACATGTAATTATGCAGAGCGATGGCAACCTCGTAGTCTACGATTCAGGGGGAAAAGCTCTTTGGTCTCGGGTAACGGGCAGACTCTTCTAAAGAGGTAGATGTTAAACTTTTTCGAAGACCTATTTACCATGCTGGCCCAATTCTTTAAGAAGTTTTTCGTAGATTCCGCCAAATCCACCGTTACTCATAAGTAAAAGCACATCACCAGGTTTTGCACTGTTTTTCAGTAAGTCCACAGTTTCTTCTGTGGATTTTGAAAGAGCTCCTCGAAATCCTTTTTTTAATTTTTGGCATTCTTTAATCAGGTCAGTTGACGAAAACCGATCTTCTTCTTTGATCTTACTTTGATCAAAGGGTTCAGATATAATGAGTTCATCAGAGGTACTTAAGCTCTTGGCAAATTCATGTTGAAAAACCTTTCGCCGTGAAGTGGCTGACCGCGGTTCAAAAATGGCAAAGATTTTTGAATTTGGAAATCGTTTACGAACACCATCAATTGTTACTTTGACCGCAGTAGGATGGTGGGCAAAATCGTCGATGACCGTAATATTACCAGGCCTACCAATGATTTCTTGTCGTCTCTTGACACCTAAAAAAGTAGAAAGTGCTTTTTTAATCTTTTCTGTCGGGATTTTTAGATGGGTCGCTAAGGCGTAAACGGACAAAGTATTTAAAAGATTATACTCACCAAATAAATCAGTTTTAAGTGTATCGGTTTTTTTGTCTTTATAAATGACGTCAAATTCAGAATGGGTTTCACCCCATCGAATTTCACCAAGGCGCCAATGGCCTTTTTTGGCGCCATAGCTTTCCATATTTTGACAAGTACAGAATTTAAGAATACTGGCGATATTTTCATCTTCGGCTTGATACAAAAGAATTCCCTGGGAGGGAATGAGCTTAAGAAGCATGACAAAGGCTTTCTTGACAGCTTCTAAATCATCATAAATATCAGCATGATCAAATTCAACACTGGTCAAAATAACACTCTTTGGTCTGTAATGAATAAACTTAGGAACTTTGTCAAAAAAAGCTGTGTCATATTCATCGCCTTCAATGACAAAGTAATTCCCTTTTCCGATAGCAAAGGTTTGAGGAAAATTTAATGGAACTCCCCCGATAAGAAATCCCGGCTGAAGACCCGCTTGTTCTAAAACCCAAGCGGCAATGGCGGTTGTTGTGGTCTTACCGTGGGTGCCAGCGATGACCACACTATGACGATCTTTAATTAAATATTCACCCATGGCCTGAGGAAGGCTCATATACGAAATATTGGTTTTCAAAAGTGCTTGCACTTCACTGTGAGTTCGGCTCATTACATTGCCCACAATAACTTTATCAGGTCTTGGCGTTAAATTTTCAGGATCATAACCATTCATAATATGAATGCCTAAAGCCTCAAGCTGAGTGCTCATGGGTGGATAGACGTTTTGATCACTCCCTCGAACGTTATAACCCATTTCTTTGAGAAGACCCGCAAGACTTCCCATGGCAGTTCCGCAAATTCCCATCATATGAATCGTCTCAGCCATCGATCATCTCCCAAACCGCATCGTGAATATCTCGTCTGAGCTGCAAAAACCTCTCATCTTTTGCACTAGGATAAGTCCTGTTAGATAAAACAGTGACAACCGTTTCACGTACTGGGTCTATCCAAACACTGGTACCCGTAAATCCTGTGTGGCCAAAAGCCTCTTTTGAAATTTTCTTTCCACCTGAGCTCACAGGTCTTGAAGGAATTGAAAAACCCAACGCCCAATCCCCTGCCCTCTTAGTTACAGAGCGTTTGGAGAATTTTTTCATAGTTTTTTGGGAAAATACCGGATTTTTCTTACCCTTAAGAGTTTGAAAATAGATTTGGGCTATCTTGGAAGTTTCATCCGGAGTCGAGAACAAGCCTGAGTTACCTGAAACCCCTCCAAGTGCTCGAGCGTTTTGATCATGGACAATGCCTCGGATAACGGTCTTGCCTTCACGGCCCGTAGGGGCAAATTGCTTTATGTTTTGGGCTTTGGAAATTTGCTCGTTAAAAACAAAAAAAGTATCTTTTAGCCCTAATGGTCTAACAAAATTCAGATCGTAAGCTTCGTTGAGATTCATTTGAAATTTGTCTTCGATCACCCAACCTAAAATCATCATATCTAAATCAGAATATACACACTGGCCGATTTTACTTAATCGCTCCCCTCGCAACATTTTTTGAAGACTAGGTTTTCGAAGCTCGAAGGGAAGTTTATTTAATATTTTATAAAAAGGTCTCCACCAAATAACTCCTGACGAATGATTTAAAAGCCGTATCACTTGAATAGCGCCAAGGGATGTGCCCTTAAAAAAGGGTAAGTGACTTTCTAATTTGTCGCCCAAAGCAATTAAATTTTCATCTATAAGTTTCATGATGAGCGGTGTGGTAACAAAAATCTTAGTTAGGCTTGCAAGATCAAAAAACTTATATTGGTGTCCGTATTTTTTTTTAAATAATAATTTATTTTTTCTAGTCACTTGGATCTGCAAACTTTGCGGAAAACCATTGGCCATTGAATTTAAAATGAGCCGATCTAGTTTTTTCGAGTTCGCTGAAGATGACATACAAAACCTAGCCTTCAACCATGACTAAAATTTTCTATGACTTCAAAGCAGAGTTTTCCACGAGTTGAAATACGTGTTTTTAATCCGAAAGGGATTGGCATTCTGACCTTGCCATGGCCCGAGTGAACGCCAAGTAATACAGGCACTTTTGATTTTTTAAAGTGTCTTTCTATAATGAGGGGCCAACGCTTTTTACCATTAGAATCCACGCAGTCTGTAAAATCACCGATGACCACGCCTTTGATGCCATCAAATTTGCTGGCGTTTCTAAGTTGCCAGAGCATTCGGTCAATTTTATAGGCTGGTTCACAGAGTTCTTCGAGAAAAAGAATTTTGCCCCTTGTGTCCACTTCCCATTTGGAACCTAGAGATGCCGCCAAAATTGTGAGATTGCCACCAATGACAGGAGCCATCACAGTTGATTTTTTTCCAAGGGCTTTAAGACCACCCAAAATTTTAAGTCGATAGTGAGGGTCAAAAAGAGTTTTCGTGAGACATACTTTTTCTATTCCTTTAAACTTATCTGTACCTAGCCGATCAAAAAGGGGGCCGTGAATAGTCGGCCATTTCCACATTTGATTTAAAACCAAATGCAATGCAACTGTATCACTGATGCCAATAAAATATTTCGGTTGCTTGGGAGCTTCCTTTGACGCTAACTTTTGAGCAAAACTATAGGCCCCTGCCCCACCCCTTACACACCAAATGCACTTGATATCTTTTCGCTTGGCCATCTTCATAAAACTTTTGAGACGATGTTCAGGGGTGCCAGCAAAGATAAGATCTTTTTTAAAAAGACTCTTGTCATAAACTGGAACAAGACCAAGGCTTTTAAGTACTTTAATACTTTTGTTAAAGGATTTTCGATTAAATGAAGAACTGGGGGCAATTATGCCGACTTTGTCGCCTTTTTTTAAAACCAGGGGTTTCTTGAATTTGGATTTTACCATGAAGTTATTGTCTGAATTTTAGGGGTCTTATTCAATAGGTATTTTCCAACGCGAAGGGACTTGCAGCTTGGACGTATCGCATAATGACTTCCAATGGCATAGCGCTATAAAGAATCTCGGCATTTTATCAAAATCTAATGTATCTGCAGCCCACCTGGTTTTGAAACTTACGAAAAATCTTTGAAACAATTTGGTGGCCATAATTCTCAGAACTTTTCAAATCTTGATTGGGTAACTCCATCAATAAAACAAGTTCGCTACACGTTTTTGCTACGGCCCCTAAGTCATACTTTGCTAAAATAGAGTCATGAAAAGTCATACGAGAAAACAGGGTTTCTAAATGATTGATAGTTAATGCACTCAACGAAATATTTGGCGACAGTTTACGCAGGTGATCCAAGACGAAACTTGAAATGGCTTTATTGTACGCCGGAAACAGGTCAGCTCCCAAATCACCGCTTTGCTCTAAACGACTCACGATTTCAATGTTATCAAGAGAACACAATGAAGCCTCGTAACTCTCACGAACTACCATAGCCTCAGAAATTCTTTCA
The DNA here is from genome assembly GCA_023250675.1 of Oligoflexia bacterium. GTDB lineage: Bacteria > Bdellovibrionota > Bdellovibrionia > JABDDW01 > JABDDW01 > JAHFAE01. The sequence continues at coordinate 6,438 of JAHFAE010000082.1, read as the reverse complement.
GTCTTTTGTAGTCTCGCCATAACTTCGTTACTATCTATGGGTGGACAGGCCCAAGCACTCATTCTCAGTGACAATTGAAGACCTAGTACCAAAATTATTTTAATAAACATGATTTGTTCCTTTACGTTCACTATTGATTGTAACTCAAAATATAAAAGCCAACTTTGAAACCATAATTAGAAGGCTTGGAATAGAATATGAGGCTTGGAGCTACGTCCTTCCAAGTATTACTTCCCGGCTCTCTTATTCGTGCATGGAGGTCATATTTTTCATTGTAATAATTTATATATTTCCAACGTACTTGAAGGTCTACAACAGACCAAGGTTTTATACCTATATCAGGGCCACCAATCATCGGGGAGTAAATCAATTTGAATTGATATTTTGTTTCAGATTCCAATTTAGGTTTCTCTTCTTTGTAAATAGCAGTTTCACACTGACTCTCAGAAATATACTTTTTACATTCAGAAACCAATGATGATGCGGCGAAATTTTTGAGATTAGATCTTAGAGGATTTCCTGCGAATTTTTTATGTTCTTCAATGCGAGGTTTGTACCAAGTTGAAATTTTCTCTGAAATTAAATCGACTCCGCCGGCTTTCTTTTTAAAATCACGAACAATACTAAATTTTATATTCGCAAGGGCGTCTCCCTCATCATAAAGCTTAAATTTGTCTTGAAGTTTTGAAAAACTTGTACCTTCTGAAAAATACTTCAGTAATTCTTCCGGAGTCCCCTTCATTATCTCATAGAGTTCCTTTGTATTTGCAAAATCCCAAAAGCGCCCAAATCCTAAAGTGGGAAGAGTATCTAAAATTCCTTGTTCACTAGCTAATATGAGAACATTCATTTTGTCTTCCCACCTGACCTCATTATCAAACAAGTAGGGTAAACCACGTCGAGCCATGCGCAAGCCGTATTGCACAGGATTTAATCCTTGAAGGGCCGCCTCAATAATCATTTGGCCCATCTGTTCTTTGCCATTGGGAGTTAGATTTGGGTAAGCGACATGGAGCATTTCATGCAAGATTATAAATCCCTGGTTTTGTTCTTTGGTTAATCGGCCTATACCGATTGACCCCATATCTTCCATGACTGGAATGGAGACATAGATCACACCATTGGTATTAGTCTCTTTTCGAAAGACCGCTGCCTTTAGATATTTTTTGTAATCAATATCTGAGTTGGGTAATTCATCGACTTTCTTTAATGCCAAGGGTCTATTGATATACACGAATCGGGGCAAATTTGCTTTTAGAGCGATGAGAGCGGACTGCCCCGGAGCAAACATGTTCATCGCCTCCAGCCATTTCTCAAAATAAAGTTTATAAGGCTTATTAAACACCGGCCTGAGAAGATCATTGGGACTCCCGGTGGGAAGTTCGCCAATTCCCTCAAACGTGGCTGAATCATAGGAAAGTGCTTCTTCCAGTGGCACCCAGTTTCCGTCCACTTGAACGACGAGGCCTCCCTTTGTACCATCTCCGGCCAGGACTAATATAGACATCAATAAAGACAAGAATAGCATGGAGATAGACTTCATGGCTTTTTTCCTCCGTTTGATTTCATCAAACTAAAAAATTGAGTTCCTAAATGATAAAGTTTTGATTTATTTTTAGATTTAGCAGTGAGCCTAGACATTTTTTCAAAAAATTCTTCAATTAATGCCTCGGCCGCTGGAATTTGCTCGAGATCAATAATGATATTTTCGGTTCGAACTACTCTTTGATTAAAGGGTTGGCCTTCAATACTGTCTGCGGCTTTACCGAGCATCTGTTTATGGTAACGATGAAGACTTTCATCTGGTGCAGGTGAATTTATAAAGAGATCATTTTTCACACGTTTGAAATCATCATTCTTATCTTTAGTGATTAATTCAAGCCGGTGAAGACGGGCCACAGCTGTTTCAGCTTCTAGTTTAGTAATTCCTAAAGTCTTTGAAATATGAATGGGGGTGAATTCAAAAGACTTCATATTCATTGAAGTCAAAATAGCAAGGTGATACCAATCGGCGATAAACTTAAAAACATCAATAGGTAAACTATGCAATGATCTTTTTGGATTTAAAGTATGGAGTTTACGTTGAAGACTCTCTTTGAATTCATGGTCTTTGGCACTTTCAAGCTGAACCAAAAGACTAAAATATTCGGCCTCCGTATTTTGAAGTCCCAAACGATGTGCAATGGCCGTGGCTGTTTCAAGTGAAAGATTTTTCTTACCCTTGATCACCTCTGAGAGGGTTGAGGGAGCAAGGTTAAGTTGCTTTGCCATAGCTCGAAAAGAATAGTTTGGGTTCTTTGCTCTCCTATCAAGGGCCACTTGCTTCAAATACGTTCGATAATCGGCAAAATCAAAAATCATAATGCATTGCATTATACAGAAAGAATTTGTTGAAGCAAGTCTTTAGCGAATTATCTATTCGCGATTGGCGAACACGAGATGACTTTGATTTGTCGGTGACTGTCTAGCAAATGTACGACCCAGAAAAAATTCTAAGGATATCAGGTGATAGAACTTGGCGTGAATTCTTGCATTCTTTCTTTGCCAAAATCAGTGATAGCCCGGTGAATGTTATGTCGTTTGCAGTAGAGCTTGATGTTTTCTGCTTGTGGCCTACCTCCTTTAGCGAATGGAATTTCGTGATGGTATTCTAATTGAAATTTTGACCCACATTGTTCGTGACTCTCAGATTCTTTAAATACGCACTGGCCCTTATCGCGTTTCCAAACAGCCCTTTTGACTGCCGAGGGAATATACCGCGAGTTTTCTTTGTTAGATTGTTCTACCGCCGACGTGGGAGTTTTAGACTTTTGAATATCGGGCCTTTCTACCGCCGACAGCGGCGGCGATGAGCTCTTTATTTTGGTACCGTTTCTATCTGATTCGTTTTTGGTAGAATCAAGTTCCTTTACGGTTAAGGTGGCGTTTCGCCTTGCCCCATTTTCTTCAGGATCGAGCTTTTTTATGGCCATGTTTGTAAGTTCGTCTATGAGTTCAGAATAGGACATGTTGGGGTACTTATGAGATAGCAGTCCTCGAAGTCTATTTAATTTTGAAATCACCTTTTCATTGAGAATCACTTTAACCTCTATATAGTCAGCAGTAACTTGACGCGAAGATTCAATTAGAACCACCTGTTCAGGGAATTTTTGGAGTAGGGTTATTTTCGCATTTCTTGCAGATTTGTTTTTCACAAGATCCATTACCTTCTTTTTTTCTTCACGTGGGAGTCTCTTAGATTTTAGTTTTTCTTCTCTTCTAATAAACACCTGTGCTTGAACAATATTTGAAAGGGTAAGGCTGCCATCCCTAATTTCTTCTTCAGCTTCTGGAAATTCGCGAATAAGACGACTAGCCGAAATACGCCTATTGGCAGCAGATTCTTCAAACCCAAGTTCTTTTGTGACGTACTCAAAAAGAGAGCCAAAATTCAATTTAAGATAGAGTCTTCTTTTTTCTACCTCGCGAATCAAATTTATAACTTCGATTGTTAAATTTCGCTCTTGTTTTGATTTTTCTTTTATCAGGTTTAATAATTCTAAATCAGAAAGGGAGTTGGGCGCCATGGTTTGCTCCTTTTGAAAAGTGTCAGATCAAGTCAAAATAAGTACAGCTAATTACAAAAATCACCCTACCACGGGTTTTTAGCCACTCACCAAAAGTCCTACTAGGCCAATACAGACGAGTTTATGAAATTTCCGAGAAAAAAGATTGGTGAGGCAGAAATCATCTAACCTAAGGGATTCTCTCAACCGACAGATGTATGTTTAACTGGCATCAGAGAAAAATGACCAAAAAGCCTCCAAGAAAAATATTTTAAAAAATAAAAAATAATTTTTTGACCTTTATTTCGAAAATCAACAGCCAGACATGCAATTTAAAAATAATTTTGACAGGCTAATAAAGTTTTGTTTGTGAAATTTTTAATGAGAAGACGCTTTAATTAAACTCCTTTCATGTTCTCAACTTGCCGCAATCCCACTATTGCTATTCGCGCAAATTTCACTTTGCCGGGACCGCCGCCGCGAGACCATCATGGGTCTCAGCGGGCAGCGCTCTACTAGTATGCCTGCTGAGAAACAATTGAACCGAAACAATATAGCTGGCCGGGACCTCCGGAAAGGTCCCACGGCCGCCGCCCCAAACTTAAATTCGGTGGGAATGCTCAAAAATGAGATAACCAAATCATGAAATCCCCGGAAGTTATTGATGAATTGAAAAAATGGAACCTCTTTTCCATCGACCTGAATTGAATACTACGAAAGTTGATCTTGAACAGATGATTACCGATGATTTTTTGGAAACTGGTGTCTCTCGCCGGCGTACGAAAGGCAATTTGTCCTAGACACTCTTTCTTTCGGCTGTAGGTACCACAATTCAAAGTTCTTCTAAGTTTCCAAAGCAGTTGGATACTTACCATCAAAACAAGCAGCACAATAACTTTGAGAAGTCGCTTTGACAGCTTTAAACAATCCTTCTACTGAAAGATAGCCAATAGAATCGGCTTCTACGAACTGGCGAATCTGTTCTTGCGTATTGTTGGCGGCGATAAGTTCAGAACGCGAAGGAGTGTCTACACCATAATAACAAGGGCCCGTTGTAGGAGGTGCGGCCACCCGTAAATGAACTTCAGTAGCTCCACTACCGCGCACTAATCCAATAATCTTTTTTGAAGTAGTCCCCCGAACAATGCTGTCGTCAATGACCACAATGCGCTTGCCTTTCAAGATTGACGACATGGGATTAAGTTTTATTTTCACGCCGAAACTTCGGATATTACTTCGAGGCTCAATAAAAGTTCTGCCCACGTAGTGGTTTCGAATTATTCCTAAATCAAAAGGAATTCCACTTTCTTCAGAATAGCCAAGAGCTGCAGCCACACCACTATCGGGCACAGGGACCACGAGATCGGCTTTCACCGGACATTCTTGGGCCAGTAATCGCCCTAGGTTTTTTCTAGAATCATAGACGCCTTGACCAAACACAATACTGTCAGGACGAGAAAAATAAACGTGCTCAAAAATGCACTGAGCTTTTTTAGGAGACTTTGGAAGCCAAAGTTGCCTAGTTCCACCATCGCTTACAATAAAAATTTCTCCTGGTTCCAAATCCCGAACAAATTTTGCTCCGATGAGATCAAATGCACATGTTTCACTGGCCACAACCCAAGAAAAACCGTCTTCTTTTTGTAATTGACCCAAAGACAACGGTCTAAAGCCCATGGGATCTCTCACCGCAATAAGTTTTTCAGAGTTTAAAATCACAAGGCTATAGGCCCCTTGAAGTTGAACCAAGGAATTTACAAGTCGATCTTCAAATTGAGAACCACTATCTCGCGCCAAAAGATGTAATAAAACTTCTGTGTCAGTAGTCCCTTGAAAAATAGCTCCGCGATCTTGAAGATTTTTTCGTATGCTCTTTGTATTAACAATATTTCCATTATGGGCAATGGCGATGGGCTCTTCTTTTAGAGTTGCAGTCAGGGGTTGGGCGTTGGTCAATAAATTATCTCCCGTTGTTGCGTAGCGAACATGGCCAATTGAAGTTGGGCCTTTAAGGCGATCTAAAACGGATTCTGAAAATCCGTCAGCAACGAGCCCCAATGCTTTGTGATGAATATGAAGTTTATTGTTTAATGATACTATGCCGCAAGATTCTTGGCCCCGATGTTGAAGTGCAAAAAGCCCAAGATAGGTGATTCGACTTGCTTCGGGATGATTCCATATTCCAAATACTCCACATTCCTCATGCCAACTCTTCAATAAGCCCTCCTAAGCTTTTGTTGTAAACATTCAATATAGACTCAATTCGAATCTCTAAATAGTGATTGATTCTTATTCTGTCTTCAGATGTCACACCGATTTTTTCTACTTTAGTTGTACTTGAATACTTACGTCCCAACTCATTTATTTTCACGGCATCTTGAGGATGCACGGCAACCACAGCACTGTAAAATCTTTCAGCAAATAAGAACTTAGTAGCTCCTCGGCCCATCTCAAAAAAATCCATGGAGCAACCCATTCCCCCTCGAGATATTTTTACCAAAGTAGTGATGAGACCCCCGCGGCCAATAACTTGAGAACATCGTGCAAATAGAGCCATTTCGAGAAGAATCTTTTGTAAATCTATTAATGCATCAAAGTTGACATTAAATTCGCCATGGGGTTTCTTGTTTTCAATGAGCTGGCTGTATTCACCCATCCAAAGGCTCTCACTTTTTAATTTTACGATGTAAAGATCAAGGCCCGCTTCTTTCAAAATGGGCTCAGGCCCTTTGATTTCATCTCGAATGCCCACGACTCCCGTGGCAGGTGTAGGGACAATATTTTGCCCAAGTGTTTCATTATATAAACTCACATTGCCACTGATAATGGGAATATCAAAAGTAATGCATGCATCATTCATGGCACGGATAGTCGCCACCACTTGGCCCATGAT
>JAHFAE010000081.1:1693-13504 GCA_023250675.1 Oligoflexia bacterium | reverse complement strand
TCAGAGATTTTATTGATGAGATCGGCTTTTGTCATTGGTCACCGCCCTCCTACTGCCATGATACAATCCTCATCATTTGATTCAATACAATTTTTAAAAAACCGTAATTTAAATCGATAGATGTGGATGGCGCCTTGCAGCAAAATCATAGACTATTGTCGTCGGGAACTATATGTGCGTAATAGCGCTGACTCATGTAGGCAACAACGGCTAACCAAAAAATAAATTGATGTTGTACTTCGGCGTCACCAAAATTCCATTGGGTTAATCCGCCCACATGAAAGGCAATTTGTGCTCCCAGAGCTGCAAGAGCAAAGACGCGATGCCAGTAATGAGTAACAGGAATAGAAGAATACAATCGAGCGGTCATCAAAATAAATCCTAAAATTATAAGCATGTACGAACCAAATCCAAGCATTCCAGTGGTCGCCAAAAGTTCAACATAGTTACTGTGAGCGTGGCCCGACATCCCTTCTTTAATATCTAATTTCTTGTAATACTCTTGGCTCAACGGTTCGTTTTGCCTGTATCCCACGCCAATCCAGGGGTGGTCATGAAACATCTCCATATTGGCTTGCCAGAGTTTACGGCGTTCATCATTGCTAGTATAATTGTCAGAAATAATTGACATTGCCCTCTCTCGGATTAACGGATCACTTTTATAAAGAATCCCAGCCCCTACGAGTAATAGAGCAAATGAAATGAAAAAAAGCTTGCGACTTGCAAAAAAAGCCATGACAGGCAAGCCTACTAAAATCGCAATCCATACTCCTCTGCCATAGGTAAAAATGAGACTAGTGAGAAGTAATCCAAAGGAGATAAGAAAACCAAGAATTTCCCACCAACGACGGTGCCGACCAAGGAGCAGTGCTGCCCACGGCACGCAAAGAATCATCATATAGCTATGTCCGTAGGTAAGATGATGACTGAAAAAACCTACAGTGGAGTAAGCGGTGTGATCTCCCCAAGGAACTCCCATAAGAGCCCGACTGCTATGGCGCCAAAGGTCGATGCCTGTAAAATGTTGCCAGATTCCGTAGATAGAAATGATAGTTCCACAAGTGACTAAAAGGAAAAAGAGCCGATTTAGATTTTTTGAAACTTGAAATGCATAGGCGAAAAAAAAGAGCAGGGCTAGGTTTCTCAAGCTACCTGCGGCAAACCAAAAATCCCCGTCGGGGGCATTAATCTTGAGACCGCAGATCACCGTGATGATGAGAAGGGCCATGGGCAATTCAACACCGACGGTATGAATTTCAACTTTTCTACCCTTTGAGCGTCTGTCCAAGGTCACATAGAGGCAAAAGAAAAAGGCCGTTGCCCAAGAGGCAATTTCCATGGCCGCCATCGAACAAGTTAGGGCGATAGCATACAGAGTAATAAATAAAGCTACGGCCTTTGCCAAGAACGATCGAAAACTAGAGTTTAATTGTTGAGCCGTGACCATTTCTTGTACTTTCCAGTCATAAACAATATATCATGATACGCATTGATAGTTTGATCGACCATCCGCCTAGTATCAAACATTTTTAGTATCTTTTGACGGGCTTGAATTCCTATACTTTTTAAATCTATTTGGTCAGAAACTACCTCAAGCAAAAGGCGACTGAGGGCCGGAATATCCGTAGGTCGAATTAAAAAACCGTCTTTTCCGTTTTCAATGACGTTGCTACTCGTACCAACTTCACTGGCGACCACTGTTTTACAGTTTGCCATGGCTTCTAACACGGTGGGTTCAAAACCGGAAGATCGGCTATAGAGGTTACAATATACATTGCATCGATTAATATACTGGTTGATTTGCTCTGAAGTGCATGCACCGACAAACCTCACCTTACTGCCGAGGGCCAGGTTAAGCATAAAAAACTCAAGTTCTTTTAGTTTTGGACCGTCTCCAACAATAATGAGCGCCGTTTTAGGTTTCTTAATGACCACACGTTCAAAAGCCGAGAGCAAATTTTTGGTTTCTTGGGCATTGGTAAGAGCAGAAATGGTCAATATGACTTTTGTTTCGTCGTCGAACCCTAAATCAGAAAGTAGATTTGGATTTGATTCTGTAGCTTCGAATTGTTTGCTTTCGATTCCATAGGGAATAATATGGACCTTTCGAGAGGGGACTCGATAATAGCGTTCCAAAATGTCCTGTTGCTGAAGACTTGCCACAAATACTCCGTCTGCGTATTTTAATAACTTATGATCGTCACCAAAAAAACTTCTTAGAAATTTTGACGTAACGGCAACACTAGTCGTTAAGTAACTTGATACCTTTTCTTCGGTAAGACCGATAATGCCAAATATTTGATCCAATTTCGTGCTCTTCACGTCCATGGCCAAGGCCACTTCTAAGCTCGCTTTGTTTTGTGCTACATAAAGGCTCGTATGGTCTACTCCGTGTACAATATGAAAGGGCTTCTCAAGATGTAGTTGCTCAAGTCGATCTAGAACTGATTCCCTCGTATTCGTGTTTAGTAAAAACTCACTGGTGGGTGAGCCCTCTAAATAGTTGACCTGAATTCCGTTGATTGTTTGCACAGAAGGCCCTTGAGTTCCCTCCGTGGTAATGATGGAAATTTCATGACCTCTGGTTGCCAAATTCTTGCATAGAGGCCAAAGATAACCGTAGTCGGCTCCAAGACCACTCATGGGGAGATTTTGGGATATAAAACAAATTCTTAGAGTGTTTGGAATAGCATTTCTCATTCCTTAGAACTATTAGGGCCTTACACTTAAATCAATGCCCAAATTTGGTATGGAATAACAAGCCTTAATGAGTTAATTTAACCTGGTCAATAACCGGAGGCAAAATGGGTAATTTTCCCTTTTTCGACCTAACTCGACAGTACCAGGGCATCAAAAACGAAGTTCAACCCGTTATACAGGCGATATTTGAAAGGCAAAGCTTTGTTATGGGAGAAGAGGTAACTAAGCTTGAATCTGAACTTTCCCAATATATGGGGGTAAAGCATGCCATCACATGTTCTTCGGGAACAGACGCCCTGGTTTTATCCCTAAAAGCTCTCGGTATTGGTGAAGGCGATGAGGTCATAACTCCTGCTTTTAGTTTTTTTGCGTCAACGAGTTCGGTTTTACTTGCTGGTGCTAGGCCCGTTTTCGCCGATATAGAACCTCGCACATTCAATATTGACATAAAAAATCTAGAAACAGCTCTGACGAGAAAAACTAAGGCCATCATGCCCGTTCACCTCTTCGGTCAATGTGCTGACATGGAGATGGTTTTGTCATTTGCAAACAAACATGGATTAGTGGTCATTGAAGATGCCGCCCAAGCCATCGGTGCCACATTTAATGGCAAAGGTGCCGGAACCATGGGGACCCTCGGTGCTACAAGTTTTTACCCCACTAAAAATCTTGGTGGTGCAGGGGAGGGTGGGCTTGTCGCCACTAATAATGACGAGCTAGCAGAAAAAATACGGCTTCTTCGTGTTCATGGCATGAAAGTTCGTTATACACACGAAATGTTGGGATGGAATTCAAGAATGGATGCCATTCAAGCCGCAGTTCTAAGAATCAAATTAAGAAAATTAGATTCTTGGGTTGAAAGGCGAGGTCAGTTGGCCAGCCAATACCACGAAAAGTTAGCGCCGTTAGAATCTAAGAACTTAATCAGGTTGCCGGAAAATGTTTCGGGAAGAAACCATGTTTGGAATCAATATGTGGTTTTGGTAGAAAACCGCGATCAAGTCAGATCCCATCTCGATGCGAAGGGAATTCCGACAGATATCTATTACCCGAAAACAATTCCTGCTCAACCTGTTTTGAGCGAGTTGGGGTACGGCGAAGAAAAATATAAGGTCTCTATAGATTGCGCAAAGAAGGCTTTGGCTTTACCTATCTTTCCTGAGCTCACTGACGACGAACAAAGACAAGTTGTCGGAGGTTTAGAAGTAACCTTAAGTCAAAAGCTCTGAATACAGCCTACTTAATTCGTTTGAAACCTTATCAATACTAAATTGGTTTTGAAGCTGACTAGCTCCTGAAGCCAACTTTTCTAAAAGATGTTTGTCATCGAGGAGTCTAGTAACTTCATTTCTAAATGCATCCAAGTCTTTGAACTTTACGAGCCAAATATTCTCGTCGTGTTTGAGCCCAAACTCTGAATAGTTAGGATCCTCAGCAAATGTTACGGTGGGAAGACCATGAATGAGACTTTGTCGCAATGGACCGGAACTTCGGTCTTCAATGGGGTAATCAAAAGGGTAGACGCATAAATCCATGGCCGACAGGCCTTGCCACATGGCTTCTTCTTCAAGAAATCCTGAAAATATAACCTGTGATTTAATATCAAATTTATCTATTGCCTTCAAAATTTCTTTTTTGTACCTAGGAGAAGTTTGATTCCAACTGGAAAGAGCTAATATTTTTATTTTTGGATTTTTTCTAAGTAGTGGACCCAGCGCAGCTATGAGATTATGAAAACCCTTAGGTGGGGTCATGAAACCCATAAATCCTAATACTTTGTCATCATCATCAATTTTCCACTTCTCTCTCTCTTGATGTCGATCTCCTCGCGCCAAACTCGTATTAAATTGTGGCCCAATGTCAATCACCCTAACATTTGAACGTCTTAATTTTGGCAAAAAGTTCTTAATAGTTTTTGCATACCTCTGGTTGGTTACTGTCAATCCGTCGCTTTGAAGAATCATAGGGAGAATTTTTAATTTGCCCAGCAAAGATACATGCCCGAATTCGTGAAGTGTGGTGACTAAAGGGAGTTTCCAGAGATGGCGATTCATCTCAGGTAAAAGATTGACGAGAACTTTTGACTTGCCTGCCGCAATGGCTGTGGGGTGATTGATATGAATAATCTCAGGTCTAATTTGCCTAAAGCACTGCACGAGCTTTGCGATTTCTAATGGACTCCAGTTTTCGATGATTTTATGCACTTGAACTTGACCATATGAAGCTTTGATTTCTGGGATGGCAGATGTGATCACGTGGACCTCGTGACCCTGTTGGGCCAGAGCCTTTGTAATATATCCGGCGTAGATCCCCGTGCCGCAACGTTTGTAATCTGGGAATGTACTTGAAATATAGGCAATGCGGGACACTAAATAGGCTCTTTAATTATTTGAATCAATTGCTTGAGAATATTTCTATTCGCTTCAGGAATTTGGAGAGTTTCTAACTCCTCTGCTTCTGCCCACTTGAGATCTTCATGGTAAAGTTTTTTGGGTTCTCCTTTCCAAAAATGAATATCAAAAAATACTAGAAGGACGCCACGTTCGCCGTAGGAATGAGTATGGACCATTCTTAATTTGCCGACTTCGGCATCGATGCCTAATTCCTCCATCAATTCTCTTTTAAGTGCAAATTCTGGCGACTCGCCCTGATCAATTTTGCCGCCGGGGAATTCCCAACTTCCCGCCAAACTTTCACCTTGAGGCCGAAGACCTAGTAATATCTTACCGTTTTTTCTAATGAGGCCCGTGACTACGGGTATCCAAACACTTCGTTTTTTCTTTGCTTTTAAGTCCATAACTTTGGAGAGACTAGAATATATCCGGCAATTTGTCACCCTTTGGTCACGTGACAATGCGTTGCGCTAAAACAAGATGAGCATGCGGGTAAAAAATCCAAACATGATTTCGGCTGTTTCGAATTTGCTTTGTTCCATTATCATTCGAATATATCTGCCATGGGCGCCACTTTCAACACCCAAGTGTCTTGATAGATCCACGCGTACGCCGGTTTGAAGCGAAAAACCGCCGCTCAAAGAAGAATTCGTAGATCCATTATCAGGGTCACTTGAAAAATAGGGGTACATTATTCCAAGGGTTCCAAATATTTTTGTTGCAGGGCTCGTCGTAAATTGGGCTCTTATTTCTAGTAACGGCGAATAGGATGTAATGGTGGTCAAAGGCAATGTAGCGCCCGGCTGAACATTGGCTGTGAATTTTTCATAGTGGGCTCCCAAGGAGGCAATGAAAGCTTTATAGCCCGATCGAAAACTTTTGATTTCGAGGGTTCCGTCCCCGATCAGATAGTTGACTTTGTTGCTTGTATTGTTCGCGGAACCCAGAGCCGCTTCTAGAGATAATCGGTGATACCCCAAACCAAATGCCATGAGTGGGGAAATAGGAATCTGATACTGTCGTTTTCGCAAGTTCGATGCGTCGTCACTGAGTTGTGTATCTAGCGAATTAAATTCTCCGGCGACGGTGAGCCAAAGCCTGTCGTTGTAGCGTGTATCAATGGCAGAATCTAAGTCTTCCTTTTCCCCAGATTGACTGAAGGCTACTTTTGAATAGGGGGTAATTGGAAAGTAAGATCTTATGACTTCACCTACGGCCTCATCGGGATTAACCCTGGTAATTTTTAATTCGCCCAAAATCTTTTTTGGACTAGAGAGATTGGGTTTGCTTCCTTGTAATTCAAAAATCTCGAGGTGGGTACCGACTTTTACACCATGTCTTCTACCCAAATTGAGTTTGGCCTCACTGCCGCTCGTGCCAATAATAAATCCTCGATATGGAAATTCGACAACAACCGCCTTTACAGCCTGGCTTATGGTAACGCGATCCCCTTGGTCACCAAGTTTTGAAGCGGGAATACTCCACCGAGCTAGTGTCCTGCCGGTGGCACCGCTTCTAAGTGCCATTTCTATAGTGGTACCTTGGTATTCACCAACCAGTACACCATCAACCCCTGAATCTCGGGCTTCATCTAAAATCGTGTCTTTGTCTTCTCGAAGTGAATATTCGTTGTTAGAAATTGCAGCGTCTAAATAACTTCTTTCATTAAGTGTGATAAGAAAAATTTGTTGAAAGTCTTCTCTTCGTTGATTCCAAAGGGCAGCCAATTTTTTATCTTTGACGTTGGCTTTAAATAAAGAGACAACCAATCTGTCTATAGCAGTCTCTTTGGCTGGTAGAGTTGTTTGGGAAGAAGTTATTGGATGGGAGGCGCTATGGGTCGGTTCTATGGGCGCAAAGACTATTGCTAAGGCTAGTAGAGAAATCAAAGGTTGAGGGTTCACTAATATGAGTTTAAACAAGGATGAGCGTGCCGTCATCGAAAATGCTAAACTTTGCGCTGACCAAGGATGGAGAGGGACATTTCATCTTCACGATGGCAGTACTATCGAAAAGGCCTACATCACGGGAACAAACTGGGATATCAATGTTATTTCTGTGGAACGTGTTGGTGAGCGAAATCTCCCTCCTAAGGTATTATATCTTACAGATGTAAAGAGTATTGAAGTAGGCTGGACTTAAATAAGTGTTAGTCTTAGGTATTGCTGTCGTCATTTGGGGATTTTCTTTTTCTCTAGCGAAGATTTCTCTTTTGACCTTTGATCCATTTGAACTTGTTACTTTGAGATTACTTCTCGGATCTATCGCCGGGTTGTTTTTATCAATTGGAATAACCAAATGGGCACCTTCTGTTGCTAACAGCGCTCAAGTTAACATTTCTCGCGGCGGTTTTTTTTCAAAAGATCAATGGCGCCAAGCTTTAGTCATCGGTGTATTTGAATTTGCAGGCACCTATTTACTCTACACATGGTCTCTGAAATTCTTGCCCAGTGGTGTGATTGGGACATTGACTCTTATGACCCCGGTTTTAACTTACATCGTTGGTACCGTTGCCGGCATTGATAAATTAAGATTAAAGGCTGGATTTGCATTGGCACTTTCACTTATAGGTGGAGCTTTGTGTTTGCCCTTGGCCGCCATATTTAATAATTTTCATTTAGAAAATCAGGCTCTTTGGGGAACCGGTTTGATTTTGGCAAGTAATCTTTGCTTTGCCATTGGTAATGTAGCTATCACACATCTTGAAATGCGTCGAAAGTGGAACAATGCGCTGACTTTTCATGGTCAATTCATTGGATTTATTTTGGCGGGGACAGTGCTCGTTTTCAATGAGGGTTTTCCGAAATTAGAAATGTCAAAATTCAAAATTCAAAATTGGATTTTGCCTTTGTACTTGGGACTGGTAGCCACGGGACTGGGTTTTTTTCTTTGGAATTGGGGCGTTCAAAAAGTATCGGCTACTAAGGCTACACTTGTCGGAAACCTCAAGGGTCCTATTTCAGTACTTATTGGTTGTGTTTTACTCCAAGAACACGTCTCGCTGGAGCTTTTTGTTGGATTGGTACTTCTTTTTATATCAATAATAATTCTTCCTCGTGAAAAAAGGTTACAGTGTTCTAACTAATTATCATTTGAGTAAAGATTACCCCGCCTTGTCGAAAATCGGCGTTTGATCTTTAGGTCTACCTCGTTTATAAAATTTAGACCTGGAGGAAAGAGAATTGCTTGGGCTCTTACCGTTTGTCTTTTTTCTGATTTTTTCTGTGGCGAGAGCCGAAATAGGCTTTTTTCCGATCAATGACAGATTACCTCCATCTGCGGCCCGCGTAGAAGATGTCACTGCTGCTATTATGGACAATAACTCTCGTGGCCGAGCCATTGGGACGACGTTTTTAGTCAAGGTGGAAAATGGCAAAAAATCAAAGCGAGGGTATTTTCTCACCAATGCCCATGTTTTAGAGTCTTGCCATAATAATTCAAATTGCAATCTCTCGCTTGAACACCGTTATTTTATTTTTCCTAATCCGCCGACGATTTGGCCTCTTTCCGACGATGGGACACACTGGACTGCTCAATTCAATAAGTTCGTTTTATACGATAAGGTTTTAGACTTAGCTGTCTTCACAGCTGATCTTCCTTCAAACGCTGAAACAACGCCGGTAAACTTTAGGATTTTATCTATACCAACCAATGTGAAAATCACAACTATTGCCAATCCATCTTTTTTTGGTGCGTCAATGTCTCATCTCAAAGGGGCAGTGATGAGGCAAGAGGTTTGGTCCCAAGGAAATATTTTGAGCATTACCCATGGACTGGCACAGAGAAAACCATTTACAGTTCAGGCATTTCTTGTGCATGATGCGGACACCTTACCTGGTTCCAGCGGTGGGCCCCTTATTGACGAAAATGGTTTTGTCGTCGGGGTCAACACATTAAGAGTTTTACCCTGTAAAGATATGCTCGGTGGAAAGTGCATTGAATGGGACAACGACGAAAAAGATAGCCACTGGCTAGGTCAAGCCATTCCTGCCGATAAAATCCTCTCGTTTCTAGGTCTCTTGGCGATTGTTCGCTAGAGTCAAAACATTAGTCACAATAAAGGCCCCCCACTGATTGTTATCTATATTAATGGTTGCTGCCGATCGTTAGTTTGAAGTACAAAAGTCTAATGCGAGAAAAATCAAAAGAATTTGCTTTTCCACTTATGATTCGTGAATCCCATATAGATACTCTGGGACATATGAATAATGCTACATACCTTGAAATATTTGAAGACGCCCGGTGGGATTTGATAACTAAAAATGGCTATAGTTTGGCTGAAGTACATCGGCTTAAAAAAAGCCCCATCATTTTAGAAATTAATATCAAATTTCTTAAAGAAGTTAAGAATAGGGATAATGTAATAATTAAAACCCAATGTATTGAGTATGAAGGAAAAATTGGAAAGCTCAGGCAGGCTCTGGTGAACAGTGCCGGTGAAGAAGCCTGTGTGGCCCAGTTTACTTTTGGGTTCTTTGATATGGTAACTCGAAAGTTGATTCTTCCTACCCCCGAATGGCTAAAGGCCATCGGCGTAAATTAATCTTAGGTTATCTTCGAATTAATTCACCAAGGGCCAGCTTGATAAAGGCTGGATTAGTAGATAGGTAGCGTAAGCCAAGTCTTTTGGGTTCTGTGACAAATCGAAAAGCCCACTCTAATCCATATTTTTGTATAAAAAGGGGTGCACGGGGTTTTAACCCAGAGTAAAAATCAAAGGCGGCGCCAACTGCTAGCCATACTCCTTTTTTAGATCGCTTTGCCATTTCAACCGCATAACGTTCTTGTTTAGGAGCTCCTAGGCCTACCCAAATAAAATCTGGGTCAAATTTCCCAATAATATCAAGTTGACGATTTAGTTCTACTTCAGAAAATCCAGACTTTGAAAAAGGGGGCGAATAAAAAGCTGCATCCTTACCCACCATTCGCTCTTCTATTTTTTTTAATACCTCAGGTGTTGAACCTAAAAAGAAATGTCGGGTGCCGGTCAAATTTTCAATCACATCAGCCATAAGATCGGGACCTGAATATCTTTGACAGTCTTTTTGGCCTTTTAATTTCATTACCCAAGTGATGGGGACACCGTCTGGAACTACAATAGTAGCAGATTTAAGCAATTTCATTAAATCTGAATCTCGAGTGGCTTCTACAACCACGTGGGCGTTTACAAACAATACAGAAGAAGCTGTTTGTTTATTTAAGAGATTTGAAATTTCATTAAAAATTTCTTCTTTGGGCGAAGCCTGAAAATTAATATCAAAGACTTCATACTTCATAGAAGATTTTTTGCTAGCCTTTTTAAATCGTAATCAACTCTTTTTAGTTCGACCTCAAACGTTTTATACCCTTCGGGTGATCCAATTTCTTGAAACATCTTTTCAACCACAAAAGGATTAGTATTATGAGTTCTAATGGCTTCTGTCATAAAATCTGCATAGTCAAATTTTTCATTTGTAGCAAACTTCTTAAAATAAGATTTATTGACAATAGATATACCATAGTCAATGAATTCCATTCTCGGCGTAATTTTAGTTTTGCTATAGTCAATGATTTTCCCATCGGCAAATTCAACATTGCTTTTATCACCATGATCTCTATTTCTTAAAATAGCTAGAGTGAAGTCCTTCTTAGATTTGAGGTGTGATTCTGTCATTTTTTTAAAGTCTAAAGCCAAGATCGTATCGCCGTAGGTGACTACGAAGTCAGGTGACAGCAAATACAGAGCATTTTTTATGGCCCCACCGGTCCCTAACAGACTGGGCCCATCAAAGGAATAATTGACTTGTGGGTATGTTGAAGAAGTTTGTTTAGTTTCTAAATGGTCTCGAATTTCTTCGCCCCCGTGTCCCAAAGCCATGACCACATGATTGATACCTAAAATCTTAAGCCATTGTAATTGCCAATCAATAAATGTTTGAGGACCCATGGGTAAGAGGGCTTTGGGAAGAGTGCTGGATATAGATCTCATTCGGGTACCCAGCCCCCCGGCTAAAACTAGACACTGCATGGTAAGTTTGTAAATCCATTTTGCTTGTAGGCTTTAGTCACTTGCTCAAGAGAATATTTCGCAGAATTTAGATCGCCCCATAGTGGGGTCTTCTTTTCAACATGATCGATAAGATTTTTAAGATCCAAGTACCAAGATTGGTCCGGTTCAGGAAATTCAAAGTTTTCAATTTTGGGTGGGCCCATTTCGGGGAGCATTTGATAATAGGTCAAAGACTCTGTCCCGTAGCTTCGCCCTAGGCCATTAATCAGAATCTTACCCTTGCGACCATAAATTTCTAGAGCAAAAGTATTTTTCCATTCACTGCAGCTCACATGAAAAGTGGCCCATTTTTTCTTATCACCCAAAGTTAAAACAGCATTGTCATCCACACTCATATTCCAAAACGAAGTGGCTACAAAAGAGGATTGCAAAGGAAGGGGACCAAAGAACCAGTAGATCAAATCAAGAATGTGAACTCCTTGATCCATCAATTCGCCGCCACCCCCCAAAGCAGGAATAGATCGCCATTCTTTTTCGTAACCAACGCGCCCTCCATGTCCGTAGCGCGCTCTTAGGAACATCAAATCACCAAGTGCTCCCTGATCAATAAACTCACGCGCTTTTAAAATGGCAGGATGAAATCGGTGGTTAAACCCTACCTTGACAGCCACCTTATTTTCTGCGGCTGCGTTTGCCAACACGTCTAGTTCTTTAACTGTAATGGCGCCG
>JAHFAE010000081.1:0-1683 GCA_023250675.1 Oligoflexia bacterium | reverse complement strand
ATAATAAGTTGGGCTCCAGAGTTTTGAATAAGTTCGTCTTCTGATTCATAAATCTGGCTTGAGAATTTTAAAGCAAGCGCCTTTGCTTTTATTTGGTCAGGATCATAGACGCCTACGATTTGGTGTTCTTTTGTTTGACTGCCGCGCCGTTCACCAATGGCTCCGCAACCCAGTAAACCGATTTTCATTGTCGATCTTTCGGCACAATACGACGTAAGGTATAGATATCAGATTTATCAAGATTAGAATCTTTATGAAGATTTCCCCAAGGGTCCCATACAGCAGAAATTAATTTTCCTGTTATGCTTCCGCCGTTCTCACCCATTAAATAGGTCGTCAATTCTGCTGCCTTTAGTGGGGCGGTTCCACCTGTCTCTTTTTGTTTTAAGGCATTGTCGTACATTTCTTTACCGGCTTTTTGCGGGCCCGCTTTTATGAGTTCTTCTGTCAATTGGGTGTTGATGGCGCCGGGGGCGATAGAATTTACAGTTATTTTTTTTGATTCCAATTCGTAAGCAATGGTTTCACCAAAGCGAACAACGGCAGCTTTTGTCGCACAATAACTCGAAAAATTTGGAAGAGGTCTCGTAGCCCCGCCTCCTGATAACAAAACAATTCGTCCGGGCAAATTTCTTTTAATGAGATTTTGAGTAAAAAACTTGCAAGCCAAGATAGTGCCATAGAGGTTTATTTCTAAACTTTCTTTCCACTTAGCCCATGAGTTTTCTGTGAAGTTGCCAATGGGTCCGTACACCCCCGCTGCCGTAACCAGGCCCCAAGGGGTGGCCTCCGTATTTGAAATTTCATAGTCAAACCAACTCTCAAGTTTTTTTTCATCGGTGACATCAATGCCGCTGACCCGAATTTTACCATCTGATAGTTTAGAAGTTTCTTCGAGTTGCCCTAAAGATCGAGAGCATCCAGAGACGGTGAATCCATTTTTTTGAAGATGAAGAGCGATGGCTTGTCCAATGCCGCGTCCACAACCTGTCACAAACACGAGTCGATTCATATTGCGTTTCCTAGCTCAGGTTTGCCTGGAACTGTGATACTAAAATCATTCATCTTTTGACGATTGTTAAAAAGATTTTTTGAATCAATAATGACATCAGACTTCATTAATTTTCTAATTTTAGGCCAGTCCCAGTCTAAAAACTGCGGCCACTCTGTGATGACTACAATTCCGTGGGAGTCTTTAAACGCTTTTTCGGTTTCAGATTCCATCTTAAAGGGAAGGTGGTTTTTTTCTACAGTCGTCAACTCATCCAAATCAGCCATGGGGTCCATTGCCACACACTGGGCGCCTGCTTTGGTCAAAAGATGGCCAATGTCTAAAGCAGGAGATCGACGCAAAGTGCTTGTGTTTGTTTTATAGGTGACACCTAAAAGAGTGATTTTTTTATTACTCACACTTCCTAATTTATTATTGAGTTGGTTGAGAACCCAATTATTACGCTGGGTATTTAACGTATAGAGGCTAGAGAAAAAATTAAGCCCACGACCTTTCACATTTATATTACTGAGAAGTTTTATATCTCGGGCCAAGGTTCCACCGGCAAATCCAAGCCCGGGCCGTAAGAATGCCTTGCTGCCGACTCTAGAGTCTTGTTTAAGACTAGCCATGACGTCCCAGGCATTGGCTCCCGTTTGCTCACAAAGTTCTGAAACTTCGTTGGCAAATAC
>JAHFAE010000008.1:10870-54301 GCA_023250675.1 Oligoflexia bacterium | reverse complement strand
CTGTGATGAATCGTTTGGCCTTTGCTGATAATTCTTCAGGGGCTGAAACGGCCCACAAAATCGTGCAAGTATCTAGGACGTATCTCACTTAAGCATTTCCCAATCTTCCTCAAATGCCGGGCCCACAACATCTTTTAAAAATTTCACAGAATTCTTACCTCGACCAAGTTTTGTAAAGTTTTGTCTGAAAGTTTTAACGGGGACCAATTTGGCTATGGCGACGTTTCGCTTCTCAATTTGAAGTTCTTCACCCTTCTGTACGTAGTCTAAAAGTGAGCTAAGCTGACTTCGTAAGTAGGCAATACTTGCTTTTTTCATATCATAACCTCAAACTTCATAATAGTACATATAGTTGTACATGTCAATGTACATCTTACTTCCGGCAAAATTTGACATCGAATAGGAATAATTTTCAATACGGATCAATCAAATAGCACATCAACGAGTCCTATGTTATGAGTGCTATTCAATTTTTTGAGAAGGAGTTATTAAATGAAATCAGTACTAGTTATTTTATCACTTTTATTGGCGGGATCAGCCCAAGCCTTAACACTCAATTGTCATGGCGTTAGACAGACAAAAGGTTCAGCAGTTTTGGTGTTAAATAAATCAACAGACACTCTCAAAATTCAAGCCCACTACCAAGTTAATGAAGAAACGAACAAATGGACTTCTGTTCAATGTTCAACACGCACTAGCCAAGAGAGTAACTACGGTGGCACAGTTTCTCTTTACTACCCAACATATAAAGCCAGTGCCTGTAAGTTCCAGTACGTACGAACTCACGATAATTTTGCTGAAAGAGAAGAGGGCTTAGTGGCTTTGATCAATGACGCCGGTGGCGATAACTATCATTGGTCAGGTTATCTCTATCAATATTTTTATTGTAAGAAATAAGTTAAGGTTACTTTAATGGTTCAGTCTCATTAGACTTTACCTTTTTGACACCAGAGATTCTAAGAATTACCGCCCACAACGGGCGGTATTTTTTTTTTGACCATAGTTCTGTTTATGACATGTCCGCGTTAGCCGCCCTTATTTTCGTTGACTCCCCAAACTCAATAATAAAGACTAATCGCCGTAAAAGGGGGATTCAAAATGAAAAAATCTAATCTTAAAAGAATAAAAATAGGCCTTGTTGTATTTTCGTTAACTATGCTTGGAACCGTGTCGGTGCAAGGTAAACCACACGAAATTAAACCAATTTTTATTCAAGCTCATACGAATAACTTGCCCCATATGGATCTTGATATGACGGGTCCAGAATACCAAAGGCTTCTTAACCAATTGTTCAGCTTTGAAGGATTTGATCAAGAGTTAGCAAACGAACTCCAACCTATTTTCGAAGCTGGAAAGCGAAATCTAGATTGGCTTAAATTTATCAATAATCATAGACCGGCGGGGCAAAAGATTTCACTCTCTTCAAAAGAAACCCAGCAAGCCTCTCCCATCGAAGAACCTCGAAGATACAATCCCACAATAATTCTAGATAAATTTCATGACTTGATGGGGCAACTGCCACAATCCATCAAAGCCGTTGTCATTGATGGTGCGCCTATGACGATAAATCCTCCCATGCCAGATAAGGAATACATGGAGTGGGGTCTCAAAATCGATCGTAGTTACCAACTGGCTGCGCGGTGGATGACCATGGCGCCTTGGCTTAACGAGTTAGAACAAAGACGGTTGCTTGATATTCGAGGTTATTATTACTTTTCAAAAGAAGAAAATTTAGCTGCGCGCCTAACGAACTGGTTACAGCTCGATTTTGACACGCAAACTAGATTCTACGGATTTTTAGTCGGAATGTGTCTTAACAATTCTGACTTCAATACACCGGTCAACACGAGTGAACGAGATTGTAAGACTCATTTAGGGCAAGCCATCACATCTGCCAAAGTTAATGAATTTTATATGCAAAATCTTGAGGGAGCAAAAGCACTTTATTATAGCTATTTTTTGATTCCCGTTTCTCGATCGGATGTCAAATGGAACCAAAATCTTGAAGAAATGCACGTGCCTTTTATCGACCCCAAGACCGATGCCCTCAGACATTTTTTAGCAGATAATATTCAAGATGAATTTAAATGGAATAATTGGCACCTCCTCTTAGACTTTTTGCCCAATGGTTTAAACACTCCCCATTTGGAATTCCAAGCGGGCGCCACTCCCCACGTTAATGCCATTGCCGGCGATATTATCACCATGGATGCCAATGCACCCTTGACCGAGTATGATATTCAATGGACGATCCGCCATGAATTTGGTCATGTTATCGGATTTCCCGATTGTTATGTAGAATTCTATAATCGCCAAGAAAACGTAATAACAAGTTATCAATTAGATATTACTAATTTGATGTGTAGTCGTCGTGGCCAAATGCAAGAACGTCATTACACAGAATTAAAAAGAGTTTACGGATCTAACTGAGAATTAAATTTTAATAAAATATTTAATCTCCTCGACCACCATCGAGGAGATTTTTTTGGGGGATTGCCGTTGTCGAATCGACATTAAACGTGCTCTACCAATAGTACATTCCACTCAACGACACTTCTGAATAAATATTGTGGCTAGCGAAGGACAAATTAATGGCCCAATACTTGTCGAATCCGTAACGGCCTTCGATGCGGCTTTCCAAAGTTTCTTTGTATGTTGAAAACAAATGGTACCGATATCCCAGAGAAGCCGAAGCTTTAAAATCGTCGGTAACTCGATATAAAATTCCAAGAAGTGGGCCGGCTCCCATGCGAATGGGGTAAGATATGAATCCAGGGGCGTAGGCGATTTGAAAATCGGCAATTCCAAAGGCAAGAACATCGTCGTCACCCGATAGGCTAATACTCGCTCCAGGACCGCCTTCTAAATTACCGGCAATGCAACGATTGCAGTTGTTGTCAGTGATTCGCTTAGCACCGGCTTCAATTTTAAATGAGATATTTCGACGAAATTCAGTCAAAGGGCTTAAACTAAAAAGTCGTAACAAAGTTAAGTCGTCAATTTCAAAATGACTTGGCGATGACCAGTAGCGAATATTGCCGGCTAAGAATTCAACGGTTCCCCCTTGCAGGTACCCTGGCCCCGTATCAAGCATATCGGTCATGGCAAATCTGAAACCAATTTCGCCAAAAGATCCTAAACCACTCTCGCCGCCTAATCCAAAAGTCACACGGCGAATGCCATGGCCCATTTCTGGTCTTTGAAGATCAGGTTGAGAAATTTCAAGCTCGGGACTTGTAATTCCTAAAGCAGCCCTTTGAGCCATCACGGCTTGCTTCCAACTTTTCACTTCTGTGCTTTTTTCTTTCAAAAGATCTTCGGCGTACTGGTACTCAATATAGTCTAAGGCTGCATCCAGTATTCGAGCTTGGGTCGGGTCGGGAAGACCCGAAAGTTTGGTCTCATCTTTTTTATGAATAAAATCAGCAAATATTTGATATTCATTGGAATTCAATTGTTTAAGACGATGTTCAAATTGAGTTCTAATCGACGGACGATATGATACCCGGGTCACAAGACCGGGCACAGTCATCAGGCGTCTAACAGTATCTGAAGGGATAACATAATAAGGAAGTAGATCAGTTAATTGCAATCGGGGAGCCGCCGCCTCAAGTATCGAGAACATATGATAAGAGCAATTTTCTGTAAAATAAAAATAATCATAATATGTCGAGCCCAACTCCCAAATATGAGCGACTAAAAGCTGAATCTCCTCGGGAGTTAGTTCAAGATCATAGCTCCATAAATCTCGCGCTTCAAAATCGTTGTATTCCCGAACCTTATAATAATAAGGAATATTGATAAATGTTCCTCGAAATGTTCCAAGGAGTCCCGAAAAAGCATAGACGATGGGGTTTGAAGTCGTAATCTCTGCTCCATAGTTTACACCGTGGTCTAAGAGCTCATGATGTTTACCATCTTCACTCACGGCTTTTGAACTATTGATACGTAACAACGTATGCCCGAAAGCAGAAGAGGGGCTATTGAGAAAATAAGATGAAAATACCAAAGTTACTGACTCTGCCGAAAGTTGGTCGACAAATTTACCGTATTTTTCGCACTTCAAATATGGTAACCGGGGTTCGTCTATTTGTAATATTTTTTTCAACCACAAATATCGCGCCGGAAATTGACATCGGGGCTCTTGTTCGGTGATTTTATTTGGTGCTGTTGAAAATAAACCATTGATCGTTGCTTCGAGTTCTTTATGGGGGTCAATTTTGCCCTCCGCTGACATAAAAAAAACAACTCCGTCTACCTGACTTTTATATCCTCCCCAAAAGTTTGATTTATAGTGAACTAGATTAAGCCACTGAATATCGTCGGCTAACTTTAATTCATTTGCTTTAACTAAAAGTTCATCCATGTATTGCACTCGGCTCTCACTAGATGGCATTTCTAAAATGGATTTTTTTTTAGCTTGGGCAAGCGGCAAATAACAAAATAGACAAAATGATAATACAAAATTAATAAATCTCAAATTCTTAAACCTATAAAAACACTGCTCACAGAAAATAGTCCTGTGAGCAGTGACAGTGAATAAAACAAAAACTAAAACTTAACCTGTTATTTTGCAGGATTTCGAAAGCCCATCATCGGTCATGATGACGCTGATAATAGAATCGGTCACTTCATTCGGTGCAACTTCATAGTTGGGAAATATATGAGAGAAATTCCCCTGAAGTTTTGAATTTAAAAGTGCTGAATCAGAGCAATGCAAAATGCTCGAAATACTGGCCAGAGTTTCTCCGTTGCCTTTAGCAATATCATCGGCCATGGTTACTTGATTCACCAAAATAAAATTATCCATACGGTGAGCCGCTTGTTCAGTAGCAGAATCTATGCAATTTAACGAATTAAATGTAATTCCAAAGGATTGATTCCAAAGTGTCATATTTGTCGTAGACGCAAAAATCTGCCCACCTCTTTTACCTACGACCATGCTTCCCAGTCCGCATCCTGCCATTCCGTATTCACGGGTAAACCCAGCAGTACGGGATGATTTTTTAGATTCAGCCATGCTGACGCTGCAAATGAGTGCAGCCACTGAAAACCCAACCACTAAAAAATATTTCAAAGATTTCATCTTTTTTCTCCTCGATTTTCTAAAATATTAATTAACCAATAGAACGACAGTATTTTGCCAATGTCTCATCACTCTTAATGGTGGTTTGAATTGACTTGTCGATCTCGGTGGCTGGAGTAGTATCTGTCGGAAAAATATGCCCGTAGTTCATTTGAAGTGAGCGCCCTAATTTTGCCGAGTCAGAACACTTCAGAATTTGTGAGAGGCTGGCGAGGGATTCGCCGCTGCCACGTGAAATGTCTTTTTGCAGAGCCACACGATTTACAGAAATGAATTTTGAGCTCGCTGTCGAAGACTCATCGACACAATTAGATGTGGCTGAGGTGATCGCAAAGGTCTGGGGCGAAATCAAATTATTAAAAATCGATCCGACAATCTGAATTTTCCCCGGTTGGTCTTTAAATGCTAAAGCTCCCAGCCCGCAGCCCGCCGTGCCGTAATCGGCAGCCATGGCAATGCATGATGCCAATAAACTAAATACGAAAGTCATTAATAGCCGTTTTTTCATTGGTGAGATCCTCCATAAATTTAAAATTTTTAAATAAATTTGGAATTCAGGATATTCATAATAACTCAAGTATGACAATGACTTTGCTTGCTAGTAGGGCGATTTATCTAATGCGACGCAACAGTCAACTGGTTAACTTTATCTAGAATTTTCTGACGAAACTCTGTTTGATGATTTCGCCATAGAGCGTCGGTGTGCTTGCCACCTTTTGCAAGCCAAAATTCTTTGGGTTCCTTGGCCTTTTCAAAAACTGCCCGGCCTTGCTCTATAGCTACTGTTTGATCATTATCACCGTGGATAACAATAAGGGGAATAGGAGAAATTTTTTCTACTTCATTGCCTGGGGCGTACTTGTCACTCAAGAGTAAATTTGTAAATGGTTGCAAAATCCATGTAAACCAAGTTTTTGCCAAAACATCCCGGGCTTCGCTTTTGTAAGATAAGAAAGTGGAGTCAACAAAGACACCCGAAATTGGAATTTCATTTTTAAATTCAATAACAGTTTTCATGGCGACGGCTCCGCCTAAACTTTGTCCAAATATAAAAATTGGCTTTTTCGGAAAATTCATATGCACCCATCGTAATGCGGCGATTCCGTCTTCTAAAGTGCCCTTGGGAGAAGGCTCTCCTTGGCTTTTACCGTACCCTTGATAATCAAAGATGAGATAGTCATAATCAAAGTCTAAAAGCCAAAGTAGAGTCATGTAATGAGATGACAGATTCTCTCCATTTCCGTGAAAAAAAACAAAAATGCCTTTTGTTGAAGTATTGGCTTTGTGCTTAAAAAACCAAGCATTGATTGTCACGTCTTTTGAACTCTCAATATAAATATCATCGGGATGAAAACCAAGGCTGGCAGGATCTTGATAAAGAACACGCTGAGGATAGTAGAGAAGGCTGCTACACCCCATGCAGCCAAATAAAGTTAACAAAATTGAAACGGCGAAAAAACCTCTCATAAACCTCTTTTTAAATTCGTCCCATACTTGATTATGATTGATCTTAAAGTCAATATCTTCACTGAACGTCCTGTCCAAAGGTTGATCCCGCCCAATAGCTTAAAAGTTAGTCATTAAATCTAGTTCTCACTTTCAAAGGGCCAGAGTGCATCAAGGGAGTCAGAGTTTCTGACGATAAATACTCATGCAGCAGGGGTTGTAAGCGATAGATCAAAACTCATAGTGGAACTGGTTTTCGTGAAACAAGGAGAAGTAACGTGAAGATATTTAAAACTATCTTTCTTACATCAATACTTGTTCAACTTCTAGGCTGCAAAGGTTTTAACGACCTAGCCGATGGTGCAGCCCAGTTAGGCTCAGTATTGGCGTCGCCAACTCCGTCTCCATCGCCCAGCGCGTCACCCGGTTCTGGTGTTTCACCCAATCCCATAGTCATTGGGCCGACCCCGACTGCGAATCCAACCGTTTCTCCTTTGCCATCTCCAACTCCGACTCCAGTACCCGACTGTTTTACGGCCGGTCCTTATGTTGAAAGAGCTCCTGATGAATTTGCTGTAACTCTTCAGGCAGCAAATAATAAATTTGTCGTTGCCGAATGCGGTGGCGATGATGTGGGCACCATGCATGCCAATCGTGGAAGTACAGGGGAGTGGGAAATGTTTTATGTTCTCCCCCAACCTGGCGGTAAAGTTTCAATTCGCTCCAGTCACGGACGAAACCTAAGTGCCGAATCAGGTGGCGGCAACGCAGTCGTCGCCAATCGAAAGGCCGTACTCTCTTGGGAAGCATTTCAGCTCGTAGGATCTCTTCTAGAAGGTGCGACTATAAGTCTTAAAACTTCAGATAATCTCCACTACGTTTCTGCAAGAATTGATCAAACACTCTCACCTGTTGATGCATCGGTAACGACTATTGGTCTTTGGGAGCAATTTAAACTTCATATTGTTAAGTCTCCCCATCTTGATCCCATGAGTTTTAGTTCAGCTCAATTGCGAGACTTTCAAGGCGACTTAATGCTTTGGGTTCCTGTTCTCAAACCAAATTTTGTGAATGGCGAAGATCCAGTAACTCATATTCGGCACGTGGGTGATAACAATATGGTTGCAAAGGGTATTGAGGCCGGATGGATTTGGACGCTCTCAATCTCTCGTTATCCCAGCGACCAAAGAGAGATTATTTACAAAGCGGCTCTTGAACAAGGAAACACTCACTTTGCTGTTCAAGTAACAAAATGTACCAATGAACGTGGCTATCATGGTCTTTATCCGACAACGGCTGCTGACTGCGCGACGGCCGATGACAAACTAAATACTATTTTGCATGAACTTTGGGATCATAAACTTATTCCCCTTTGCGCGGGTGTAAGTCCCACTGATCCTGTAGCGCCGGGACTAGACAAGTCCCTTTGCCGAGTAGTCATGAACGATTGGGATAATTCTTCTCAAGCTGACTGTCGAATTAAAGTTTTGTCTCAAACTTTTCCTGATGCTTTGATATTATACGAATTGCCAGGTGGTGATTTAAAACCAACTTCTGATAGTTGTTCCCCATCTCCATTTCCAGCGAGCGGTGGAGAATGGATTCGCGTTACCCAGCAAAAGTACCCAGGATTTTTTGCGGTCGCTTACGAAACTGATATGGACAAAACTGTCGACCAAAATGTGGCTCAAATTAATGGGGCCCATTCTTGGTGGCGCGATGTCCAAGAGGTGAGGTTTGAAACGGATACCTATTGGAAGTTCTGGTTTAACTATGACTTTGCAATTCAGAAAAAGTACAATGATGATTTGCAAACGAGAGTTCCATTTTTAAAAGGTTTTATGAGTGGTGGAACAACTCATGCTCCACCTTCAAATAACCAAACTCAAGGCGGTTATATTGGTGAACTTGAGAGCAAGGGAGTCAGTTTTCATTCTATGGCCCCTGATTTTGCCAATTGGCCCATAACAACACATATCAAGAGAGTTGATATCAAATTTACCGGGTTACATTTGGAACTTGATAACGGCAAACCCGAGAGTTGGCCCAATACGGCGGCTCGCCCCGACATGGGAGAATTATTGTATTCGTATGGAATTGTCGAACTCATCAACGGGGTTTGGCACGCGAGTGCTCCTATTCAACTTTGGCGTGGATTAAAAGAAAGCGGGGGGCCCATTCAAATTCAAGATGTTGGAGACGGGACAGGCCGTGGTCAAATTCAAGCCAATTGGTATTATGACTCACACAGGTGGGGAGTGTTGGCCGGTTATCAGCCCAAGCCAAGCGAAACCATCGGAGTTTTTGTTTGCGCTGGGGATTGCCGAGACGGAGTCGGCAGTTATTCTCCCGTGCACGAAAGATCAAATATTGTTTTGATTGCTTTGCCTAAGGCCAACGAGGAAGTGATAATTTCAGTCCCTTAATCCAGCAAATGTAGTTTTTTAAAAATAATTTTATAAAATAATATTTGACAACTTTTTTGAATTCCTAAAACAGGTGGCTCTACTTTTAATGGGTGAGTAATCGAAAAAGGTTGTTCTAAAGGTCAAGAAAGCGAGGTAGAAGGGACAGGAGAGATGGGAGATTGGTGTCTTTAGGGTCTTAATTGTCACCTATTTGAGTCTAATTGTTGGTAATACTAATAAATAATTGTAACCGGTTACAATTATTTTTAGAATAAGGTTACAATTGAGTTACAATAAGGAGTGGCTAACAGAGATAAGATATTAAAGATTGTGAAGAAGAAGGGGCAATTTAAAGCCCCTGCCCTGGCAAAAGAGCTTGGTATCTCGCGTCAAAAAACAACACTTCATTTGAGTCGTCTTGTTAGAGAAGGTAAACTTGAAAAAGCGGGATCTACACGAAATGCCCTCTATTTTTTATCCAACAAAAAAGCGAAAAAGATCAAACTTCATAAAATTAAATTGGTAAAAAATATCAAAAATTTGCAAGAAGACCGAGTTTATACAGAAGTGGAGCTTCGACTTGGTCTCAAAAACCTGTCAGATAACGTACAGAATATTGCCTTTTATGCATTTACCGAAATGCTGAACAATGCCATTGACCATTCCAGAGGAAAAAAAGTGGCCATGGAGATTGAACTGGATTCAGAGAATCTAAAGTTTCAAATCAAAGATAGTGGGATTGGCCTATTTTTCAATGTCCAAAAGACATTCAAATTGAAAAGTGAATTTGAAGCGCTTGAGCACATTATAAAAGGCAAGCAGACAACATTACCAGAACGACATAGCGGTCAGGGTATCTTTTTTACGTCGCGAATAGCCGATATTTTCAGAATTAAAAGTCACAAGATTGAATTTACCAGAGAAAATATCGACGATGATGTGGGGGTGGGGAATATTAGAAATATGAGAGGAACGGAAGTTCAATTTCAGATAAAAAAAAGGTCAAAAAAAATATTAAGGGATCTTTTTAACGAGCACTCCGCCGACAAAGAAGAATACGAATTTGACAAAACCACTGTTAGAATTAATCTTGTCGCTGATATAAAACTCGTCGCGAGATCCCAGGCAAAACGGCTATTAATGAGTCTTGAAAACTTTCAAATTATCAATCTTGATTTTAAAAATGTTCAAGAGGTAGGACAAGGATTTGTCGACGAGATTTTTAATGTCTTTAAAAGAAGACACTCTCATATCCGCATCGAATACATAAATGCCAACGATGCCGTAGAATTTATGATCAAGCGTTCATTATCATAACAATTGCCATTACGAACATTGACAAATCTTCAAATAGAGTGACCGTACTCATCGGTAGGTTGAACATTGTTCCCAAACAAGCACAGCGGATTTTCTGTTTTTTGGTAACACTTTGGATGACACCAATGCTGCTTACAAACATAACAACCATCGTAACAACATTCACATAGACTGGTTTGAACGAAGTCAGATAAGAGACTCCGAGAGTCAATTCAATGAATGGATAGATATATCCGTAAATCGGAAACCTAATCGCCACGACGTCATAAGATTGGTAACTCTCAGCAAAACCCTTGAGGTCAAGTAACTTGAAAAAAGAGAAGATGATAAAGAAACCAGCCATGAAATGTTCCATAAGGCTGGGAATCGAAAAATCATTTGTTCGCAAGGCTAAAACTAAGATTCCGCCCACCAGATAAAATAAAATTAGAATGAGTGGATAATATATTTTTAGGTCCATCGAATATTCAGGAGATTTTTCTGTTTCCAATTTAGGGTCAGTCCTGATTACCTCAAAAACTTCAAATCCGGCTTTGCTGACGAGTTCCCTCACTTTTATTGGGTCCACGTGGTGACCAGAAACAGTAAGCGGTTTTCGTTCATCATCAATGTCTACTTTCCATTTTTTGATTTCAGGATCGGAATCGAGAAATGGGGTCACACTGTTAATGCAACTTCCACAATTCAGGTTTGTACGAAATGTCTTTGTCTCCATAAATCCTACTATTAAATTGTTCCAAAAATCTTCGGGAATGCCAAGGTGGGGCTCTTTTTCTCGCCCCATCACCTCAAAAAAAATCCAAGCAGCTAAAGCTGATTGGATTTTAAAAATTGGAGCGGGTGAACGGGCTCGAACCGTCGACCTATACCTTGGCAAGGTATCGCTCTAGCCAACTGAGCTACACCCGCAATTTGCCAGAAAAATTAATAAGCCATTTCTATTGCAACTGGCCAATTGAAGTCAAGATCCCAATCACTTGCCATCGTATTGACTGAAAAAAGCAAAGAGATACTGGGACGCCGAAATAATGCTTAGCCCGAGACTGATCCAAAGGAGAACATTGCCAAGTTCCAAGAGTGAAAAATTCCCGATTTTCCCTCCCAACATGAGGGCGGGAATGGCCACCATTTGGGCTCCCGTCTTCCACTTGCCTGTCCACCCTGCCCCAATGATGAAATTTTCACCCGCAGCAACGGCTCTCAGGCCATTGATAAGAATATCGCGGGACAAAAGCATTAAGACTAGTATGGCTGAAACTTTTCCTGATGGAATCATCATTATGAGAGCCGCCGTAACTAAAAGTTTATCGGCTATGGGGTCTAAAAACTTACCAAGCAGCGTCTCTACATGAAAATAGCGAGCGAAGTACCCATCAAAAAAATCGCTGATTGAAGCGGCAATAAAAAACGTAGCAGCGAGAATTCCTGCAAGGGGCGTGTCATACAATAGTGATATGACAACTGCTGGAATGGCGGCAATTCGGCTCCATGTTATCATATTTGGTAGCTGGCGCTTCCAAAACGGAAGCCTTTGTGATTTCATAGACGATTAGATTATGCGTCTTCAAAACTATTTTCTAGTTCTTTTGGTATTTCTTTTGGGTTGCGCAGACAACCCGGCAGACGACCACCAATATATTACGTTAAAAATTTATCATACCAATGACATTCACTCTCACCTTTTGCCTAATGCGGCAGGCCGAGGAGGGTTGGCCTATCTCTCAAGTGTACTTAAAGCAGTTAAAGAAAAAGAGCCAGAAGCGCTAATAATAGACGCCGGTGACTTTTATAAAAAGGGAAGTTTGCCCGCCGTGAAAACAGGGGACCAAGTCACCGCCGATATTCTTTCACAAATGCCCTATTACGACCTAAGAATTGTAGGAAACAACGAGGCAAAAGTGGGAATGCCCACTCTCATCCAATGGTCAAAGAAAAAAGAACATAGTCCGTTACTTTCGGCCAACCTCGTCGACAGTAAAGGAAAGACCCCTTTTCAGCCCTACTATATTCTAAAAAAAGCAGGCTTAAAAATCGGCATCATTGGTCTCGCTCCCCAAAGTACATTTGAAGACGAAAATCAGTCTGAGTACAAAATCACCGATCCTGAAACGGCACTGGTACCTTTAATTGAAAAATTGAGACCTGAGGTTGATATTCTGATTTTGGTCAGCCACTTGGGTTTTAAAATCGGCATCGAACTCGTCAAAAAATATAAAAAACTTGATCTTGTTGTCAGTGGTCATTCCCATTTTCTTTCTCCAGATCAAAAAAATCTAAAAGAACCCATCGTCGTTGAAGCCGGAGAATTCGGCCAGCAAATTGGTGTTGTGACACTTAATTATAGTAAAAAAGAAAAAAAAGTATCCACGAGTGAAAGCACTTTCTGGCCCATTGGCACAGATTTTCAAAAGCCCGACCAAAAAATCAAAGACGTTATTGAAGAAAACTATAAGAAATGGGCCCCAGACGCCACTCAAGTCATTGCCCATGCCAAAGGAGAATTTAGTGTCATTAATACTTTCAATCCTTACGAGGGCAGCCTCTGTGATTGGACCGCTGACGTTTTTCAAAAAGAAACTATTTCTGATGTGGCTATCATTAATCGAGGAATGTTTCGTGAAAGTATTTATTCAGGTTCAATTACTAATGAAGGCCTGATCTTAGCTTTCCCGTACACTGATAAAATGGCCACCTTTACTATCTCTCGATCCTTTCTTAAAGCTATGCTCGAAGATATTATTTCAAAAGAATTGAAAAAAGAGGGTCAATTCCCCTTCGCATTTTCTGGAATTCAAGCGAAAGTCATAAATAATTCTGTAAAAATTGATATTAATTCGAATAAAGAAAAAATCAAAGTGGCGGTTCCCAATTATTTGGTCACTCATTGTGAAAGTTTTTTTGGCCCTCAGTCCTGTCCACTAGAAAATCCCCATACTTTTGAGGACGTTCGACAAACTATTAGAGATGATATGTTTTCAAAAAAAGAGATATCCCCCCCTGCTTTAAGCCGCATTGTTGTAGGTCGTTAGAGTGGTCCTGTTAAGATTATTTATTTTTTTAGAGATATTTTCGATTGCTGGTCTCAATCCCAGCCCCAGTTCATCCCCCCTTCCATTTTGGAAAACTAAACCCGAAGTCTACAAACGTCTCAAAGAAGACCGCGCCATCATCGTCTCAGCCAAAGACGAAATCGAGGCTGACAAGAGAAAGCTTACTATTAATACCGCGGGCCTCATACACGCTCCCGAAGATTTTGTTTTTAACAGAATCACCGAATACGAAAAATACCCTGATTTTGTGAGCTATATCAAAGAAACCTCTTACGACAAAACGACGAAAAATTTATTTGTTCACGGGGCAATTCTTGGTTACCACGTGCGAATGACTATACATATGGAGCCATATAAAACCCTTAGTGGCCACAAACTAGATTGGCAATCCATAAGTGGTGGTTTTGTCGGAATGAAGGGGAGTATTAATCAAGAATCAAGCGACGCCGAACACACAGAAATTTCTATGAACGCTGTTTATCTGGCTGAGTCACTTGGAATTCCCGCGTTTATTTTAAATTGGGGCCTAGAATACGCCGCCCGCCAAGCCTGCGCTTCAATAAGAACCCATATTGAAGACGAATGGTCAGAATCTACAAAAAATCATTGATTCCGGAGCAGTCAATCTCCAATAATGCTCAAGATGATTGAGATCCGAGTCGCATTTGCCGATACCGATGCCATGGGCGTTGTACATCATGCTAATTATTTAAAATATTTTGAGGTGGCTCGAGTGGGTTGCCTTAGAGAGTTGGGTGTTAATTATCGGGATTGGCAAAATAAGGGTTTCCATCTTCCCTTGATCCAAGCTCAATGTAATTACAAAAAGCCAGCTCGCTTTGAGGATCTTCTTGAAATCGATGTAACTTTAAGCAGAAAAAAATTTCGATTTATTTTTGAATACAAAGTCAAAAACAAGACCACCAACGAAACTTTAACGACGGGTTCAACTACTCATGTATCTGTTGATAATAATATGAAGCTCATTGATCCCCCCGATGATATTGTCAAAGCGTTTTCGTCAAAGTAGAGGAGATACTATTAATGGATCGTAACTTAGCTCTTGAATTTGTCAGAATCACAGAAGCGGCGGCCCTTTCGTCAGCACGTCATATGGGCCGTGGCGATGAAAAACGCGCCGATCAAGCCGCAGTTGATGCCATGAGAAAAGCATTTGATTCAGTACGCATTGATGGAACGGTGGTCATTGGAGAAGGGGAGCGAGACGAAGCACCCATGCTCTTTATTGGTGAAAAAGTGGGCAAAGTCACTGGTGATGCGCCCAAGGTAGATATTGCCCTTGATCCCCTAGAAGGTACGACCATTTGCGCTAGAGGAGGTGAAAATGCGATCAGTGTTATCGCAGTGGCCGAGAGCGGAAATTTCTTGCATGCCCCTGATACATACATGAGTAAAATCGCTGTGGGTCCAAAGGCTGTCGGAAAAATTGATATCAATGCTCCCCCCCAAGATAATATTCGAGCTGTCGCAAGGGCCCTTGGAAAAGACATTGCTGATGTCACTGTTATTATACTCGATCGCCCACGCCACGAAAAACTTATCCATGATGTACGATTCACGGGAGCTCGAATAAAACTTATTTCTGACGGCGATGTCTCAGCAGCCATAGCCACATGTCGCGAAAATACGGGGGTTGATTTACTCATTGGAATCGGTGGCGCACCCGAAGGGGTTATCTCAGCAGCAGCTCTTCGGTGCATAGGCGGTGATTTTCAAGGAGTTCTGAAATTTAGAAACGAAGACGAAAGAGCCCGGGCCGCCAAAATGGGGATCAAAGATGAAAACCGGCTCTATACGATAAACGAGCTCGCTCGAGGAAACGTCATGTTCTGCGCCACAGGGGTTACCGACGGAAATTTGTTGAAAGGTGTTAGGTTTTCTGAGGCCAATACGGCCCATACCCATAGCCTCGTCATGCGCAGTAATACCGGAACCGTTCGAGAAATCATGGCCGAACATCATTTGGGTAAGAAACCACTCTAAAAATACAAGGACATCATTTGTGGCTTTTTGTCTTAAAATAAGAGATTTGATATTCTTAATTTAAGAGCAACAAGGCTAATGAGAAGCAAAAAAACTTAATGTCTCGACCAAAGCCCTGTCACGAACGTCATCGGTTTCCTGTAATATTTCGTGGCGAGCTGTCTGGAAAATGATTTTACGGCTCGATTTATTCTGGGCTAAGAATTTTTCTTGACCGCCATTCTCAACGATAGAATCCTGCCCTGCTTGAAAAAGTAAAATGGGATACTTTAAATCAGCCCCGTGGCGCAAAACTCTACTTGTCGCTCTGAGACATGTTTGCAACCACTTGTACGTAGGATCCCCAACCGCAAATTGAGGATTTAGTAATACCAAATCTTTTTCAAACTGAAATCGCGCTTGGCTGTGGGTGACGTCATTTCCTTCAAAAGGGTAATCCCACTGGTAGCCCTTTCCATTTAAAACGACTTCGTGAAGGTTGTCGGTTACTAATGCTTTAGTTAAAAGTCCGTATACCTCATACATGGGATGTCCGCGCATATTCATCTCAAACATCGGCGAAGAAACGACGACCGCATTTACAAAATCGGGGTGATAATCATAAAGGTAAAGGGTCGCTATCGTTGCTCCCATGGAATGGGCCAAAATATAAACTTTTGAATGAGCCCGGCGCTTTGTTTGCTTGTCAATCACAGGGTTTACGAAATATTCCATAAAAGTCTTAAAATCTGAGACATAATCGTTAAAGTATTCAACGTGTCCCAGTTCAGGCTTATTTTCAATGAGTTTTTGTGAATTTCCCTGACCGCGGTGATCTATTATATAAACCGAATACCCCTGTGTCGCAAAATCATAAATAAGCTCGGCATACTTTGCCATGGGCTCGACTCGGCCGGGGACCATTACGATGACGCCTTTCTCATCATTTACTTGGTAATAAGAGAAGGCGATTTTCTTATGGGCAATTCCTGTGAAGCTTCCAAATTTCCCAACCGAATGGGTAAACGGGATAACATTGGTTTGAAAATCACCTTTATAGTTTTTTTCTGAAATCGCTAAACTTTGAGAACAAACTGTTACTAAGAATAATACTTTCCAAACTGCCTTCATAAATAATTTCTTCCAAGAGCCTAGTAATACCGATTTCAGCAAATTTATGGCCCTAGTTGTGACGGTCTTTTCGGATTTTGCATTGTTGAACACCAAAAGTCCATTAAAACGGTTGCAAATGACATTCCTATCAAAAGGGTTGGCAGATGATGTCAGGCTAGGGTAATTTGAGTCTAACACCAAAGGGTTAGGGGACGAACGTTTTGATTTGTTACAAGTGTGAAAAAGAAACAAAATGGGGCGACAAAGTCATGCGTGGGGACTCATGCCCCCATTGCCGTTCAGACGCCAGAGTTTGTAAGAACTGTGTCTTTTATGATGTAGCTGCATACAATGAATGTCGTGAGATTTCGGCAGATAGAGTTGTGGATAAAGAAAAGGCAAACTTTTGTGATTTTTTTTCGCCTCGTGTAGGGCTTAAAAAAAATGATAAAAAAATAGACCTTAGATCTAAAGCTGATGCATTGTTTAAGAAGTCAGATAAATAAAAGGGGACCACTTTGAGCGAAGCCAAAGTTAGTGAAACAGTCAACGTAGCATCTAAAGTCGCATTTGGAGTGGTTTCTGATTATGGTCGATACCCTGAGTTTTTGCCCGATGTGAAAAGGGTTTCGATTATTGACAGTCAGCCAGATAAAAAACTTGTGGAGTTTGAAATTCAGGTCATTAAAAATTTTAGATACCAACTTTGGCTTATTGAAAAACCATTTGTAGAAATTACTTGGAAACTCCATTCAGGGGATATGTTTAAAGAAAATTCTGGAAGTTGGCATTTTAAAGATTTAGAAGGTGGAAAAACACAAATCGACTACCATATTAGCGCCAAGCTGGGATTATTTATGCCGGGTATGATTGAAAAAAAGTTGATTGAAATCAATCTGCCCACCATGATGCGGTCGTACAAAGAACGAATGGAAGGCTTATGACTGACCAAGGTGATAATGGCGAATCAAAAACAAACCCGCAGGAATCTCAAGAATCTGAAGATAGTCGATCTTCTGGCCCCATTTTAGATGCTGTAAAGAAACTATTTGCCGTTGGTGTAGGTGCTGCTTTCATGACAGAAGAAAGCATTCGACATTATTTGTCTGACGTCAAACTCCCCAAAGATGTTTTGCAATTTGTTTTGCAGAGTGCAAGCAAAGGCAAAGAAGAGCTGGTGGGCCGAGTGAGTAAAGAAATTGGGGCCTTACTCAGTCACATCGATATTGTCAAAGAAGCCAGCAAGTTTGCTGAAAACCATAAATTTAAAATTTCTGCTGAAATTGAGGTCATTAAAAAAGAAAACGGCCCGGGCGTTTCATAATTAATTAAATATTTGCAAAATTTTTCCGGTTATTTCTTTAATTTAAATAAAACCGAATACATAGAATTCAAAAGATCGGGGTGAAACCGTCCTGACAATTTCTCTTTCATCATGGTGAGTGCATCTTGGGGTGACATGGGATCGTTGTAGGATCGCTTTGTGGTCAATGCATCGTAAGTGTCGGTTAATGCAACTATTCGGGCCATTACATGAATGTCTTCACCTTTTAAACCTTGGGGATACCCATTGCCAACATGGTTTTCATGGTGTTCAAACACGCAAGCCTTAATGGCGTCTGAAACATCAGGAAACTCTATGAGCAGTTGCAGACCATAGAGAGGGTGCTTTTTCATCAAAGCCCATTCGTTTTCATCCAGACCCCCTTTTTTACAAATAATTTCTACGGGGACTTTTCTTTTTCCGATATCGTGAAATAGGGCGCCTCGGCCCATATCCAAGAGATCTTCTTTTGAATTGATTCCCACTACTTTTGCAAGTCCCAAAGAATAAACCGCGGCATCAAGACTATGATTGTAAGTATAAAAATCATGGCTGCTCAAACCGATGAGGCTGGCCACTGCCGAAGGTTCTGAATCGATAAATGTTACAAAGTTTGAAATAACAGATTTTGATTCTTCAAGAGCTTCGTCAACTTTTGGATTTTCAAAAAGCTCTTCAATAAGCGAAAATGAACTCTCTTTTAGTATTACGGCTCGTTCGGCGGCAGTTAGACCTGAATCTTCAACACGCTCTTTGATATAAGATTTATACGCGTCCCGTTCTTCTTCACGAACGTAAAAAATATCGGCTCGCTTTGATATAAAATGTTCTAACTTTTCCCCTTCAAAAGAACCCCCCGCCCTCAGGTATAGCACGTAGCGTCCGCCAATCGTGATATAGACATCAAAGGTGATCTTTCGATTAGGATGCATACTGGCAAGCCTGATTTTAAAGAATTTCGGAAAACTCAGTTCCATTACATAATTATGACGATTCTCATTGTTGACTGTCAACGCCTGGGCCCTGTAAACATAAGCACATGGATATAGAACTCGACACGCCGGTTCAATTTCTTAAAGGGGTCGGGCCCCGCATTTCAAACCTTCTGGCGAGAAAAGACATTGTTAAAGTTGGCGATGTGCTGCAGTGGTTTCCTCGAACCTACGAAGATCGTCATTCGGTGACTTCGATCAAAGATCTTCAAATTGGCTCTCTGTGCTCGTTTGAAGCCAGAGTTCAGGGCTACCGTCAAATTCCCATGGGACGCAGTGTAAGAGTTATTCACGAAATGAATTTCACTGATCAAACCGGACGAATTTCCGGCAAATGGTTTCGCGTCCCTTTTAAGAATTATTTTACAGCCTTTAAGCCAGGGACTTCGGTCAGGGTTACAGGAGAAATAAAAAGTTATCGTGGAGGAAAAGAGATTCATCATCCCGACGTAAAAATCGTCGGTGAGGAATCTCAAGAGGTAATGCCACCTGGTCTTATTCCTATTTATTCAGAAACAGAAGGGCTCACTCAAAACCTAATCAGAAAAATTGTGACTAACGCTTTGGATACAACAGGAGATCTGATATCTGAAACTCTTCCTGAATGGATCTTAAAAAAATATGAATTGCCGCCTTTAAGAGAAGCTCTAAAAAAAGTTCATCAGCCCGGTGAAGAAAGTCCTTCGACTTGGCTTTCTTTTTGTGATCCACATCAGCGTCGTCTGATTTTTGAAGAATTTTTTTGGCTTGAGTTGACTTTGGCGCGTTCTCGCACAGGTTTGACTAAAGAATCAGCTCCGCCCATGAGAATTCTCAATACTTTTGCGCAAAAAATTCGCCAGGCCTTTTCGTTTCAACTCACTCAAGGGCAGGAAAAAGTTTTAGCTGATATAAAAACAGATCTATTGAAGCCTCACCCCATGCACCGACTTATTCAAGGTGATGTGGGTTGCGGAAAAACCATTGTGGCTTTTTTGGCAGCTGCCATGGCCATTGAAAATGGCTATCAAGTGGCCTTGATGGCGCCTACTGAAATTTTGGCAGAACAACATTTTATTAAAGCCCAGCAATTATTTAATCCTTTAGGTGTACGAGTTACCATGCTCACCGGCGGTCAAAAAGATAAAGAATCTAGTGGGATTAAAAAAGAAATAAAATCAGGTGCAGTGCAACTTGTTATTGGTACTCATGCCCTCATTCAAAACGACGTGGAATATAAGAACTTAGGCCTCACAATTGTCGATGAACAACATCGATTTGGTGTGAAGCAGCGAGCTGAGCTTAAGAAAAAAGCTATAGTGCCTCATTTCTTGGTTATGACCGCAACGCCAATTCCTAGAACCTTAGCCATGACTGTATATGGAGATCTAGATGTATCGGTGATAAGAGAGTTGCCTAAAGGTCGACAACCCATTACCACAAAAGCTGTTTTTGAAAATAAACGACAAATGGTCTACGGATTTGTGCGAGAGCAATTAGATCGGGGTCGGCAAGCTTACGTTATTTATCCATTAGTTGAAGAAACTGAAAAAATGGATCTCAAAAATGCCACTGATATGGCGGCAGTTTTGGCTCAACAGTTTAGGCCCTTTGAAGTTGGATTATTGCATGGTCGTCTTAAGTCTTCTGAAAAAGAAGAGTTGATGCGAAAATTTAAAGAAAAAAAGATCCATGTTCTTGTATCGACAACAGTAGTTGAAGTCGGTGTCGATGTTTCCAATGCCACTCTCATGCTTATTGAACATGCAGAACGATTTGGATTAGCTCAATTGCATCAATTGCGTGGGCGAGTAGGGCGAGGAGAATTTAAAAGCTATTGTATTTTATTATCTGGTCGGGCTCAAAGTGATGAGGCTCGTCGACGCCTTGAGGTCATGACCAAAACTCAAGATGGTTTTAAAATCGCTGAAGAAGATTTAGTTTTGCGGGGGCCAGGTGAATTTTTAGGGACTAGGCAATCTGGTTTGCCGGGGTTTAGATTTGCAAATTTGGTTCGTGATGTGGAGGTATTAACAATAGCTCGTGAAGCAGCTTTTGAGGTTTATAAAAAAGATCCCGATCTCACATCTGCTGAGAATTCATTGCTTCATGATGCAGTCGTTTTGAATCGAAAACCGAGCCTTTTGTTTGCGAGTATTGGTTGAGCCGGGCCTTCTAACCGTCATCCATAATTGAATGAGACTGCCGCTAATAATCCGCTTTAAGCCCTAGTGTGAGAAAAAGATTCTTAAAACTAATTCTGCTAAACGGAGAAATAACAAGATTAAGGTCGAGTTTCTCTTTAGCAAGTTGGCGAACTTCCGATGAAGAAGACGTGTTGGTTGTCTTCCCATAAGGGACCCTCCTGGTAGGGAGGTAATCCTTCACCTTTAGCAGCTAGAAAGCCCAGCGACGTACACACAATGCAAGCTGGGCCGTTCTTTTGTTTTCATTTTAATTGAGTTTGAGAATTTATTCGGACGGATATCCGGACGGGGCGGACATCATCATAGAAGAATTCAGGGCAATCTAGGAAGTCAGGAGAAACAAGGGAAACAAGGGAGACCGGGCAGACGAGGGCAAGGGATCAAGATTCAAGTTTCAAGTGGTATTTAAGATGCTCCTTTCTTCGGCTTGAGGCGCCTGTCACGGGTGAAGGCGCTCTCGCCTTCGAAAGGAGCATTCCAAATGAAATCATTTTTTACTCTTGAATTAGCTATCGAATTTTATCAAATTTCTAGAGATTTGAAATTGCCTTCTCATTTGAAGGATCAATTTCAGAGAGCCTGTTCGTCTGTTTCCCTTAACTTATCAGAAGGATTGGCCAAACCCACAAAAGCAGATAGGCGTAAATTCTACTTTGTTGCTTTGGGATCAATGCGAGAATGTCAGTGTATCCTTCGTCTTCATGGCCAAGCAAATCCACTTATTGTGCAAAAGGCCGACTTCTTAGGTGCCTGCGTTTACCGTCTTTGCCAGGCCATGAAGTAAGTGAATTTGAGGCGTTACTTATGCAAACGCTACGAAGGATGACCTCAGGCAAAAACAATATGTAGTCTCATTGGTGGCCACAATACTTTTCTAATAAGCCGATATCTTTGACATTGTAGAACTTTACATACCAGCAGGTGTCTGTGCCATTGCCAAAGTAATCCGTATTAGAATTTGCACCATTACGGATAGCAAAATCAATGATGTCGGACTTCTGTTCGGTAATGGCTGATATGAGGATAGACATTTGCTTCTTATCTCCATATTTCTTGTCGATATTGGCTCCATATTTTACCAAGAGTTCAGCAGCCTCAAAGTCAGGTGCCATGCCATGAAAAAGTACATTAGACAGAGGGGTATCTCCATTGATATCATATGCGTTGGCATCGGCGCCATTTTCGAGAAGAACCGTAGCTGCCTCTTTATTGCGAAGGTTCCTCATTAGGGCCGAATAACCCCAACCATCTTTGCTCTCAATATCAAAGCCTTGTGTTTTCAATATTTTTATTTGATTGAGATCTCTATTTTGAATGGCGCAATGATACGGCATTTTCTGGCAATCAACTATAGAC
Source organism: Oligoflexia bacterium (assembly GCA_023250675.1). GTDB lineage: Bacteria > Bdellovibrionota > Bdellovibrionia > JABDDW01 > JABDDW01 > JAHFAE01. The sequence continues at coordinate 32,040 of JAHFAE010000008.1, read as the reverse complement.
TTTTCCTGAAGTGATTGATCATATAATCTTACCCTCCACATATAGAGGCATGAAAAACCAACATAAGTTGTGACTATAAGTAACGAAACAGTTACCGCGACTGAAAATCGTAGTTTTCGGCCCAAGTAAAGGCCCAGCAAACACAAAGGTATATTAAATATCGAGAGAATGGCAATGAGAAGGCCCGCACCAATATCCGCTCCACCTGGAAATGGTCCCCGTATTCGAATAAAGAAAAAAATCAATGGTGCACTGACCAAGCTCGTCGCCAAGATGGTCGAATTTATCCAGCTCTCTTTGCGACGAACACAGATACATATATTGCCCGCAACCAAGATACCCAGAAAACCAATAACTGCATTGGAATCAAGTTTCAGTAGGAAATACCATAATTCCCATAGCATTCCCACTATCGAACTACTGTGATCGCCACAGCATCACTCCGCTTAACAGTGCAACTTTTTTCAAAAGAAAAAACGAATGGTATAATTGCCGATAAAACATACACTATGACAAACACACGACGCATAAATCTGACACTAGATGTACCAACATAAATTGGCAACAAGCTAAATCGTTTTAACTTCCAGTCAGTTTAAATAGGCAGGCACCTAAGTGGTCGGCCATATCTAGAAGTTTAGGGGAAATTTGACCAGAAAGGCTGAAGATACCCTGGCATTCCCGAAGACTACCAAATGAAATGAAGAAAAACTTCATCTGGTCTTTTTTGGTTGGCTTTGCCGAACCCTCAGCCAAATTCAGAGTGATACTTGAAGCCGCGCGAAGAAGTTGATCTCTGAGATGTCGTGGGAGTTTCAAACTCAAACAAGATTGATAGAATTGAATCGAGAGTTGATAGGTACGAAACGATTTTAACATTTCATTTTCTCCTTTGAAGGCCGAGATGGCCCTCACCCGCTGACGGGCCATCGAGGTCAGAAAAGGAGAAAATGAAAATCGGGTTCTGATTTACGGATCTGTTATCGGCTTTCAGCTTTCGGATGTTCGGATTTCTAATGTTTTTACTACCGTTGCTGAAAATAAAGGTAGGCCAACTCGGCTTTCATCAATTGACACATTTGTGTCACTCTTCAATGGGAGACCCCGTTGGGTTAGGGCAAAGTAAAGTCGCCCAAGCAAGTCGGGCCAGGAAGATGCGTCAAATGGAGCCCGTAGATTCTATTTAGTAAATAGTTGGATGTACTTGGTGGCCAAACTGAACTATATTTATCGCGAAAGAAAGGGAACCTTAGTGGCTAGCGACAACAAACTTTTAAAGCAAAAAATTCTTACACAATTTGGTGTCAAAGAAAGTGATTTAATTCGTCTCTGTCGAAAACATGGTGTTAAATCGCTATCAGTCTTTGGATCTTTGGCTCACAATGAATTTAAGTCAGGCCAAAGCGACATAGACCTTCTCGTAGAATTCGATTCCATTTCGGTGGATAAATTCTTTGACTTGCAAGATGGCCTTAAAAAGCTATTTCATTATGAGAAAATTGACCTTGTGACTGTGGCCTCTTTGAAAAATAAAGTCATCAAACAAGAAATTCTCTCCAGCCAAAAAGAGATCTATGCAGCGTAATACTTGTATGGGATGTGGTCTCCAATAAACTCAAAAAAGCTTTAAAAAAGCTATAAGCATAGTCAAACTTAGCCCATAGACAGCCCGAGTAGCCTAGGCAAATTGGCTCCACCAGAAAAATATTAAACACCTGAATATTATTGTTTGACACCCAGACTGAAGTCCTGATCTGATTTCACATTAATAACTGAGCGCTTTTCGTGGCTCCAAGGGGGGAACCAGATGGCAAAGGCAGTTAGTTTATTAATATTCTTCCAACTTGCATCAAGTACAGGGATTGCGGGCGAGTTGGTACGATTAAAATCCGGGGATTTCAAATTTCAAACCAGAAGTAAACCCGCGCAAAGTTTTGCCGCATCGGCAACGATGTCCATATTTGCCGTGGGAATACCTCGATTCTTGCCAACACTTGACCGCGTTTATTACATCATTCAATTTGAAGCTCCTGTGACACCGCAATGGAAGCTTGAGCTTGCAAAAAGTGGAGTGGAGTTAGGGTCTTATCTTCCTGACGACGCTTTCATTGCCCTAGTGAAAACTCCCGAAGCGTGGGCGGCACTCAATAAAGCGCAACATGTAAAAGTAGTCGTCCCTTACGAAACTAAGTTTCGTATTAGCCAGGCCTTTAGATTTCTAACAAGTGCCATGGTAAAAGTCTTAGTCAGACTCACTGATGAAAAAGAATTTGAAGCATTTCTAAAAGTCGCACATTCTCGGGATCTCAATATGATTATTCATCGAGTTTCAGGAAAAACAGTTTTCTTTGAGACAGCTCTATCAAACATAGAGAAAATTGCAGATGTAGAAGGTGTCGAATGGATCGAGCCATATCAAGAGGTCAAAACTTTTGATTTTGATACCACCCAAGAAGAGCCGCAAGTAATGGATCAACAACAACCCGCTGGCGATTACTCTGACCTCACAGGCTTTGAGTCAGGCACAAAGCTAATGGATTTTGAAAGTGCTTACGCAATGGGTCTGACAGGTGAAGGTCAAGTTGTTGGTATTTCAGATACAGGACTTGATTCAGGTTCTCTTGATTCTATTTTAGATGATTTTAAATCTCAAATCGTTAAGGGCTATACCCTCGGTCTTTTCTCGCGTTCCTGGCAAGATCCCCAAGGTCATGGAACTCACACTAGCGGATCAATCGTGGGCTCAGGTGTTTCTTCAAGTGGCAAACTCCGTGGCGGTGCTTACGGAGCCAAATTAATAATGGAAGGAATGTGGAGTCCACTCCTTGGCAACATTTCCATTCCTCCTGATTTTGACAAGATATTTGGAGTTTTGAGACGAGATGATAATGTGCATGTTCATTCAAATAGTTGGGGATCTCCTACTGACTTAGGGGCCTATAATAATTTTGCTTCCATGGTCGATGATATTTCTTGGAAGTACCCTGACCTTCTCATCATCTTTGCTGCGGGCAATTCAGGCGAAGATAGAAATCGTGATGGCCATATCGACGGGGGCTCAGTTTCAAGTCCCGGTACGGCAAAGAATTGTCTCACCGTTGGGGCGAGCAAAAATCTGGTTAGTATTGGCGGCTACCAGAAAAAGATGATCGAAATAAAAGGGGGGGCTGAAAAATGGGGTGTTGAGCCCTTGGCGTCAAGTCAACTCTCAGAAAACCCCAGTGGCATGGCTGCTTTTTCAAGCATTGGCCCCACACAAGATGGTCGTATCAAACCTGAGATCGTAGCTCCGGGAACAAATATTGTTTCAACACGAAGTCAAATGTCTGGAGCCTCCACCCTATGGGGTATTTACAATGATAAGTATGTTTACGCCGGCGGCACTTCCATGGCCACTCCTCTAACAGCAGGAGGGGCTACCATTGTAAGGCAGTTTCTAATGAAATCGGGCTTTCCTAATCCTTCCGCCGCACTGGTAAAAGCGGTCCTTATTCACTCAGCAACTGATTTATTTCCTGGCCAATTCGGCACGGGCCTGGGTCAAGAATTTGAGACTACAAGACCCAATATGAATGAAGGTTTTGGAAGAGTAAACATTGGCAAGGCTATTGGTATCGACAAGGGTAAATTGGTCGATGACACAATGGGATTGGCAACGGGCCAAACGAAAACCTATAAAGTTAATGCAAAGAAGGGTCAAACAGTGGTTGTCACGATGACGTATTCGGACTTCCCGGCCGCTACTAGTTCTGCCGTGACGCTGGTTAACGACCTTGATTTGAAAATCACTGATAGCGCGGGAAAAGTGTATTATCCCAACCATTTAAGCAGGCCAGATAATGTAAATAATACTGAAATGGTTGAAGTCATAGCCAATGAGGGCGATTCTTACGTTGTTTCGGTGACGGGAAGGAACGTCCCAAAAGGAAGGGATGCGACAAACTCCCAAGGGTTTGCTTTGGTCGTTACGGCAAACTGAGAAAGCATTTACAAAAGCCAAGTCGCCCAATGCTTGGCTTTCCTTTTTACACTTAAAACACGATACATTGACGATTTTTGTCCTTTGTGCTACAACACTAACCTCTGCTTGAAGAGTGATTTCTAACTTTCAGGAGGAATTAATAAATGGCATTTAAAGTGGGTGACAACGCGGTATATCCGGGACACGGCGTCGGCGTTGTGAAGGCCATTGAGACCAAGGAAATTTTTGGTAAGAAACAGACCTTCTATACGATTCAAATTTTAGATAATGGCATGAAGATTATGATTCCCAAAGACAATGTGGCCAGTGTGGGGCTGCGCGCCATTATTTCTAGAAAAGAAGCCAACGAGGTTTTTAAAATTCTAAGAAAGAAAAATATAAAGATCGACAATCAAACTTGGAATCGTCGCTATCGCGAGTATATGGAAAAAATTAAGACCGGCAGCATCTACGAAATCGCCGAAGTGCTTCGCGATTTGTTTCTTCTTAAAGTTGATAAGGAACTCAGTTTTGGTGAGAGAAAAATGCTCGATACAGCCAGAAGTTTACTTATAAAAGAACTTTCTCTTGCAAAAAAGATTTTAGAGAAGAAGGTAGAGCAAGAAGTTCGAGAAATTTTCGGACTTGAAGCTAAGAGTGAGTAAAAGGATCTAATACTCCAGGGGAAGTACTAAGCCGAGGCAAAACCCTCGGCTTTTTATTTAGCTTAACAAAATGGTGCCTGGCGGTTTTTCCGCAAATATAGAGGTGCCTGGTACCTTTTGCGCAAATATATGGGATTTGACGGTTGACGGTGCCAGGCACCTAGAGGACCTTGAGGATGAAAATGGAGCAATGTGATTTAATTCTAGTAGCTGGTGGGGCAGGGTCTCGCTATGGCACAGACACGCCCAAACAATTCCAACCCCTACTTGGAAGACCCTTATTCTTGTGGTCACTAGATGTGTTCTTGTCATGGAAATCCATCGGCCAAGTTGTCGTCGTCGTTCCCCAAGACTGGGTTGAGTCCGTAATTTCAAGTTTTAAAATTCTACCTAATAACGAAATAATCAAAGTGGTTAGCGGTGGACCTTCAAGACAAGCTTCAGCTCTCAATGGCCTTGAGGCTTTGGTATCGGGTGCCCGTTCAAATTGGGTTATGATTCATGATGCCGCGCGTCCTGCGCTCACTCCAGAATTGTTAGAGCGTCTTTGGTCTGCTCGGCAATTAAAAATAAGCACTTTGAATTTTGGCGGTGTAGTGCCTGGGGTCAATGTCAACGAAACCATAAAAACTGTCGGTGAATCGGGCGTTGTTGGAGCTACGTTACCGAGGGAAAAACTTCGAATTATTCAAACCCCCCAGCTTTTTGATTTAGAAATCTTGCTTGAATCCTATAGGGACGAACAATCCTTGAATACACCATCCATTGCGCCAGACGATGCCTCAGTAGTTGAAAAACATGGGTTCAAGATCGTTGTGGTCCTTGGGGATTATGATAATGTGAAGATTACTTTTTTAGAGGACCACGACCGTGTTTCGAGTTGGCTTAGGCAGCGACATCCATCCTTTTGATCCAAAGCGCCCCCTTGTCTTGGGCGGTGTGCAAATTTCAGAAAAAAATGGCCTGAGCGGACATTCCGACGCCGACGTCCTCGTTCATGCCCTATGCGATGCTCTCTTAGGAGCTGCGGCCCTTGGAGATTTGGGCGAGCATTTTCCTTCCACTGAGAAAAATAAGGATCGCTCAAGTCTTGAAATATTGCAGGAAGTCTGCCAGATGGTTTGGACTAAAGGATTTAGCGTGACCAATGCTGATCTCACTATTTTGTTAGAAGAACCAAAGATCAGTCCCTACAAAATGGCCATGAGAGAGAAAATGGCCATGGTCATGAATATTGAAACTACCCAAGTTGGTCTCAAAGCCACAACTTGTGAGGGTCTTGGATTTGTAGGCCGCGGCGAGGGTGCCTTTGCCCAAGCTGTCGTCTTGTTGAAGCAAAGAGAAAATCGATGAGCGAAAAGGTAAGAGTAAGATTTGCGCCTTCTCCCACGGGCTATCTTCATGTGGGTGGTGCTCGCAGTGTACTTTTTAATTGGCTCTTTGCGCGCCACCATGGTGGTAAATTTATTTTACGTATCGAAGATACAGACACGGCCCGAAGCACCCGCGAATTTGAAGAAATGCAAAAACAAGATATCAAATGGTTGGGGCTCAATTGGGATGAGGGCCCAGATGTGGGTGGGGACTACGGCCCCTACAGACAAAGTGAAAGACGAAGTATTTATAAAGAATATTCTGACAAGCTCATTGCCGGTGGTCAAGCCTATTATTGCTTTTGCACCGACGCCGAATTGGAAGCTAAAAAACAAGCGGCCATGAAAGCGGGCCGACCTCCCCAGTACGATGGCAAATGCCGACATCTTCCTCCTGCTGAAACAGCATTGAAACTTAAGGCAGGCGAAAGGGGAGCGGTGCGCTTTTGGATAAAAAATCTAAAAAAATACACCTTAGATGATCTGATTCGGGGTCAAGTGGAATTTCAAGAAGGAATGGTAGGAGATTTTGTTATTCTAAGATCTGACGGAATGCCCGTGTACAATTTCTGCTGCGTCATTGATGACCATTTGATGAAAATCACCCACGTGCTCAGGGCCGAAGAACATCTTTCAAACACTGTGCGACAACTTATGCTCTATGAGGCCTATGGTTGGAATATTCCCAGGTTTGGCCATATGTCAGTTGTTTTAGGGCCTGACAAACAAAAGCTCAGCAAGCGTCATGGTGCAACTTCGGTGAATGATTATCGACTCAATGGGTATTTAAAAGAGGCGATCAACAACTACATTTCTTTATTGGGGTGGAGTTCTCCTGATAGTCGAGAGATTTTGCACATAGATGAGATGGCAAAACTCTTTACAACGGACCGAATAAACGTAGCCCCGGCTGTTTTTGATGGCGTAAAGCTTAAATGGATGAATTCAGTTTATCTTAGAAACCTTGACCACCAAGATCTGTGGACGCTTCTATTACCTTTTTTAAGAGCAGACGGTCCAGATTTTGACAATGTTTCGGTGCAGTGGATTAATAATGCTGTTGGGGCTTTGAAAACATCATTTGAAACTTTGGTCGAAGCTATTCCGCTTTTTAAAACGTTATCTGATAGTAATTTCTCTGTCGAACCTGAAGGTGTAGAAGTTTTGGCTTGGCCCACGTCAAAATCTGTTGTGGGTGCATGGTTCAGCACTCTTAACGGTAAATCTGAAGAGTTTATTTCTGACGTGTCTTTTAATGAAATTCAAAAGCAAATTCAAACTTCATGTGGCGTTAAAGGAAAAGAATTCTTTCAAGCCCTTCGTGTTGCCATTGTGGGTAAACCTCACGGAACAGAACTTAAACAATTAGTACCCCTGCTTTCAAGAGCAAGTCTTATGAATCGAGCTCAAAAAACCTTGGAACAGTGCCCATGAGTAACCTCAAAATTTATAATACAATGACCCAGAAAAAAGAGTCTTTTACCCCCTTGCACGCAGGTCAAGTTGGAATGTACGTCTGCGGACCAACGGTTTACAATTTGGTCCACGTGGGAAACTTTCGGGGTCCCATTTTTTTTAATTTTGTTCGAAATTATTTTGAACATTTGGGCTTTAAAGTCGTTTACATTTATAACTACACCGACGTCGATGATAAAATTATTAATTCAGCCAACGAAACCAAGATTTCGCCCTTTGAATTGGCCGACAAATTCGTAGCCGAGTTTGAAAAAGATTTTAAAAATGTCGGTTTAAAACCGGCCACCGTTAATCCTCGAGTTACAACTCATATTAAAGAAATCATTGAAATGATTGAACGCATCGTTCGCCATGGCGCAGGCTATGTAGTAGATGGCGAAGTCTTTTGCAGAATTGAAAAAATTAAAGACTACGGTAAATTAAGTCATAAGAATATCGATGAGCTTGTAGCTGGCTCTCGAGTTGAAATTGGAGAAAAGAAAAAAAATCCCCTTGATTTTACACTTTGGAAACCAGCCAAAGCAGGGGAGCCATTCTGGGATAGTCCCTGGGGCAAGGGGCGCCCTGGTTGGCATATTGAATGCTCGGCCATGGCTAAAAAATATCTTGGTGACACCTTTGATATTCATGGGGGCGGCATTGATTTGATATTCCCCCATCATGAGAATGAAATTGCTCAGAGCGAATCAGCTAGTGACAAGCCCTTTGCACGGGTTTGGATGCATAATAATTTTATTAATATGGGCAAAGAAAAGATGTCTAAGAGTTTGGGCAATATTTTTACCGCCAGAAATTTTTTAGAACATTACAATGGTGAGGTGCTTAAATTTCTCATTTTGTCGTCCCATTACAGATCGCCTACAGACTTTAGCGATAGTGTCATCAATCATTCCATCGGCGGGCTTGCGCGTATTTATTCGGCTATGGCACAAGCTGAGAAATGGATTGCAAAGAGTTTAAATACCGGAATCAAACCTGATCCTAAAGGCGAAGTTCTAGATCTGAAAAATTTTGGGGAGAAAATCAATGGAATATGGAAGTCTATCACCATAGCTTGTGAGGACGATTTTAATTCTCCAGAGGTTGTAGCTGAAATTTTTAACCTCGTTCGTGCCTATAATAATTTATTAAAACCTGGAATGAAGCCAAATCAAGAACTAGCAAACTCAAGTCAGAAACTTTTAAGTCTTATCAAAGAAATCGGTGGGTTATTGGGAATGTTTCAACATTCTCCTCAAGAATTCTTGTTGCAGCTTGACGATCTTTTGTTGAGAGATAAGAAACTTAAAAGAGAAGAAATTCAAGGTCGAGTTCAAGAGCGTTGGGGTGCTCGACAAAATAAAGATTTCAAAACCTCTGATCAAATTAGAGATGAACTTGCAAAGTTAGGTATTGAGGTTCGGGATTCTCAAGAAGGCACCGAATGGGAAGTCAAGAAATAAAAAAAGAACTCAAAAGCCATAAGCCTTTTCAACTTGTCACCGATTATAAACCCCAAGGTGATCAGCCAAAAGCAATTGAACAAATTGTTGAAAATTTTAAAGAGGGATCAAAGCATCAAGTCTTGTTAGGCGTAACTGGTTCTGGCAAAACATTTACCATGGCACACACCATCGCAAGGCTTGGTCGACCAACTCTTATTTTAGCACCCAACAAAACATTGGCGGGCCAACTCTATGCCGAGTTTCGTCAACTTTTTCCGCTAAACGCGGTGGAGTATTTTGTCAGTTACTATGACTACTACCAGCCCGAAGCCTACATCCCATCTACAGACACCTTTATTGAAAAAGACTCTGCTATTAACGAACAAATCGATCGCATGCGCCACTCTGCCACAAGATCCCTTTTTGATCGCAGTGATGTTATCATCGTCTCAAGTGTCTCTTGTATTTATGGATTGGGAAGTCCCGAAGCCTACGAAGGCATGGTTGTTATGATCGAACAAGGGCGAGATCTAAAACGTGACGAGCTACTTCGAAAACTCATCGATATTCAATTTGATCGCAACGATGTGGACTTTCACCGCGGAACATTTAGGGTTAGAGGAGATGTTGTTGAGATTTTTCCGCCCTACGAGGATAGCCGGGCTATTCGCGTTGAGTTTTTTGGCGACTTTGTTGATTCCTTAAGTATCGTTGATCCTCTTCGTGGCACCACAATTCAAAAAATAGAGAGAACTTCTATTTACCCAGGCAGCCACTATGTGACCGATGCTACTCGGAGCAAAAATGCCATTGTAACCATTCAAGAGGAGTTACGAGAACGCATCGGGCGGCTTAAATCTGAAATGAAACTTGTTGAAGCTCAAAGGCTAGAACAAAGAACCTATTATGATATTGAAATGATCGAAGAGATTGGTTTTTGCCAGGGGATCGAGAATTATTCGCGGCACTTCACAGGCCGCGCTCCGGGCGAGCCTCCGCCTACTTTGATAGAATACTTTCCAAAGGATTATCTTGTTTTCGTCGATGAATGCCACGTAACCATTCCTCAGTTGGGCGGAATGTATAAAGGCGATCGATCAAGAAAAATGACTTTGGTGGAGCACGGCTTTCGTCTTCCCAGTGCTCTTGATAATAGGCCGTTGAACTTTCAAGAGTTTGAGAAATTAACAGACAAAGTTTGTTATGTTTCTGCTACTCCCGGGCCTTATGAGATGGCAAAGAGTGAAGGGCTTATTGTAGAGCAAATCATCAGGCCCACGGGCCTTGTTGATCCAGAGGTTGCAGTGCGCGGTGCCAAATTTCAAGTAGATGATCTTTTAAAAGAGGTGAGGATTCGAGCAGCCAAAAAAGAACGAGTGCTTGTGACAACGTTGACTAAGAGAATGGCTGAAGATCTCACAGAATATTATCAAGGCGTGGGAGTTAGGGTAAAGTATCTTCATAGCGAAATCTTAACTCTTGAGCGCTCAGAGATTATTAGAGATCTGCGATTGGGTGTTTTTGACGTTTTAGTTGGAATTAATTTACTTCGTGAGGGCCTAGATATTCCCGAAGTGAGCCTCGTAGCTATTCTTGATGCCGACAAAGAAGGTTTTTTACGTTCTGAGCGATCCCTTATTCAAACAATTGGTCGTGCAGCACGAAACTTAGAGGGTAAAGTTATTTTGTATGGGGACAAGATTACTGATTCTATGCGTAAGGCCATCGATGAAACTCAGAGACGTAGAAAAATTCAAGAGGCACATAATAAGGAGCATGGGATTACGCCCATAGGAATTAAAAAGGCCATCTCTGGGTCAACAGAAACTATTTATTCTGCGGATGCTGCTCTTATTTTTCCTGTGGCTAATTTAGAGGATCCCAAAGCTCTTTATTCCTCAAATCCTGCGTCTGTTTTAAAGCAAATCCAAAAACTAAGAAAACAAATGAAAAAAGCGTCGGATAAATTAGAATTTGAAGAGGCAGCTCATATCAGAGATGAAATCAAGCGCCTGGAACTTCAAGAATTGGCACTTCGTGATGGGGCGTCCTTAAAAATAGAGGGAGAGGCTTAAATCGATAAAGAGGCCGATCTCAAAAAATTAATTTCTGAGTTTCCCACCCAACCAGGCGTTTACCTGATGAAAAACGTCTTGGACAAAATTATTTATGTAGGAAAAGCCAAAGTTCTACGCGCCCGGGTACGAAGTTATTTTAATTCTACAGATCATTCCGCAAAAACCAAAACTCTTATTACGCATATCGATAAAATTGAATACATTCTTACCAAAACCGAAGTAGAAGCTTTTTTACTAGAAGCGTCTTTGATCAAAAAGCATCGGCCCAAATACAATATTCGCTTAAAAGACGACAAGAACTATCCCTATATTAAGGTGAGTTTGGAGGATGAATTTTCAAGACTCTATTTAGTCCGCAAAGTCAAAAAAGATGGGGGTCTTTATTTTGGTCCATTCACCAGTGGGCTCATGGTCTACGAGACTATTAAATTTTTAAATCATACTTTTCAGATTCGTGATTGTGCCGATCATTATTTTAGAAATAGAACAAGGCCTTGTCTGACCCATCAAATAGGAAATTGCACAGCCCCCTGTGTGGGTCTTATTTCTGCTGAGGCCTATCGAAAAGATATTGAAAGTGCCATGCTTTTACTAAAAGGTAGAGACAAACAAGTTCTAAAACTTTTAACCCAAAGAATGAAAGAAGCAGCTAAAGACGAAAAGTTCGAAAAAGCAGCCAAACTCAGAAATTCCCTCGAAGCTCTAAACGCCATTTTAGAAAAACAATCTGTTATTAACGCAATGGGGGAGAAGGACCAAGACGTCATCGGTTTTGAAGGCGATGAGAGAGGTTGTACCATTGAGGTCTTGCATGTGCGACAAGGAAAGTTACTGGGGAGCCAATCCCATTTTATTTCAGTAAATCCACTTTCAGCGCTAGAAAATCCACAAGATTGGCTTGTTTCATTTGTGAACCAATACTACGAGAGCAATGTAGTGCCTGACGAAGTACTATTGCCCGTGGATTTAGGTCGTGATCTTCACAAATTATTAAAAGCAGTTTTAGAAGAAAGAAGTTCTAAAGAAGTGGGTGTCAGGTTTGCCACAGATACTTCGGGCCAAAAGCTTGGTGAACTAGCCAATCGCAATGCGGCCGAGCATTTTAAGAATCAGGTCGCCAAGAATGCTCGAAAACATATTGGTCTTGATGAGATCAAAGAAAAATTGGGTTTAAAAGAAATTCCAATGAGAATTGAATGTTTTGATATATCAAATTTTCAAGGGCAGGAATCTGTGGCAAGCCAGGTTGTTTTTGAAGAAGGGGTTCCTAATAAAGATCTCTACCGCCGCTATAAAGTCAGGACCGTTGAAGGTCCCAATGATTTTGCCAGCATGAAAGAAGTTTTATCTAGACGACTAGCCCATATGGATGAACCCGAACCTGACTTGTTGGTCGTTGATGGTGGAAAGGGTCAGCTATCTGTAGCTTTGGCCGTTTTAGAAGAAATAGGAAAAAATAAGATACCCGTTTGCGGCCTGGCCAAAGCTCGCACTCTTGGAAAGTTTAACGATAAGGAATTAAAGGCAAGTGAAGAGAGGATATTTGTTCCGGGGCGGCAAAATCCAGTTGTCTTTGCCAAGAATTCTGAAGCTTATGCAATTTTAGTGGGCATTCGGGATGAGGCCCATCGGTTTGCCATTAATTATCATCGAAAGCTTCGAGACAATAAGACATTAGAAAGTGAGCTCGATGCTGTGACCGGCCTTGGGGAAAAGCGAAAAAAAGCTCTGCTTCGGCATTTTCAAAGTATAGATCAACTTAAATTTGCCCCAGCTCAAGAAATTGCTGAACTGCCCGGGTTTAATACGGTTTTAGCTGAGAGAATACTGCTACAGCTCCGTGAAGACGAAATGGTCGCAGAAGAGAGTTAAATCTCGATGTTATTCCAACTAATTATTGCAAAATGAAGTTTGCGACCTTATTTTTGACTCCGCAATCAGGGCACGCAGCCTCTTCTTGGACTTCCATTTTAAGGTAGTCGGTTTTGTGGCTAAATCTGAGTCTTGCGCCACAGAGACAGCAGGTCTCAAGATTGCTAACAACATCTTCGGGATTAGTTTGTGTCACGGCAAAGCCTTTGATTGAGTTCATAGTCTGTCCTCCTGACTGACATATCTACGAACGGAGAAAAGAGCTCAGAACTTGAGGATTTTTTTTAGAGGAAAAATGAAGGAAAATTTTGCCTATCTTAAAGATGTATTGGGAGTGCAGTATTTCAATCTAAACACAAAATTTGCCAAAGTTTTGTTTGTTGGCAAAGGTCTAGGTGACTCAAAAATCGCACAAGATTTAATCGGTTTAGGGCCATATGGTATTCTCCTAAAAAATATGATTTCTGCAATGGGTCTGCAAGAATCTGAGGTTTTTTGGACCCAAGATGAGAGTCGATTTTTAGAAATTAAAGCGCAAGTGACAGTCTTTTTTGGCGATGATTTAGCGCAAACATTGTTTCGTAGTGAATTGTCTCAAAGTCCTAAGCGAGGCGAGTTCTTTGAAGTGGACGGTCGGAAAATATTAATTACCCATGATTTGGCATTGCTCTTAAAAAATCCCGGTGAAAAAAAGACGACATGGTCAGATCTCAAACTTGTAATAAAAGAGTTGGGCTAAGATTCTCAACACAAGACCATCAATTCTGGAGTTCGGTACTCTGAGTTCCCATGATTATCTTCAAGGGCATCAAATCAGGATGGTTCAAATAGGAATTAAGATCCAAACTCATGTAATCATACACTTGACGATGAAGAGACGTGGTTTGATTTTGCAAAGATTGATTTGAGGTAAGTTTCAGTACAGGTGTCGTATTCGGCCCTTGAGAATCTTTTTTCTTGTCCCAACTTCTTGGCATTAGCATGGAGTCTGTTAACCAAAATGCTGTAAATGACTTTCCTTTTTTAACCTGGGCTTTAAGTTTTATTTGTTCAATAACTTCTGAGGCCTTGGCGTAATTCTTTTCAGCTAAAATTTCAGCTGCGAGATGTGAGACTAAAGGCGTGGCCATGGAGGTTCCATTAAATTTAATATATTGGTTGTCTTTGTAGGAACAAGCCTCATAGGCGGCTTTGATTATGACAGATTTGGCTCTTTTTACATTTTCATTAACAGTCCATATTTTCTCTGAATCAGGGGCGCGAGGACCTTCGACTTCTTTATATGAACATAGAGGTGCTCCTGATTTCTCGGTTAAAAAAGAGTCCAGAAGTTGATTCAAGAAAGGACAGTAATCTGATGGGGAGAGAGAATTTACTTTTGCTCCTGGTGCAAAAACCAAATCTACATCACTTAACGGTACATTTGTAAAAGTCGCTTTAGAATCTCGTTTGTTTAAAGCTCCTACACAGAGAATATTATCTGCCTCCACACCACAGGGATATTGGATTCGAGAATCATTGTCGCTCCACCCTGAATCGTTTCCTGCTGCGGCAACAAAGAGAATATGGGGATAAGTCTTAATAATTTCTGTGAGGCGTTTACTAATGATTGCAGTCAGATTGTTGAATTTTTCGAGAGCTGCTTCATCTTTAGGAGAGCTCACATCATCAGGTCGCAAAAAGGATCCACCGATACTCAAGTTTACAATCTTTACTCCTTTTTTATCGGCATCGGATATGGCGTCGGCAAAATTTTCTGCAAATTTGTCGGCTTTGCCAATATTAGAATCAATTTTGTCCTGGCGATTTTGATGATAGGGGAGAATGCGATAAGGAATAAGGCCAAAATCGGGCCTATCGTAGGTCATAAGTCCCGCCACATGGGTTCCATGACGATAAGTGGTTTGTTCTTCTTCGATTGTTGCTCGATAAGGATGAGTGAATTGACTGAGTCTTGGGTCGATTTCTATGACTTCTTTTAAGAGACATTGTCTTTCGCCAATTCTGCGTCTTAAATCTGTATTATACTTTTTCTCAGTTGTTTGTTTCAGTTGGTCTTCTTTTTCTTCTGTACTTAAATATTGAAATTCGTAAGAGTTAGTATCAACCACACGCCACGATGCCCAATTGTCGTTAGCCATATAGTCTTTGCCAGCGCCGATGGGATTTCCCTTTTCATCAAGTTCGAAATGAACATTGTTGATGAGATCGGGATGGTTGTAATCAATGCCCGAGTCGAATATGGCTAGGAGCACTTTATGATTTTTATTAATTTTTATAAAGGGTCTGGGCGCGGGCTCCGGATTTCCTACATTGGTGTGTTCGGGGCGAATAACCGTTTGATCGTATTCAAGACAGCTCGTGAGAGACAGGCAAAATGGTAGGGATAGGATCGCCAAGGACACTCGTGGTTTGTATTTACCCAGGAGCTTATTCATTTTTTCTCCCATTCCAATTTACTTGCTTAAGCAAAGTCTGGGCCTGAATTTATCTACTTCAAATCATTTTTAGTTGGAGGAGGCCGGCCTTATTGTAAGGGTTAGGTGTTGGGGGATTTGACAGCGAAGCAAAAGTTTCAATTCTTTTAAGGCATAAACAAATTACCAACTCGTCACTCTTATAGACGGCCTCTTTTTCTCGCCTTTCAAACTATTGGATCTCCATGTTGGCACCAAACCTGCTTAATAGCTGTAGATAGTGCTTGATCAATAAACCTTTTGGAGATTCGATATATGAAATTAACTCAATTAATAATGGCGGGAATGTTTTCGCTGAGTTCCATTAGCGGACTGAATTTGGCTCAAGCGGATGAATCAAAAACTGAAATCATGGTTATTTCAGATAAAGTTATTCAGAGGGCAAGAATCGCTTCGGAGGCAAGCGGACTGCCCATTGCTCTGGTAAAAATAGATACCTTCGGTAATCCTATCGTCGGGGAACAAACAGCAGTCGTAGCTTCGAGCAAATTGACAGAAGCGCAGTCAACTTCAGATCAAAACTCAAATACTTCAAAATTCACCGGCGATATTTCATTTGTAGTCGGTTTACCCAGTGCCCTTGGAGTTAGGGCTGAATTACAAACTTTAAAGGGAACTTTAGGTTTAGGTGTCGAAGGCAGTACCTTTTTAGGATCGGCATTTACGGCTGCAGTTCTCGTAGACATTACTCCACTTGCGGCCAAAGGCATCAAAAACTTTTATGCCGGATATCGATTTTACGGAATTAAACCTACAATGGACGAATCAACAATAGACAGCGCTAGGATCAGTGCATTTGTCGGCGGATTTCGGTTTAGGAAGTTTTTTATAGAAGCGGGTAACGGACATTTAAGAAAGTTTAGAGGCGACTGCACTTGCGAAGATGAACGTCAATGGATTGGGACTTTTGGTTTCGCCGTAAATTCATTTGGAAAGAGATAAATTTAGAGGAAGTACTACCAACTCCCGCTAGACCCGCCGCCGCCACTAAATCCACCCCCACCGCTGAATCCCCCACCGCCTCCGATTCCGCCTCCAAAACCGCCGCCCCCGCCGCCAAAGCCTCCACCCCAGCCTCCGTCGTCCCACCATCGGAAGGGGCCACGGCGTCTTTTCCCGATTGTTCGACCAGAAAATATCCAAAAAATACGGCGAACAATTGTAATGATGCTCAGAACAATCAATAGGATGATAAGTGGCGGTAAGTCAGACAGATGAAAACCCCGTATTGAACGGGGTGGCCTATCGCCGACGTCGGGGTTTTCGCCCGCAATTTTTTTTCCGTACACCTCGACTAGTCCCGAAAGCCCGTTATAAAAATTTTTATGCTTAAATGCTGGGACTAAAATTCTCTCCGCAACTTGCTTAGTGAAAGCGTCGGTCAATGCGCCCTCTAACCCATAGCCAACTTCAGTTCGATATTTCCGCTCATTAAAAGCTATCAATATCAGAACCCCATCGTTTCGAGATTTGTCCCCAATTTTCCAAGCTCGAAATACCTTGTTTGCAAAATCCTCTAGAATTTCACCGTCTAGAGAACTGAATATGGCGACGACCACTTGGGCGCGAGTTCTTGATTGAATAAAATTAAGTGCAACGTTGAGGGATTCGTTTTTCTCCTTACTCAACAAACTTACGTCATCATAGACAAACGTCGAGGGCGCCGGTGGTACTTCTTTTGCCATACCCAAATTGACATAAAGAGCCAAAGCACTTAACGCGAAAAATAAATGTTGAGTAAACTTACTCATCTTCGATAAGGGGATTGTTTGGTAATTCGTTGCCTTCGGATCTTAAATCTTGGGGCTGTTCCAAAGCTAATACCTGTTGAGAAATGTCCATAGCCTCCAAAAGTGCGCCTAAGTGTTGGCCGTGACTCATGCTCTTTGACATTGCTCGGCTTACTTCATGCCATAGTTTGTCGCCAGTTTTGCGAATCACACCCTCATCGGCCCAAATGGCAAACTTTTTCTCGGCCAGGGCCAAAGTGACCAGGATGGCATTGTGATGCTTTGTTTCATTCAATTTGAACTTAAAAAATAATTCTCTGTTAGTTTCCAAAGGAGATACGCCCAATTTTCTCCGAAAATGAAAAAGCAACTGGCACCCAGTTTCATTTTCGAACTCAGCCACACGAGTCATAAGGATTTTGGTTTCTGATTTTGTTAAGAAATGGCCTGGCGAAACGAGCTTAATCAAATGTTTTAGCATAATTGCATTTCAATATATGAGTTCCAGAACAATTATGGCAACGAAATTGACAACTGATTCAAACTTGCCTTGAAGCCGCATTGAGCTAACCGATCTGCAATCACCTGAACGGCCTGGAGCCTCCATTTTTTAACCTCAACTAAGGCACAGATTTTTTTTTAATTCTTTATTCGATTAACGCTGTTGTGCGACACTTTCTTCCGAATCAATACTCGTAACTAACATAAAAAGAGGAGATGTCATGAAAAGCAATTCTTATCGTTTCGGCCAGTTCTACTTCAAAGCTTATTGCAAAACAGTGGGGCAAGGTTGGGAAGTTTCAGTTCACTGGGACAAAAAGTGCATTTTTATCGGAAACTTCATACACAAAGCAGAAGCTACCGCTTGGTGGAATATTTTGAATAAAGAAATCAAAAATTTCACGAGAACTTACTGGATTTCAAGCCGAAGTGCGAAAACCTGGTATGGTCACTTCTTCTCAAATCACTTGTATAAAACCTATTATTCGTTTCTTGATAAAGTTTTTGTTAAATACAACAGGACCTTTAAAAGCGCGTTTTCAAAAGATGTACGAAGATACAATTACCTCAAAAGGAATATGGATCGCGGCGAAAGATTTTTCCTGACCCGCGCAGCTTAATCAGTACGTAAGTTTTACAAGCGCCACTTCAAAATGGAGTGGCGTTTTTTTATTCGAAAAAAAATCTTGCATGGCCCAAGGAGGCTCCTTACTCTACTGCCGAAAGGAGCACTCGTTGACCAAAGTCCTCAACCGTAAACTGATTCTACTATTACTCGTCTTCCTCGGTACTTTTTCATTACGAGGTTTCGGGGACGATCTCAAAAAAATAGAAGAAGAAAACAAGAATAAAGCTTCAATCACGGCAGATTTGAGAGTGGATTCAAATCGAGTTACTGAATTTAATTTGGACGGGGACTTTAGTTTTCAAACCGGTACGCGAATGTCAGCAGGATTCGGGAGAACTCAAGGGCATACTGATGATGGAGCACCTGATAGTTTAGATACACGAGAACTTAGATTGGGCATTAAGAGTGACCCTGAAGAGAAATGGAGTTACGGGTTTAATTACGATCTCTGGGGGCAAGCAGGTCAAATCACGACGAATACTCTTGGAACTAACTTAGATTATGCGTGTGAAAGTTGGTTTTTCAGTTTCTATCCTCAGCTTCGATTTATTTCTTTTTTCTTAGCTGATGGTGCTCCCGTTCGAAGACGATTTGGTGGAGATACGGCGAGTACTGTCATAGTTAGGGACCCGTCATTGGGAGCTTCGATTAAATATTGGGGCCTAAGAAATTGGCATTTTAGGTTACATGGGAGTTATTATTTTTATAGTGAAAGTATGGCGGACCTCAATTCTCAAGAAATTTCAAAGTTTTTTTCATCCTCTGCCACCGTTCTCTCTCAGAGCTTTTTAAGGGTGGGATATGGAGGTGAGGCGGGTTATAAATTTGAAGAAGTATTTTTGGCCGCAAGCGCGTTTCATTCAATTTCAGAAATCGATAATAGTCCCCTTACTACTTGCGAGATTCGAAGCACTTTCTATTATTTAAAGGACTTAGATGTTGAAATGATGGTTGGGTTGACCCCCTTGACTACGGGAAATTTGAAATTTGTCGGTATGGGCATAACCCACGAATTTTAATTTACCTAAAAATCCAATTACCAGGACCTTTAACAAACCCCCGTTGAGTTTTTTTCAAAACATCTAAGAGTCGAGACCCAATAGGATTTTCCGTAGGTAATTTTACAGTTTTGGTTGGACCATCAGAATCATCTTGAACCACGAGTTCTCCGATAGAATGAATGACCGCAGCCGTCCCACACGCGAATGTCTCGGTTACTTTACCTGAATTAATGTCTGCGATGAGGCTATTCAACGAAATAGGTTCCTCACGAGTTCTTAAATTAAGACTTGGTGCAATTTCTAAAATGGATTTTCTAGTGACACCATTTAAAATAGTTCCCGTAAGCGGAGGAGTTACGAGCTCTCCATTTTTTACCATAAAGAAATTCATTCCACCGAGTTCATCAATGAATTCATGGCGAATGGCATCAAGATACAAAACCTGATCACATTTAAATTGCTCTGCATAGAACTGGGGACCAAGGCTTGCGGCGTAATTGGCGGCAGTTTTAATCTCTCCCAAACCACCCGGAAATGCTCGAACAAACTTTCGATTTACAAAAACTCGTGCGGCTTTTGAAGCGCCCCCTTGAAAATAGCTACCTGCGATACTAGACATGATATAAAAAGTGTAATTTTTTGAGCGACCAACTTTTACAATTTCATCTCGGCCAATTTGAAGTGGCCGAATGTAAAGAGAATGATCGGGTTCAAAAGGTACCGATTCACTTTCAAAATTCATGTATTCACGTAAACAATCAAGAAAAACTTTTTCGCCAATTACGGGCATGGCCATACGGCTTGCTGATTTCATAAATCGGGTCGCATGAAGGTCGGCTCGAAAAGCACCCACTGAACCATCTTGCTGGCGATAAACTTTCAGTCCTTCAAAAACACTTTGGCCGTAATGAAGTGCGATTGTTGAAGGGGCAAAGGGCTCGCGGGCAAACGGAATAATTTCAGCGACTAGATCATCTAAATTTTCTGCAGAAAAATTAATTCTTAAGAGGTGTGGCGCGAAGATTGTCCCAAAGCGGGGATGGGGTGAATAGTTCACTTTTGGCAATTTATCGCTTTTTCGAATCTGAAGCATGTGGCCTTATATAGTGTTTGGTTAGATTTAACGAACAAATTTTACGACTCTATGCATAATTTGATCGAGAAAAAATTACATGCTTATTTATTGACAGCGATGATGAATGAAAATACACCCTCATGAACACTAGAGAAGTGCAATGATTTTAATTTCTTTTGGGGGGAACAATGAAATTAACGTTTGCAGTTGTCTTATCTTTGATTTCCACAACAGTTTTAGCCTCCGCAGATTTCGACATTCTAGCTCAAGTACAAAAGTTAGATTCAGGAGGGCGACAGCTCGTCATGAAGCTTACTGACACTCAGGCCAAGGCTGGAGTTTGTACCTACTATGTTCGAAGTCACCTGTACATTGAAGCAATTAGCACTTTATCCTTGGAGCTTTTCAAAGAGCCATGTCTCAACGACCTGTACGGTAAGAGTACTGGCGAATTCTATTGGAGTTTGCCAGCGCATTTAACAGTACCAGGAAAAAGAGTCTGCCTTCTCGTCGACAACAAGATTTTTGGAACCATTGCGTATGACGGACAAGCCCAGAATTTTTTGGCAATCGCTTCGGAGACTTGTAAATAAATAAAAAAGGGGGAACACGTGAAATTACTTATTGCAGTCCTGCTTTTAGTATCTAACATCAGTTTTGCAAAACCCCTCATCGATCCTTCGCTTAAGAATTTTGCATTGGACACGATGGGAACGAAAACCCAAAAGGTTCTGCTCTTAACGATACCACCTAATATGGATATTCCTCGACCCAACCGCTATGATCGGGTGGCTGTCACAAATTATTTTCGTGAAGCTGCAAGACGGGCAAGTCAACCACTATTGACGAGCATTCAGAATAATCAATTAGCGGGTGTCACCATAAAAAAGGTGTTTTGGATCAACGGTG
>JAHFAE010000008.1:0-10860 GCA_023250675.1 Oligoflexia bacterium | reverse complement strand
TTCTCGCTGTCGTCACTCCTCAAGGCCTGATGAATCTTGCTAGCCAGGATTATTTAACCAAAATCTATCGTAATGGTCGACCCAATAGAGATCCTGTAATCAGAAGCCCTCGTACCGAAGCCGACGGTACTCTTGCCTATGACATCACCGCCATAAGTTTAGATAAAGTTATGACTGAGTTGCCTCAGGTCAACGGAAAAGGCGTTTTGGTTGGCGTGGTTGATACTGGGGTTGATGGGACCCACGCCGCCTTGAGCGGCAGAACTCCCATTTTTTATAATGGTGAAACTCATTCCACATCTGACCCAAAGGATTTTGACCAACATGGAACTCATGTTTCAGGCACCATCTGTGGAGGCGATCGTACAAGTAATATAATCGGAATGGCCCCCGGAGCTCAAGTTGTGGTGGCGGGCGTACTAACCGATTTCGAAACCATGCTTGAAGGAATGCAGTGGATGATTGACGTACAAAGTAATCCCGCAGTGGCGACCCGAATTAAAGTTGTGAACAACTCGTGGAATTCGGGGGGAGCTCCTGATCAAGAATTGTTTTACAAAGCAATTGCCGCTTGGGAAGCAGCAGGTATTTTACCTGTTTTCTCTGCGGGTAATGCGGGCACTCAAGGAATCACACCGCCCCATGAATACCCGGGTACTTTTGCTGTTGCCGCCACAGGAAAAAATGGCCTTGTTACGAGTTATTCAAGTCGGGGACCTGGAAACTACAAAGGGCAACAAACACAAAAACCTGATTTAGCGGCTCCCGGAGACGAAATTCTTTCGTCTATTCCAGGCGGCGATTACGCTAAATTTAGCGGAACCAGCATGGCTGCGCCCCACGTTTCTGGTGTATCCGCCCTTTTACTTCAGGCAAATCCGAATCTTAATCCTGCGCAACTTCGAACACTTCTTGTTCAAGCGTCAGATGACGCGCCAGGTACGCCTCATGGTCAATGGTCAAAAGAGTATGGTTTTGGCAAACTCAATGCCTACGCCAGTGTAAAAGCCGCCATCAATGCATTAAGACTCGGTCGAATGGGGTTTTCAATGGAGATCTTTCCTGACATAATAGACCAAATTGAAAATAAATTATTGGGTTCAGTCACCATGGGTGAAGTGGGAGAAGGGTTTGATCTTTGGCCCGCTACCGATGAATCCAATTGGTTAAAATTTGAGGATCTTTATAAGTAGTTTGAATTTTCTAAAAATTTTGAACCGGTTAACGCTTTTTGTGTTGACCGGTTTTTTTATTTGTTCGTCGAGCCAAGCTTCGCAACCCCTCTCGGCCAATCAAATTTGTCGTGTAGAATCTATTATGGCCACAGCATGGTCCATTTGCCTTTACGATACGGGTAAAACTAGAGCTGAACTAGATAAAGCTATCGATTTGGGAATGGAAGAAATTAAGCGGATCGATCGGTGGATGTCCGAATGGAAACCCGAGAGTGAAATTTCAATGATTAATTCAAATGCAGGAATCAAACCCGTCAAAGTGAGCGACGAAGCCGTTCAAGTTTTGTCTCTATGTTTAGACCAAAGTGAAAAATCTGGCGGTGCTTTTGATATTAGTTTTAATACTTTTTTTGGACAGTACAATTGGAAGAAAGGCCATGAGAAATTTCCTTCTGAGGCAAAAATCAAGGAGCTATTACCTTTGGTCAATTACAAAAACATTATCGTTGATAAAACTGCCAAGACAGTTTTTTTGAAAAATAAGGGCATGAAAATCGGCCTAGGGGGAATGGGGCAAGGATACGCAGTAGACAAAGTTGTAGAATTATTAAGACCTATAAAAATTCAGTCAGGTTATGTTGACGGTAGTGGTGATACTTACTTTTGGGGTCGTAAACCAAACGGAAAACTCTGGACTGTGGGTGTTGGAGACCCGCGACTTAAACAAGGTGATACCTCAAAATCTGTGGTTTATAAACTTTATATAACAGACATGGCCGTCACGACTGCCGGCGATACGGAGCATTTTTTTGTACGCCATGGCAAGAGATTTCATCACATCATTGATCCCCAGACAGGCTACAGTGCTGATCGGTCAGCTCAGGTCACCGCATTTTGCAAGACGGCGACTCTTTGTGATCTTTCAGACGATACGGTTTTTATTTTAGGACCCGAAAAAGGGAAAAAGTTTGCAGAAGACAATAAAATAGATGCTGTCATCGTCGATCCCAATGGCAAAATCACCCTGACTAAGGGCCTAAAGCCTATTGAAACTAAGTGGGGGCCAGCCCTGGAAATGTTGCCTACCAACTAATCTTGACCGGTTCTGTCAGGGCCCCAAGGGCGAACAGAAGCGATTTCTGAAGCGTTAATGTACAATTTAGATCTATTACTACGACGGCAACGCATTTTGAAAAATGGTTGCAGACCGACCACAGATTTAACCCTTCAATTCAATTGACTTTAATATGGATTCCGTGGATCCTATCAGAACCCCAGAATGGTTCTGTGGCCGAGGTAAATATTTGCTAAGTCGTAAAAATTCAACCTGCATTTTCATTGCTAAATTGACTACCCATTGATGCATGTCGGCCATTAAAATCACTTTGCCAGATAATTCTATCCGCGAGATTTCTAAGCCGCTTTCTGTGGCCGAATTTGCTGCCACCATTGGCCCCGGTTTAGCTAAAAGTGCTGTGGGCGGAAAAATCAATGGGGAACTCGTCGATATACGAACGCTATTAACCGAAAGCTGCAAACTTGAAATCGTAACATTGCAAAACCCTCAATCAGTTGAGGTCATCAGGCATTCCGCTGCCCATATTATGGCCCAAGCTGTTCAAGAGATTTGGCCCGATGTGAAAGTGACCATTGGCCCTGTCATAGATACAGGCTTTTTCTACGATCTAGATTCGCCTCGAAATTTTGTCCCAGAAGATCTTGAGAAAATTGAAATTGGAATGAAAAAAATCGTCGAGAAAGATTATGAAATAAAAAAAGAGGTCTGGCTCATCGCCAAAGCCATCGAGACTTTTAAAAAGATGGGTGAATCCTTTAAAGTTGAAATCATTGAAGACTTAGCTAAAAAAGGCGAAAAGGAAGTCAGTATATATCATCAAGGCCCTTGGTTTGACCTTTGCCGTGGGCCTCATGTGCCGAGAACTTCATATCTTAAAGCATTTAAACTTTTATCTATCGCCGGTGCCTACTGGCGTGGCGATGAGAAAAATAAAATGCTACAAAGAATTTATGGGACGGCTTTTTCGTCTCAAAAAGATTTAGATTTTTATCTCAATCAACTTGAAGAATCAAAAAAGAGAGATCATCGAAAGCTTGGTAAAGAACTTAACCTTTTCATGTTTCATCCATGGGCCCCAGCTTCGCCGTTTTTTATGCCTAAGGGGACGGTCCTTTATAACGAGCTTTTTAAACTCATGCGGGAGCTCTATTTTGAGCATGGCTATGAAGAAGTTGTTACTCCCCAAATTGTAGACGTAGAAGTTTTTAAGTGTTCAGGGCACTACGATAATTATCGAGAGAATATGTATTTTGCTGTCCCGGCCGACAAACTTGAAGGCGAAAAAGAAGTCATGGTGAAAGCCATGAACTGCCCCGGCCACGCTTTGATGTTTGGGGCACATAGACGATCTTATCGGGAGCTTCCATGGCGCGTGGCCGATTTTGGAAGACTTCATCGCTTTGAACGAGCTGGTGTTGTCCACGGATTAGCTCGTGTTCGTACTTTTTCTCAAGATGATGCCCATATTTTTTGCCGACAAGATCAGATTCAAAGTGAAATCACGGGCTTCATGAAGCTTCTCAACCATGTCTATAAAACCTTTGGATTTGAGAATTACACGGTCTATTTTTCTACAAGACCTCCTAAAAAATTGGGTGAAGATGCAATTTGGGATCAAGCCGAAGGGGCTCTTGAAGGCGCTCTTAAAAGTCTAAATCTAGATTTTAAGGTTAATGCCGGTGACGGGGCCTTTTATGGCCCCAAATTAGATATTATGGTGACTGACGCTATCGGCAGGGCTTGGCAGCTTGGCACAATTCAATGTGACTTTAATATGGCCAATAGATTTAACCTTGAATATATCGGGGAAGATAACAAACCCCATAAACCTGTAGTAATGCATAGAGCCGTTTTAGGATCTTTTGAGAGGTTCTTGGGAGTTTTCATTGAGCATTGCGCTGGCACGTTTCCTACCTGGTTTGCCCCTGTGCAAGCGGTGCTCATTAATGTTACGGCAAGCCAAGAAAACTATGTGAATAATGTATTAGCTAAACTTCGTGAAAAGGGAATGCGAGCTGAGGCAGATCTTCGCAACGAAAAATTAGGGTATAAAATAAGAGAAGCCCAACTCCAAAAAGTTCCTTATATGCTTATTGTCGGTGACAAAGAAGTGGAGTCTCAAACTTTGTCTGTCAGGCTTAAAAGCGGAAAAGAACTCAAAGGCGTGTCTGTAGACGAATATATTAAGAATGTTTGTGATATTGAAATTCGGCAAAGGCTTTTGGTAAGCCCCTATGCCAATTAAACTTGAACCTGGAGGTGTCCCATCTCAAAAAAGTTAAGAGTTAACTACGATATTAAAGCTCCAATGATCCGTGTCATCGATGACGAAGGTAAAATGCTTGGAGTTTTCCAAGTAGTCGATGCGGTTAAAATGGCCTACGAAAAGGGTTTGGATCTAATTGAAATTGCCCCTGATGCCAATCCTCCCACTTGTAAAATGATGGATTTTGGCAAATATAAGTATCAATTAAAAAAGAAGGCCGCTGAAAGTAAGAAAAAACAAACCGTCATCACCGTGAAGGAAATTCAATTTAGGCCAAATACTGATCAGCATGACGTGGACTTTAAAGTGAGGCATATTCAAGAATTTCTCCAAGAAGGAAACAAATGTCGAATCATTGTGACATTCAGGGGCCGCGAGGTAACCCATGCGGACCTGGGGAGAGCACTTCTTAACAAAATCATTGCCACCTTAGGAGATACTTGTGTTATAGAACAGGCTCCGCTCATTGAAGGTAAAAAGATGAGTATGCTGGTGGCCCCAGCAGCGAGTAAACCTGCTGCCAAGGCTCCCAAATCGGCACCTAAATCCATGGGTTTAGCCCAACAGGGGGCGGGTCCCGGGACGGTGGCGGTTGGTACTTCGGCAAGTACAGGAGATATTAAAAAATGAAAATGAAAACTAATAAGGGAGCCGCAAAAAGAATGCGCAGGACGGCTTCTGGAAAAGTAAAGAGAAAGGGTGCTTTTGGGCGCCATATTATGCGTGCTAAAAGTGCGAAACAAAAACGAGGAATTAAAACAACTCAATATGTACATTCAGCCAATATGATGAATACGGATAGGTTACTTCCGAACGGCTGATTTAAACCCTATTTCTCCTCTGGCATTAACGAAGTTTTTATTATTGCAAACTTGGCCTCGAGGATAAGGAGTTAAAAAATGGCAAGAGTAAAAAGGGGCACCAAAGCCCGAGCCCGCCGAAAAAAAGTTCTAAAACGAGCCAAAGGTTATTACGGTTCAAATTCTAGACTCTTTGTAACTGCCCAAGAAGTGGTTGATCGAGCCGGGGTCTACGCCTACCGTGATCGCAAAGTCAGAAAAAGAGAATTTCGATCTCTCTGGACTGTAAGAATAAACGCTGCTGCTAGAATGAACGGTACGACTTATTCAAAACTCATGGGTGCAATTAATAAAGCTGGAATTTTACTTGATCGCAAAATCTTAGCTGACTTAGCGGTAAAAGATCCCGCTGCCTTTACAGCAGTAGTTCAAAAGGCTGTAGGAACCCCAAGCGCCTGAGCCCGTCAACAGTATGCTGGCAAAAATAGAAGAGCTTTTAGAACAAGCTAAATTGGCTATCGATTCTGCAACTTCAGTCGAGGTTCTTTACGAGGCTAAAGTGAAATTTTTAGGTAAGCAGGGGAGTTTTTCTCATCTTCTAAAAGAAATGGGTAAGCTTACCCCCGATGATCGAAAGACCATTGGTAAACGAGCCAATGAAGTCAGAGATATTTTAGAAGGGAAGTATGCGGTTCGTGAAAATCTTCTCAAAGACCAAGAACTAAATTCTCAATTAGAAGCTCAAAAAATAGATGTGACGTTGCCAGGGGTTGCGCCTGAACGGGGAGTTTTGCATCCGCTGTGGAGAGTAACAAAAGAAATGTGCGAGATTTTTTCGCGCTTGGGATTTTCTGTTCGAACGGGACCCCATATAGAAAAAGATTTTTATAATTTCGACGCGTTAAATATTCCTCCTGATCATGCTTCAAGGGATTTACAAGATACGTTTTACATTAATGATGGTGTAGATAGAAAACCAGGAGACTTTTCTCCCTGGCTTTTAAGAACGCACACAAGCCCTGTGCAAATTCGATCTATGTTAACAGAAAAACCGCCTCTTCGCATTGTCAGTCCCGGGGGAGTTTATCGCAGTGACAGCGATATGTCTCACGCGCCTCATTTTCATCAAGTCGAAGGTCTTTTGATCGACCAAGATGTAAGCATGGCTGATCTCAAGGGCACCTTAGGTTTTTTTGCCCGAGAATTTTTTGGCTCAGAAGTAGAAGTAAGGTTACGCCCAAGCTACTTTCCTTTTGTTGAACCAGGAGCTGAGCTAGATGCCAGCTGTCCGTTTTGTAAGTCAAAGGGTTGTGGAATGTGCAAAGGGTCTGGGTGGATTGAACTAGGGGGCTGTGGAATGGTTCATCCGCTTGTATTTAAACAGGTAGAGATGGAATACCCCAAATGGAACGGCTTTGCATTTGGAATGGGTGTAGATCGCATGGCCGTCGTAAAATATGGGGTTAGCCATATTGGTCTTCTCACAGAAAATGATTTGAGATTTTTGGGGCAATTTCGACCATGAAAATTTCTCTTAAATGGCTCGGCATGTATGGCGTGGACGTTCGAGAATACATGGTCCATCCTTTAAAATTGTCTGAGCTTCTCACAAATGCAGGACTAGAAGTTGAAGCCATTGTAGATCAGGGGCAGGTTTTTCAAAGTGTGATTACAGGCCAAATTCTAGAAAAAAATAAACATCCAAATGCAGACGCACTCACACTTTGCCTAGTTTCTACGGGTGAGAGTCAGCATCGCATTGTCTGTGGAGCAAAAAATCATAATGCCGGGGACAAAGTTGTAGTGGCATTGCCGGGCGCCGTATTGCCGGGGGATTTTGCTATAAAAGTTTCAAAGATCAGGGGAGAAGAATCCCAAGGCATGCTTTGCTCTGAGAAAGAATTAGGGTTATCTGCCGAGAGTGAAGGAATTATGATTCTTCCTTCTGAAACGACAGTAGGCATACCTTTTGCCAAGTGGGCTAAAAAAGATGACGTAATACTAGACATAAAAGTGACCCCCAATCGGGCTGATTGCTTAAGTCATTTTGGTTTGGCTCGAGAAATTGCGGGAATTACAGGTAAGACATATGAGTTCCCGATAGTGCCATTTAGTGAAGGGCGAGATTCGACGCGAAAACTTATTAAAATAACTGTCGAAGAAGGGGAACTTTGCCCCCGTTACGCTGGTAGAGTTATCAGAAATGTAAAGATCACAGCGAGTCCCGAGTGGATAAAAAATAGTTTAGAGAGTGTGGGCCTAAGAAGTATCAACAACGTAGTTGATATTACAAATTTTATAATGATGAGTATTGGCCAACCCCTTCATGCCTTTGATCTTGCCCAACTTGATGGGGCGCAAATTAATGTTCGAAAATCCTATCAGGGTGAAAAATTTGTTACTTTAGACAAGCAAGAACTCACTCTTGAAGGTACTGAACTTGTGATTTGTGATGCCAAAAAGCCAGTCGCATTGGCCGGTGTAATGGGCGGGCTACAAAGCGGTGTGACTGAAAACACCAAAGACCTATTCGTCGAGTCGGCCTACTTTCTTCCTTCTACGGTGAGAAGGTCCTCTCGTCGGCATGGATTGGAGAGTGAATCAAGTTACAGATTTTCTCGAGGCGTTGACCCTGATGCCATAAATTTAGCGTTAAACAAAGCTTGTCAATTGATTGCTGAATTGACAGGGGGGACGGTTTGCACAGATAGCTATGACATTTACCCCAGACCTGTGGTGAGACCTCGAATTGAATTAGATCTTAAATTTATTTCTGCACGATTAGGCATGGTCATTGAAGGCGTTGAGGCTAAGCGACTTCTTGAAAAAATAGGCTGTGATATTTCTGGGTCCGGGGCAAGAATTTTAGTAAATCCTCCGGCTTATCGAAGTGATCTTAAATTGGCCGAAGATTTGGGCGAAGAGATCTTAAGACTTAAAGGATTTTCGTTTATTCCAGAAACTTTGCCAAAACTAAGTGCCGAACCGACAGCTGACGATTTATTTTTTGGGCTCGAGTTCTTGATGGCAGAGACATTGCGATCGTTCGGCTTTAATCACGCTGTTAATCTTAATTTTACAGATAGAGAATTTGAAGATGGATTTTTAACCGCTATGCGAGGGAATTATAAGGAATTAGGAATCGATTTGGACTCTAAATCCGTTGAACTTCAAAACCCCTTGAATATTCGATTAGCTGTCATGCGGAGATCTTTGATTCCAAGTTTAGTGAATAATGTAAATCATAATTTCAGGCATGGGGTTGCAGCAGGGACCTTGTTTGAAATCGCCCCTGTATTTTCTGTGAAAGAAAGTAAGGACATCAAAGAACAATCAAGACCGTTCACCGAAATGACGAATTTAGCTATGGTCATTTGGGGCGAATCGCCAGAAGCATGGCTCAAAACTAACTTGGTTCCTCCATTTTTTAAAATCAAGGGTGTAGTTGAAGCTTTGTTGAGAGAGTGGCAATTTAAATCAGTCAAATTTGAGACCATTAAAGAAAATCCTGGGTTTTTACATCCCGGCCAGTCGGCCCGAATTGTTGTAGAAGGAAAGCCCATCGGATACCTCGGAGTTTTGCATCCAGGTATTGCAAATAAATTTGAAGTTAAAACACCTGTTGCCTTGGCTGAAATTAATTTTAAAATATTAATGGCGAGGCAGCCTCGAGCATTGCGTTCGAAAGTTCTTCCGAAATTTCCTACTGTGCAACGAGATGTAGCGCTTTTAGCACCTATTTCAGTTTCGTCGGGCGAAATCAAAGATACCTTGGTTAAGATTGCGGGAAATTTACTGGTACGATGTGATTTATTTGATCTTTACACGGGTGAAAAATTGCCCGCTGACAAAAAGAGCCTGGCATTTCGATTAACTTATCAAGACTCAGAGCGCACTCTATCGGACGACGAAGTTAATGCATTGCACCAGAATGCTGTTGCCGCGGTTTCCCAGAAACTCGGTCTTTCTCTGCGTTAAATACTTGAATTTTTTCGGGATCTTGTTAGGCTTTAAAAAAAGGATGAAAATTGGAGCCAAACAAGGAGAGAGGAATGACCGGTCAGAATCTAGGTAAGTCCACAATGACCAAAGCCGACATCGTAGAAAAGGTCTATGAAAAGATCGGTTTCTCGAAAAAGGAATCCTCGGAATTAGTCGAGCTGGTGTTTGACACCATGAAAAATGTCCTTGAGGCAGGGGAAAAAATAAAAATTTCAGGATTTGGAAATTTCGTTGTTCGCCAGAAGAAAGAAAGAATTGGCCGAAATCCCCAAACCGGAAGTCAAATCACAATTAGTGCTCGAAAAGTACTAACGTTTAGGCCAAGCCAGGTTTTAAAAGCGATTCTCAATGGCGAGGACATCACCGGTCTTTCAGACGACGACGACGATGATGACGACGATAGAGACGAGGAATAAAAACATTAGGCAAGGGGCTCGCTAATGATGGATGAGCTAGACATGATTAAGCCCTTGAAAAAAGAGGGTACTACAAATGAATCCGAAAAGAGTCCCACTATAGATTTAAGCGAAATCGCTCGAGTTATCCCTGATAAAATGGCATTTAAAATTGGTGAAGTTGCCGATATTTCGGGGTTAAAGCCCTATGTGCTTCGCTATTGGGAGAGTGAATTTGAGGCCTTGAGTCCTCAAAAGTCAGCTTTTAACCAGAGAATGTATTCTCGTCGAGATGTAGAAACAGTCTTGCTTATTAAGAAATTATTGTACGAAGAAAGATTTTCTATTGCAGGTGCCAAACGAAAGATTAAAGAACTACGAAAAGAACTCAAAGCCGAAAAGCAGTGGGTTGAAATCAGCGACAAAGTAGAATTGGCAGCGGCTCACCTCAATGATATATTAAGAGAAATCGGAACTCTAAAGAGTCTTTTCGCCTGAAGTAGTTTCTGGAACGGGGTCGGTAATATCTGAACCCGCGGGCCTTCTTTTTTTCATCTGCACTTCGTCTTCTGCCGCTTTGTATTTAGCCGATTCGATATCTTTTTGTCGTTCGACATCAACTGATTTTCCAAATCGTGCGACCTTACCTCTTTCGAAGACCACTTGGTATTCGGTGAAAACGCCGTGGAGTTCATCGTCGTCGGTGTCTGAAAATCTATAGATGAAAGTTTCTTGAACATAGATTCCCCGCATAGTGTAGGGGAGTCCTAACTTGTCGATGACGAGATCTCGAGACATGCCTATTTGCATGCCCCTCATTTTCTTGGCAGTGGCACAGCTTAGAAAAAATAGGGTTAGTAGAATGAATCCAAAAATGACCGGTTTATTCATGGGACAACTCCAGTTAGCCTTTCGTCTTGATTGTTTATCGGCCTGGTGGTCGCAGGACTTAAGACGGTAATGTTCTAATGGCCCGTCGTGTCATTGAGTATTTAGGAGGATTTCTAGTAGAGTG
Source organism: Oligoflexia bacterium (assembly GCA_023250675.1). Classification (GTDB taxonomy): domain Bacteria; phylum Bdellovibrionota; class Bdellovibrionia; order JABDDW01; family JABDDW01; genus JAHFAE01. The sequence continues at coordinate 129 of JAHFAE010000008.1, read as the reverse complement.
CCTGGTCTAAATATGAGATAAGGCTTGGTGCAAATTTTGTTTTTCTCAAGTGTCGGCGCGTGGCTCAGCCTTGTAGAGCACTACTTGGATGGGGTGGGTCGCTGGTTTTTTGGCGGAAGCCAAATTGTT
>JAHFAE010000007.1 GCA_023250675.1 Oligoflexia bacterium | reverse complement strand
AAGGACGATTTCACGTTCCGGATTCCATTCTTGAAATATTTTGTTTATTGGTTTTTTTCTACTAAAGAATTTCTTTACACCTTTTCCTACCACAATCCGGATCGCGTGGTTTCCTATGATTTGAACATTTGGATGAAACTGATGATGGAACAGATGGACCGTAACAAACGGCCTGCATCGCCATTGATCACCGAACTCAATCTCTCAGAACGGCTGCGCAGTGATTGCTTGAACGCACCAAATAGTTGTTTCTTCGGAAGTGATTCTGCAGAGACAAAACAAACTTTTGACCCTTCCTTTCAACGTATGGCCTCAGCCATAACCGAGTGGCTTTTACATCAGCCAAGGGACTCTGTTTCACAAATTCAACTTTTAGTAAAGGCGAAGGAAATAGCCGGAGATAGTTACGGAGCTTTGGGATCGATTGCATCTGTTCTATACATAGATGCAAATGCTTATCCGCGGAAAAGCCATGCTGTACTGTCTTCCAAAATTAATGCTATCTCAGTACTGGGAAGAAAAGATCATGCTGGAACACTTTACCATTTTTGGAATTATTTGGCCCGTTCCGTTGCTCAACCTCAAACGCGCTTGCACTTGAATATGATGAGTGTGGGTTACGAACTAATTAACCAGGGTGACATTGTCGACTATGAGGCGGACAAACTAGGTATGAAAATCGGATACTTGGTGAATCGAACTATGAGCAAAAAAGAATACTGCCAATAATCCACTTACTTCATGGCCTGGCAAAGAAGGTAAACGCAGGCACCCAAGAAGTCTGCTCTTTGCATTATGAGTGGATTTGCTTGGCCGTGAAGGCGAAGGATACATTGACATTCTCGCATGGATCCCAAAGCCACAAAATAGAATTTTCGCCGATCAGCTTTTGTAGGCTTAGCCGAACCCTCAGATAAATTAAGTGAAACAGACGAACAAGCTCTCAAGAATTGATCCTTCAAATGAGATGGCATTTTCAAATCTTTAGAGATTTGATAAAATTCAATGGCAAGCTCAAGTGTGAAAAATGATTTCATGGAGTTTCTCCTTTCGAAGGCGAGAGCGCCTTCACCCGTGACAGGCGCCTCGAGCTGATGAAAGGAGAAACTTAAATCTGTAAAATACTTGAATTCTTGCCCTTTGATGCCTTGCCCTTGTCTGCCCCGCTCCCCCTTGTCTCCCTCGCCTCCCTTGATTGCCACGATTGCCTTCCAACTATGAATTGCCTTTGATTTTTGAATTCACCCTTGCTAACTTTCTAAAATATGCTCCTCATCAAGAAATACGGCGGGTCGTCAGTAAGCACCCCCGAAAAAATTTTAGACATCGCCAAAAAACTAAAATCCCATGCCGACGAAGGCCATCAACTCATTGTTATCGTCTCAGCCATGGGCGGCACAACCAACAATCTTATCAAACTCAGTCGTCGAATCACCCAAGCTCCCGTGCAAAGGGAACTCGATATGCTCCTTTCCTCAGGAGAGCGAATTTCAATGGCCCTCATGGCGATGGCTCTTCATAGCTTGGGCTGTAAAGCCATCAGCTTCACTGGTTCACAAAGTGGTGTTTTGACAAATAGTAGTCATAACAACGCACGAATCATCGACATCAAACCAACCCGAGTAAATGAAGAACTTGCCAAAAGAAATATCGTTATCATTGCAGGCTTCCAGGGTGTTGACCCCCAATCAAAAGAAATTACAACTCTTGGTCGAGGAGGCAGTGACACTACAGCAGTAGCCATGGCCGCCCATTTTAAAGCTGACCGTTGTGATATTCTCACCGACGTCAAAGGAATTTATTCTATCGATCCGCGAACACCGGCAACCATACCTCATCATTTTGAAGAACTCGATTATCAGACAGCTCTAGATATGACGTATTGGGGAGCACAAGTTTTAAATTATAGAAGTGTTGAATTAGCTCAAGAGTTTAAAGTTCCCGTCTTAGTCCACTTGAGTTCAGAAGAAGGAAGAGGTACTCTAGTAAAATCTATGGAAGCGACATCAATTCATACTGTAAATCACAATCCCCAAATTGCTTTACTAAGCTTCCATGAGAAAATATGTATGGCTGACGGACTCAACGCCATTCACGGTAGCATTTTGGATGGAAAATTACCAGCGCCTCAAATAATTTATCAAAGAAAACCCAGCGATTTTTTCTTATCAACACCTCAAGAAATTTTTTATAGTCTTTTGGCAAGTTTAATTAAATGGTGTAAAAAAAACGATATGCCCGAACCCCATTTTTCCACCCATTTTGGTACCATTGCTCTTACTGGCAAAAACCTTGTTAACTCCCAGATAGTTTTTGAAGCTTCCGCTTTATTGAAACAAAATCAAATTCTGCCCGAGGGATTAATCACCTCTCCTAACACCGTAAGTTTTATCATTGAAGACAGCCGAGCCCAGCACGCATGTCAGCTCCTTCATAAAAAATTTGTAGAAAGCCGGGACACCACTGATCGTCGTCCTTGATAATGCAACGATTCTGCCGCTTGAGCAAAGCACAATGGCCCTGCCTTCCGCTTAAGCCCTCAAATCAAAGACAAGATTCTTAGAACCAACTCAGCCATACGAAGGACTGTAACTATCAAGAGCGAAGTCCTGTAAAGGTAGTTGGCCACTTGCCGAATAGTAAGACTAGTGTTGGTAGTCTTCTTATTCATAGTAACCCCCTTTTAACGAAGGGGGTCATCCTTAACCCGAAGCAATCAGTTAGCCCGGCAAAAACGTTAATGCAAACGAGCATGGCGACCGGGCTCAAATTTACGATGAACTGAATGTCCGGCGTTCGAAACTCGGCGACCAAGCGGACTAGGCTTGTTGACACTCGCTAGGCCTCGCCATAAAACATTCATCACAGATGATCAAAAACTTCATTGTTAAATTACTTGCGACGGGATTTGGATTAGGCCTTCTTCCCTATTCTCCGGGCACCTTCGGAACACTTCTTGGTATTCCAATATTTTATTTTTTAGAACCAAAAGGGCCATTTGCCTACATGCTCATAACAATTACAGTAACCGTCGTCGGGTGCATCGTCGCTGAAATAGCCAATCACCTTTTCAAAGAAGTGGATTGTCAAAAAATAGTTATCGATGAAGTGGCGGGTTACATGGTTACCATGGTTTGGCTTCCACGAACTTGGCAAGCCATTGCGGCGGGATTCATACTTTTTAGAATTTTTGATATTACAAAGCCCGGGCCCATTCGCTATTTAGAAAGAAAAATCAAAGGCGGAATCGGAGTTGTTGCCGATGACATTCTTGCTGGCATCTTTGCCAATATCATTCTTCAAATCATTTATACTCATACCACGTGGTTAGGATCGCAGCTCACGTGAAATTGACTAAGCACGTCAAAGATATTGCAAAAAATTTAAATAAAAAAAAACAAACTTTAGGCCTTGCGGAAAGTTGTACGGGTGGCCATATTTCTTCGTGCATTACCGAAACTCCAGGTGCATCGAAGTTTTTTAATGGTTGCATTGTGAGCTACGCAAACAGTGCAAAGACAGATTTATTAGGCGTGCCGAGAAAAGTTTTAATTAAGCACGGTGCTGTTTCAAAACAAACAGCAATTGGAATGGCCCTCGGGGCGAGAAAAGCATTAAGAAGTACATGGGCAGTTTCGGTAACCGGAATTGCTGGTCCGACGGGCGGATCCGAATCAAAGCCAGTTGGCCTTGTATTCGCTTCTGTGGTTGGCCCGAATGTTGAAGTAGTAGTTAAAAATATTTTTAAAGGTTCTCGTAAAACCATTCAGTATCAGGCCGCAGAGCAAGCTCTGCGCCTTTTATTGAGATATCTATAAAGGAGGCACATTTACATGGCCCAACAACAGACAAGTGAAAAAGAAAAGGCATTAGACCTGGCAGTCAGTGCCATTGAAAAACAATTTGGAAAAGGTTCCATCATGCGCTTGGGGGGAGAAGAAACTCTCACCGGCGGCGACATTGAGACCATTAGCACTGGCTCATTAGGGTTAGACATTGCCCTAGGTATTGGCGGTCTTCCTCGCGGTCGGGTCGTTGAGATCTATGGCCCGGAGAGCTCAGGTAAAACCACTCTCACATTACATGCTATTGCCGAAGCTCAAAAAGCTGGCGGTATCGCAGCGTTTGTAGATGCAGAACATGCTCTTGATGTGAGCTACGCTCGAAAATTGGGTGTGAAAACCGATGATCTCTTAATCTCTCAACCCGATACGGGTGAACAGGCCCTTGAGATCGTAGAAACTTTGGTGCGATCAGGTGCCATTGATATTCTGGTTATCGATTCTGTTGCTGCTCTCACCCCTCGTGCTGAAATCGAAGGTGAAATGGGTGATAGCCATATGGGTCTTCAAGCCCGTCTTATGTCTCAGGCCCTAAGAAAATTAACCGGCACAATCAGCCGTAGCAAAACCACTGTTATTTTTATCAATCAAATCCGCATGAAAATTGGTGTAATGTTCGGTAATCCTGAAACCACCACCGGTGGAAATGCTTTGAAGTTTTACTCTTCAGTCAGACTTGATATTCGTCGCACTGGCGCGTTGAAAAATGGAGACCAAGTGATCGGCAATCGTACAACGGTGAAAGTTGTGAAAAATAAACTTGCTCCCCCATTTAGGACTGTGGAATTTGATATTATGTACGGCGAAGGAATTAGCCGAGAAGGTGATATCTTAGATCTCGCAGCCAACGAAAATATTGTAGAAAAGTCAGGTGCTTGGTTTAGCTACAAAGGTGAACGTTTAGGCCAAGGCCGTGATTCTGTAAAACAGGTGCTTAAAGAAAATCCTAAGCTCTCTGAAGAGCTGCGAAGCGCTGTTTTAGTTAAGCACAATATTAAACGCAAAGGTGGTGCTTTAGCTCAACCTGGATCATCGGCTGACCCAGCCACTGCAAAACTTGAGAGAAAAGCTGAAAGCGAAAGTAGGTATAGTCTTGAGAAAAAAGCAGATGCCGATAATAAACACGGCAGTGATGGCAAGCAGGCAAAAGCAAGTGCCCCAACCCATGTGAAGAAGTGAATTAAAAACTTAACCAAATGAAGAATGACGAAAAGCCCGTCGGTTAAGACGGGCTTTTTTTTACTTGCCAGATTATGTCCATGTCGCAACGAAGGCGATTACCAGTTCATCCCAGCGCCTACACTACCAGGCCCAACTAGTACTTTTTTTTCGTCGCCATTTTTCTTTTCAAAACCCAAACCAACTTGTTGGCTAAAAGGGTTAACAAAAACATTGGTTTTAGCTTTATCTTTATTTTGATGCGAAAGGCCTACATTTAAATCTAATGGGTTAATTACCTTTTGGCACTTTGTACGCAACCCCTCCAAAAAAATAGATGTGCGATTGACAACTTCTACCATACTTCGAATTCGAAATGGTTCTTGTCCATCGCCTAAACCAGATTCGACCTTTGGTCGCGAGTCTCGATTTAGGTTCCAACAATCAGGTTCGTCTTGTAGAGAACTTTGTTTGTCTAAAGCCTTTAAATAAAAAATTTCACTTTTAAATTTAATTTCGCGGTACTTGCTACCATTTATCTCAACTACGGACTCGTGAGTCTGAACTGTCTGAGTACCTAGGCCAGCGGAGCTGTGCTGAGGATTCCATTTGGGTTTTAAATCATAACTATATGAAATAGCAAAACAGAGCACAAACAAACTAAAAATTAATTTCATTAGCGCATGTTAAAATCAATTTAAGGGGATTACCAGCCTTAAAATACCAGGCTTCTTAGGGCCAATTTGCCTTATTGCTATCTTTAAACTCTCCTGCTACGTATTTAACCGTTATCAAGGAAGAGGGGGCAAAATGAAAATTATGATAATTTCTATATTATTTTTAGTTTCGTTATTGACCACAAAGTCCGATGCACGACTCGAAAATACGTTAAGGTTGCCAATTCAGCCTACTTTTAAAAAAGTTTTTATCATCGTATTAGAAAACGAAGACAACACCAATGCACTCAATGCTCCGTACCTCAAAGAATTGGCCAGCCGAGGTGCGTACTTGTCTAACTTTCATGGGCTAGTTCATCCGTCTCAGGGAAACTATTTTGCACTAACAGCAGGGAGTTATCTTGGGATGAAGGGTCTCTTGGGAGATCGAATTGTAGAAAAAGACGTTCCGCATATAGCCGACCTTCTTGAGAAAAAGGGATTAAAATGGAAGTCCTATGCCGAGGATTATCCCGGAAATTGCTATAAAAATGGATCGTCGAAGAACGGTCAATATGTTCGTCGCCATGAACCCTTTATCAGTTTTGTAAATGTCGCCTCAATTCCTATTCGCTGCGCAAGCATTGTTAATGCTACTGAATTAGAAAAAGATATTTCTGCTAATGCGTTGCCCGACTATTCACTTTACGTTCCCAATATTCGAAATGACGGCCATGATACCAATGTAGCCTTTGCGTCTAGATGGCTTCAGACTAAATTTGATCCTCTGTTTAAAAATCAGACATTCATGAAAGATCTTCTCGTTATAGTCACATTTGATGAAAGTCTGGATTCCACACCGGGCAACCCTATCTACACAATGTTATATGGGGATAGTATTTTGTCTGGTTCGTCGACTGCTGCAAAGTATGATCATTACAATATTTTGCGTACAATTGAAGATGTTTTCGAATTGGGGTCTCTCCACCAAAATGATGAGAAGGCCTCTCCCATTGCAGGTATTTGGAAATAGCTACTTTAAAGAAATCCTGCAAAAAGCACTCCCACACAGCCTTTGACTTGTCACTGGTGGGTACGCTTTGGTATTATGTGAGACGTGAAACCATCACCCTTACTGAGGAAAAAATGATGTCTTTTTTTATTAAAAAAACTATTCTTGGTCTAACTGTTTTTACCTTGGGTCTTTCAAGTCAATCTCGGGCCGATTTAGAATCTAAGTTCAAATATGAGCTGCAATTTGAAAAACGAGTGCTTTCTGTAGCTTCCCAAAAGGTTGTTAACCAGTACCATGTTGTGTTCATTGCGGGAATCATGAATGAAATGGCTCCCGGGTATTTTCATGATAATATTAATTCTCTAAAATTAGAATTAGGATCAAAAAATTACTCCGTGATTAGGCCTCAAACCACACATTCTGTGGAGGAAAATGGATTAAATCTCTCTAAACAACTTCGAAACATTTATGAAAAAAATAAGAAGAAGCCTTTAATAATAATAGCTCATAGTAAAGGGGGCCTTGAAGTTTTAGATGTTCTTTTTAGAGATAGCGTTTTTTTCAATGATGCCGTAACTTGGGCCGTATTTGTTCAGACACCATTTATGGGTTCGCCTGTAGCTGATTTCTTTTTTAAAAAGTGTGATCCTAAAATTTCAAAGGGCCTCTATTGCAATGCCGGTTACCACTCCATAATGACAGATGTCTCTGCCATGAGACTTGATCATCAACTTTCTTTCGCCACCCAGTCGGCTTTTGATTTACTTCATAATAAAGTTCGACTCGTTCGCGCGTCAAAAGATGTTAAGGATGTTTCTCTTTTGTTAAAATTTTCTGCAGAACTTTTAGCTAAACAGAATGAACCTAATGATGGAATGGTATTGCTGCGTGATCAAATAATTCCCGGATTCAATCTCGATCTGGGCGTGCTGGAGTCTGATCATTTTAATTTGCTCACTGATCCATTTATTTCCAATCAAAAACCTAAATTTCGTCGGGCTTTTACTAGGGCCTTGTTTTCTGAATTACTTCATTTGAGTGATTGAGATTACTGGCCAGGTATCACTTAAATTCAATTCCAACGCGATTGATATGCTCAATGAGGTCAGGGTTTTCAATCTGATGGTATAATGAAAGATCGACTTTGTACGGAAGCAATAGATCATCAATCTCATTTTCAATCTTAAGAAGTTCTGTCAATGACATGGTCGGTGCCACCAAAGTAAGGTCAATGTCAGAGCCATTCTTAAAATTTCCTAGAGCTCGTGATCCATATAAAATAGCCTTTTTAATTTTTGGATTTTTTTTGAATTCTAAAATTAGTTTTTCGATAGTCTCGGTAGAAAGACCATATCGATGAGTTTGTGACATATCTATTTCAAACTGTTCATCTTGTTTTTCAAAAGTACAAATTGCTCGAAATATTCTGTTTGGATCTTCGATACGATTTCCTCTGCCGTTTTTCTATTATAGGTATGAGAAGTTTGGTTGCGGCTTTTGATCATTTCCATCCAAGGATCCCCGTTTTCAATTAGACCTTTGGTAAAGGCCTCTCTGGAAGCGTCTCGAGAGCCAACTACATTAGTCACGCCCTGGTGTACCAAGTAATCTCGGAAAACATTCCAAGCAAGTTCATGGGTGAATTCAAACGCCTGAATAATACCTTGCTTCTCAAGATCTGATAGCCCACGTGTTTGAGAAAGTTTAACTGCCTGTTCAAGCTGGCCGAGGGCAACTTCAAAACTACTCAGTCTTTGCTTCCATCGAATATCTTGCGTAGACATTTCTCAAAATCCTTACGAAAAAAAATTGGCGGAGAGACAGGGATTCGAACCCTGGATACGGCTTTTCAACCGTATAACGGTTTAGCAAACCGCCGCCTTCAGCCACTCGGCCATCTCTCCAAGTATGTAACTTGCTGAAACAACTAATTAATACTAGTCTAGCCTTTTCGTCAACCTTTGATTCACCGCATTTTGCACACACTATTGCGCTACCTACAGGGACTAAATGACTTCCCATCGGGTACCTAACGAGACGATTCAGCCAACTGGGTCACTGTATTCCAATTTCGTGTTGTGGCTGAAACAGACATTACTTTTTCAATAATATTATTGTTTAACTTTGTTTTTCCGTAGGAATTTGGAAAGTGTAAGAAAAACTCCCTGCCTATTAATTTAAATTCTTCATTTTGAGTGATGTATTTTTCAAGTGATTTGAGTGGTTTTTTATCAGGTTCTTGAGAAGTAAATGTGACATAGAGTCTTGAAATATCAATATCCTTTTTCTTTAAAAAAGGATTGGTTTTAAAAACCTCTTGAATTTCGTGGGATGACCTAACCATTACCGGTACTTTGAAACCAAAATCTTTTAGAATCATTTTCTCAATCTTAGAAACCAAGGCGACCTCCTTAAAGCCGGGGGCTTGAAAAACTACATTACCGCTTTGTACATAAGTAATAACATCTCTGAATTTAAGATTCTCAAAGGATTCTTTTAAGTCCTTCATCTCAATCAGTTTTTGACCGCTGATATTTATTCCTCGTAAAAGAGCAATATACTTATTCGCCACTGTCTCTTAACCTTTTGCCTTTTTTAGTTGGGAATGGCGAAAGCACTTTACTAAATGATCATTCACCATTCCTACAGCTTGCATATGGGCGTACATGATTGTCGAACCAACAAAAGTAAATCCACGAGCTTTTAAGTCTTTACTAAATGCATCAGAAACCTTTGTCGTAGCAGGAATTTTTTTGACCCACTTATTTTGAATGGGTTTACCATCGACAAACCCCCATTGGTATTTGCTAAAACTTCCAAACTCTTCTTGAATTTTTAAAAATGCCTTTGAGTTGGTGACGGCTCCATTTACTTTAAGTTTATTTCTAATAATGCCAGTATCTTTAAGAAGAGAATCTATCTTTCTCTTGTCAAATCGAGCTACTTTTTCGGCATCAAAGTTTGCAAAGGACCTGCGATAACCCTCACGCCTTCTCAATATAGTAATCCAACTCAAACCGGCCTGGGCGCCCTCAAGAATTAAAAACTCAAATAGTTTTTGATCATCATAAACAGGAACACCCCATTCTTTGTCGTGATAGTGAATGTAAAGCACGTCATTACCAGGCCATACACATCGTTGCATTTTCAACCACCCGTCTTGGATTTTTCTACAAGGACACGAATAAGATCATTGTAATCCGTTCGTAACATGACTTGTCCGTCTTCTTCTTGAAATATGGGCCAAAAAGGGACTGTCAAAATAGAAAACACAATACAACACACCAAAATAAATTTTCTATACCTTGAAATTCTTGCCCAGGGAATTTCGAGTAATCCAAAGAGCACAATCAAAATCATTATTCCAGCCCAAGTCAAATATTTGGCGAAGACAAATGAATTCGGCAAAAAATTTACTTTGACCGTGTTGGTACCGGACGGAACTGCTACTCCTAGTAATCCACCCATAACTCTTAAAGGTTTTTGAGGTACCCCATTTACCCAAACCTTCCAAGAATCACCAGCATAGCTATAAGGAGTTACAAAAATCGATTGCACATCAGTGACACCACTTATTTCAGTGCTGCCAGGCCCAAGTCTTGCCATATGATTTTTTGAATTGAGCTCTAAGAGTCTCGGAGGATGGATTTGATCTTGGCAACTTGGTAGGTTTTCAACAAATACGAATCCCCTTTTGCCTTCGCCACATTTGTATTCTTTTAAACTTTCAATCAAATGCGCTCTTGCTACTGGATTCTGAGAAGAGTGACATTGCCAACCATCGGTAAAATAAAACGGAAGAGGATTATAAAATCCAGCTTTTTTCATAAGCGGCAAAACGCAATCTGCCTCAGGGCCCGTATTTTCTCTAAAAGTGAAGTAGTCCACACTGGCTAAGCCCCAAGTCCCTTCGGCCAGCTCCAATTCTTGATAAAGAGGACCCGAAGCGTAGCTTGGTAAGTTTTCTGATTCCTCAAATGTTGTAAAATGTGGAATTGGCAATTCAGCTTTAGTCATGATCCAAGTGCCGTACCAAACGATGGTACCTAATTGAAAAAGTGTAGTCGCCGTAATTATAGCGAGAGAAATCTTGGAGTATCTTTTAAAATACATTTTTAGGCATAGAGCTCCCACAAATAAATAACCAGCAACTAACCACCAGAGAGATAGGCCATTCTTCCAGATTGGATTAAGATTCATAGGAAGATCAAATCCCACCGAAATTTTAGGATTGTACATAAAACATAAAATGGACCCCACAACATAAATAAATACAATAAAGGGAGTCATTTTTTTAATGCTCTGCCAAAGAGTCTTATCATCTCGATTTTCTAACCAAACAAAACCAATAAAAATAGCAAGAAGGGCCTCTCCCACATTTAAGATTCGGCCAGGAATGCGAACCCAGTGAAAACCCGGGACGTAGCTAAACATTAATCGAAATAAGCCAGCCTGCTCGCCTAGTGCGAAGACAAAAAAGAATAGCGTCAATAGCCAATAGATCATTACTTTTCTTTTTCGATATACAAACGGTAAAAATAAAACCGTAAGTAAAAGTAAACTTAAGGCAGTTGTCCCACCAAAGCTTGATTGAACCTCGGCACTCCAAGGGGCAAAGAGGTTGCCAAGTATATTTTCGATTGTGAGAAAGTCATAGTTAGCCCATTCTAAATCGGCAGCCTGAACGCGCCTGTGATTTGTCTTTGAAGCTTCAAACATGAGAGCGACTATGGGTGACGAAAGAGAAAGTCCTAAAATACCTGCACCAGCTATTTTTAATGTTGCATGCCAATCTCTGGTCTTTTGTACAAGAAGGGCTAATAAAAACAAAAATCCAACGGTGCCGTAAATCACCATGGGGGGATACCCGGCCGAAATAAAAAGATAAAAACTGAGCGGCAATAATAGGGCTCCCCACTTTTTTAAAAAAACACCAGAAATGAGACAAGCCGATGTGGTGAAATAGGTGAAGGCATCAAGATAAAGCCCGAATCGAGACGCATCCGTCATACGAAGATTGTAAATAACTAGAATTGAAACTCCAAAGGCCGCCCATTTTGGCATGTTAAAAACTTTAGTTAAGCAAAGGTATAGAGCCGCCTGAGAGATAAAAACCATCAACGCTGTTTTAAGAATAAATAGTTCAAGGGCGTTTCCATCCCAATAACTTGGGAAAAAAGAAAGAAGCCAAGCTGGAAAGTGATAAATTTGTGCGCCCGCCAAACCGACAAAGGGGCTACCCCCGGCGATGTGAGGGTACCAAAGTGGTTCGATCCCGTTTCTTGTATAAAATCGATAGATCAAGGACTCACAACCTTGGATGGGATAATCGTTGCCAGTGGTATAGGGGCCAAAAATACGGCTAGAAAAACTTATTAAGACTATAAAAAAAGATAGCGCTAATGGCCAAATTTCTTCATAAAAAGCGATTCTGATTTGTTTAAACATTTAAATGATTTTGCCGTGATTAGCTTTGATTTTCAATAGGATTGGTGTTGGTCTCGCTATGAGTTGCTGAAAATGACTTGGTGCGAGAGATTCAATTATGGCCTTCGACGTTTTGAGAAAACGACGTCACGAGATTTTGGTATCCATTATGCAGAAGTATAGCCCCGTCTTGACTTTGAAACAATGGCCAAAACGGAATTGAAAAACCGAGAATTAAAATGAGGGCGGCCAGGGCCTTCGTGTTTCTAAAATAATAAAGACAAATGAGGAGGTAAAAACCTATAGCAAAGTAAAGAATAGTTTTTGACAAGTGAAATGAAGGAGGTAAGAAGTCGAATCGAATGGTATTTTCGCCCGCTGGCACAGCTACTCCCAATATCCCGTGATCAACTTTGAGAGTGTCTCGTTTTTCACCATTTACTGTTACTTGCCAAGAATTACCAAATGAGTAGGGCGCAACTAAAATAGTGGGCGAATGAGAGATCCCTTTGATAGTCACGCTACCAGGGCCCAGTGCAATCAACTTATTTTCTTTATTTAGTTCAGCAAGATTTGGTTTTAAAATCTGATCGTTACATTTACTGCTCTTCTCTAAAAAAGCAATTCCTGCATTCTCAAAACTACAGCGATAATCCGTAGGCAATTCTCCACAAATCCAGCTGTCGGTAAAGTAAAATGGCAGAGGAACATACTTTGGTGAATTCTTTAATAATGGCAATACACAATTGGCGTTTTCACCAAAACGGGTCCGAAAATTAAAATAATCAACACTGGCTAATCCAAGCCATCCTTCAGCTAAACTCAATTCATAGACTAACGGGTAAGAGGGATACAAAGGCAAATGATTTGCGCTTTCTAGATTCTCCAAAGTTGGAATTTTGTAGTTTTCTTTCTTTTGAACCCACGTCCCATATGAAATCATTGAGGCGATTTGGAACAGGCACGACAACACAATAACCGCAAGCGCAATTTGCCTTTGAATCACCCGATGGAGTTTGAGTTTTAAAAAAGAAAGCAAAGAAAAACAAAATAAGAGGCCGGCTGCAAACCAATACGTATCTAAGCCCTCATTCCAATTTGGACTGAGAGTTAGGGGCAAATTTTCATCTGGTACTAAGTCGAATCGATTCAAATAAAACACTGTCGAAGCGATTGCAGCAACACTCACAACCCAAGGTAGAATTTGGCTTATTGTTTTTAAGAAATCGGGATTATTCTTGTTTTCACTCCAAATCATTCCCCAAAACAATGCTATAAGCGGCAAACCGGCGTTGAGTATTCTAGGGGGAATTCTAACCCAATGAAATCCCGGTAAATAATTGAACATAAAAGTAAAAAGACCTGCCCGATCCCCCAGTGAATAAATAAAGAAAAACAAAGCAGCCACCCAATAATATTTCAAATTTGCCCATTTTCTAAAATGAAGAACGGGAAATATGAAAGAGAGAATAAGAATAGCCGAAAGTAAAGTACTCCCCCCAAAGCTGGACTGAACGTCTGAGGCCCAAGGAGAAAATAAATTTGTTATTACGTGTCTAATATTAAGAGCACTTTCATTAGCCCACTTGAGGTCAGGGGCGTTAGTGCGCCGATGGTTCATTTTCACAAGTTCATTGGTAAGCGAAACAATGGGTGCCGAAAGCAAAATGCTTAAACAACCGCTCCCACAAATTTTGAGACAAGTGAAATGATCTTTTGTTTTTTTATAGAGAAAACTGACGAGAATCAAAAGACCTGTACCTCCAAAAATACTCATGGGTGCATACCCGGCAGAAATAAATAAGTAAAAAGCAAAAGGTAGAAATAATGTTCCCTTCTTTCTAATGAATACAAAACAAATGAGACAAGCGGATAAAACGTAATAAGCATTTGCATCCATTGAAGTACCAAATCGCGCCGAATCTAAATTTCGCAATGTGTAAATGAAAGCTACAGATATGGTAAAGGCATACCATTTAGAAATTTCAAACAGCCGATTCAATGTTATATACAAAACGAATTGAGAAATAAAAAACATAATCATAGTTTTGACCAAAAATAGCTCCATGGCCTCACCATTCCAAAAATAAGGCAGAAAAGAAATCAACCATGCAGGCAGATGATAAATTTGTGATAGCGCTAAGCCAGCATAAGATTCGCCCCCCGAGATGTGGGGATACCAAAGAGGTTCTATTCCTAATTTTGTAAAATAGCGGTATTGTAAAGCTTGGCCTACTTGGGCTGTGTAGTCGTTGCCGATCGTGTCTGGCCCAAAAACTCTTGTGTAGAAACTGATAAGAGCCAATGAGGCTGAGGCTCCCAAAGTTAGTAATTCAGATCGCAGAAATTTGGTAATTGACGTGATCACGTTTGCACTAGGCCGCAGCCGAAGCCTTTGTTTGTGTCGATGATTTTTTTGGCTTCCCGTAGGCACCTTTTTTCATTAGATTTTTGTATTTAGAAAATGCTTTCAGGTAATTCATACTGTCCCGAAACACTTTAACTGTAGAAGTCTTTCGAGGGTTTCTTAGAAAAAGAACGGGGATCTCTATAATATTAAAATTCATCCTCTCTGAAAGTAAAATGACTTCGGTGTCCCAAAACCAATCGTCGAATTGGGATTGGGCTAAAATATAATCTACGAGTTGTCTCGAAAAAAATTTGTACCCCACTTCACTATCAAGTGTCTTACATTCAAAAGCATATCGAAGCAGAGCTTTATAACATTGAGATAAAAAGTGTCTGAGCAAAATGTAAGGCCTTAGAGAAAGGTGATAAACCCTGCGACCCACGCTCAAGTCGGCTCCTCCCTTAACCTCTTGCACAAATTTTGACAAATAAGACTCAGAGACTTCACAGTCAATATCCATGAACCCGACGACGCTGCCCTGACTGAGTTTCATTCCTTGCTTTACGGCGCCGCCGCGACCAAGATTTGTTTCGTTGAGACTGACTTTGCAGTTTGGCCATTCTAAGTTTTTTAGCCAATCTCTGGTGCCGTCCGTACTTGCGTCATCAATGAGAAGAATTTCGTACCTCGACATAGGAAAGACAAAGGCCATGTAGTCAGATATTTTCTTAAGAGACGTTTGAATGTGTTCCATTTCATTGAAACAAGGTAATATCAAAGAGACTTCAATGCCTCTACTCTGCATAACCACTAAATTTTAACATAAAAGTTGATCTCGGGATTTTCAAATCGCTATAATAATAGAAGTGAAAGCCCTAAAAGAAATTGGAATTAAGAAAGCATTTCGATTTTGTTTTGGGACTTTGGTCTACATGGGATTTCGTCTTGTTCCTCTCCCTCAACTTAGGGTTATTTACCTTCGTATTGTCGGTGCAAAAATCGGCAGGGACTGCACCATACATAGCGTAAAGTTTTTTAACTATTACCGAGTCGGTTTTAGCGCCCTCAAGATGGGGAAGGAATGTTTTCTAGGCAATGACGTTCTCCTTGATTTAGCCGCACCTATTACTCTAGGAGACCAAGTGACTCTTGCCGAAAAGGCGACCATCATTACTCACCTCAATGTGGGCTTCAAAGATCATCCCTTACAAAAAAAATTTCCAACACAGACCAATCCAGTCAAGATTGAATCCGGATGTTTTGTTGGCGTTAATGCGGTCATACTAGACGGCGTCAATATCGGAGCAAAATCATTTATTGCAGCTTCGTCTTTGGTAAAGGACTCAGTGCCAGCCCATAGCCTGGTTGGCGGCGTCCCAGCTAAAGTCTTGAAAGATTTGAAATCCTGATGGACACTGCGATGAACTTAAATTTTGATCCTTCCCATTACTGTTCTAGTCCACTATCAAAAGATGATGGAATATGGAAGCTCCAAGGTCAGACAAAAGTTCATTACCCCAATGAAGGTCACCTCCTCAATGCTCAATTAGAGAAAGATTCTTATTGGTTTAGCCACCGCACACGTTGCATTATGGCAGCCCTTGAGTATATCCCGCCGAACGGTCCCCTGTTTGATCTCGGTGGAGGTAATGGAATCGTATCATTGGCGCTGCAGGCCAATGGATACCAAACAATTTTGATTGAACCATCCCCAACCGGCGTTGAAATCGCCCGGGATCGAGGCGTCACTGAAATTATCAGAGCTCCCATTCAAGACATTCCATTTCGTGCCAATATTCTTCCCAATATTGGTTTATTTGATGTTCTTGAACATATCCAAAATGATTTTGAGTTTCTAAAATCTGTCGTCAGTCTTCTTAAACCGGGAGGTCACATCTACCTGACAGTTCCAGGACAGAAATTTCTTTGGTCTGACGAAGACGAGTGGGCTTGTCACTTTAGACGCTATGAAATGAATGAGCTCGAAGAGCTCTTAGTCAAAACTGGATTTCAAATCAACTATTTATCACCATTTTTTAGTTTTCTTGTGGCCCCCATTTATGTTTTCAGACATCTGCCTTTTTCTCTGGGGTTCAAACGTAAGGGAAACTACGAAAAAGATCATCGAACAAACATTGTAACACAAACTCTTTTTTCTCCTATTGGCATTTGGGAACTAAAACGAATCCAGGCTGGCGAGGTCATACCAACGGGTTCAAGCATTATGGTAATTGCGACAAAATTATAGAGGTACATCTATGGGTGTGATGCGACTACTGTTTGCTATTTCGGTTCTACTCATTCATGTGGGAAAGCTTCCCATCACTTATACGACATTTGTAGGCGGAGTTGTGCCAGTTCAATGTTTTTTTATGATTAGCGGATTTTACATGGCTCTGATTCTCAATGAACGGTACTCAAATATTAAAGATTTCTATTTTAATAGGCTTCTTCGAATATTTCCGACTTATTGGCTTATCCTTTTACTTACCACTCTCACGGCAATCGTTTTAGGAAATCAGATTTTCATAACAAAAATCCTTTCAACAGATTGGTCTTGGGGCTCAAAATTATTCATGATTTTTTCTAATCTCTTTATTTTTGGCTCTGATATCATGATGTTTTTCTATCCAGGCGCAGATGGCATGACTTTCACAAAATATTATTATCGCGAATCAGTGCAGTTTGCCGACTGGCACGTAATTTCACAGGCATGGAGCCTACCTATAGAACTTATTTTCTATGCTCTCGCACCGTTTATTGTAAAAAGTAAGAAAAAACTTGTAGCAATCGCTATCTTATCTCTTTTATTTAGAGGGATCACCTACCATTACACCGGCGATTTTGAGCCTTGGCCCAATCGATTCGTTCCGCTTGAAATGTTCTTTTTTTGCACCGGCGCTCTGGCCTATTTTATTTATAAAAAAATAGAACATTCTGAATCGGCCGCGGGATGGGGACTCATCGTATTTACGGTGATGGTTATCTACATTACTAATTGGCCACGAGTTCAATTTATTATTCCCGATACCTATCTCTTTATTGGCCAGTGGATGCAATTTTATATTTGTTTCTTTTTTGCTTTACCGTTTATTTTTCAAGCTACGAAAAACAACCGAGCAGACCGCTGGATCGGGGAACTCTCTTACCCAGTGTATCTAATCCACTATCTAATAAACCATAATATTGATATTCTGCCTGCATTTTTTGAAACAAAACTTTACAATGTAATTTTGTACTGCATTTTATTTTCGGCAATAATTAACCACTTCTTTCATGATGCTCTGGAGAGAAAATTCAAGAAAAAGGATTTACCAAATTCCAGACCAGAAATGACCGAAAAGAAAGAGAATCGTACTCAAAAATCAATAGGCCGAGCAAAAGAAGTCTCGACCTAATCGTTTCAGGTATTAAGTACCGACGAGCTTAAGACGGGCTCTATTTATGTTATGGGCCACTGCAGGATCAGCACTATCATGAATAATAGAAGTGCCACTGTTTTCAAATTTGAAGGGTACACAAACATAGTTTGAGAGTGCTTCGGTCACTGAATCCCATTTGCTATGGGGAACGTAAAAATACATAAATCCGGCAGAACCAGCACCCATCAGCTTGCCACCAATGGCACCGGCCCCAAGGGCTTTTTTATATGTCGTTTCAATTGTAGGACTAGAAATAAATTCACTCAATTGTTTTTTGAGCGACCAGGTTTCGTGAAGAAGCTTGCCAAACTCGTCTAGTTCACCGTTACCAAGAAGAATTTCAACTCCCTTATCTACCATTTCGACTATTTTTTTAAGATACTGGGCTTTTGACATGAGGGTTTCAATTATTTTTCCTGCGACGACGCCCCCATTTCTTGCAGTGCCCGTATAAACCATGAGGAGTCTTGATTCTAATTCGGCGATCCGAGCGGGTGAGGCATTGACGGGTTCAACCTTCCACTCTCCTGTTTTTCTAAATCGAATTACATTTAACCCACCAATTGCTGCAGCAACTTGATCTTGGCTCCCGACATTTTCTTTTAGAATTTCTTGTTCCAAATGTAATGCTTTATTGGCGATAAGTTCTGGGGTCCAATTTTGACCTTTCAAGCGTGAGAGAGCATTGAGAAGACCCACTGTTAAAGATGAACTTGACCCAATACCTGTGCGCGCTGGCAAATCGCCAGCATGATGTATTTCATAGCCAACGGTATCTTCGGGTTCAAAAAGACGTAGAGCCTCTCTCACTGACGGATGTAAAATCTCATTCATATTCGGAACAACTTCAATGTGAGACCAAACAACGCGATGTTTGTAATGAAAAAAAGGTGGAAAATATCGGGCCGTCACGTAGCAGTATTTGTCTATTGTGGTGGATAAAACAGCGCCACCCTCTTTGAGGTACCACTGAGGATAATCCGTACCGCCGCCAAAAAACGAAAGCCTGTATGGAGTTCTACTGATGATCAATGAAACCCCCTTCCATGTAGGTTACACCATCTTATTCGGTTGGGTAAGACGGCCTCTTAAGTCTAGCGCGTCGTCGAAAATTTGACGGTTAACATTTGTCTAGGATTGACTATTTTCAGAATATGTTTTCGATGAGAATAGGATTTTGAATCTAAAATTAAAATTGAGTACTAACCCAAAGGCAAGTTTGCCACTTCGCTGAGGCGGCGCCATCCATGGCTCTTGGGGCCCCCTTCGCCGAACAAATTAGTCAAATAAGGCAGTTCAGCGGAATCGCATCCGGCTCCCCCAAACGCTTCACCTTCGTGCCAAACATTGCCTTCGGGTTAGTACAATTATTTATATTTATTTTTGG
Source organism: Oligoflexia bacterium (assembly GCA_023250675.1). Classification (GTDB taxonomy): domain Bacteria; phylum Bdellovibrionota; class Bdellovibrionia; order JABDDW01; family JABDDW01; genus JAHFAE01. The sequence continues at coordinate 35,293 of JAHFAE010000007.1, read as the reverse complement.
TATCTCTAACTCTCTTACTCTGTGATTTGCGATGACAGAAGTTTTTCTGTAATCAAGAGACTCTCTTTGAGATTAGGATATGAAGTAATAGGCAATCCCACGAGTTCAAATAATCCCTGCCTTATGATTTCTATATAGCCTTCAATCCAGCCTAATCCATGAAAAGGCGGTTGGCGACTGCCCCACCGATTTTCTTTTCTTACCATGATGTTGCGATCACGCCCTTTACCGACGATGATTTCATCGGGGTTCAGAAACTTCCAAGTTGCTGCTTTTTTCGATCCTAAGATACTAACTTCAAGGTCATTTGTTGCTCCATGAACCACCTTTGAAATAGACGCGAAGGTTTTTATGGAACTGGGAAACTCTAAATCAAGATGAAGGTGAGTATCATGATAAGGCGGCTCGTTATTAATTTTGGAATGCCAGCCTTTTGCTCGGGTTGGCGTTTGGCCAACCAGAAAACTTACAAGATCTGCCCAATGAACTCCAAGATCTAATATCACTCCAAAATTTCCGTTGAGTTTGGGATCGGTTTTCCAATCCTGGGGCCTCGCAGAGGGTTCTAGAGCTCTATGAGCCATGCTGGGCTGCCAAATTTTGCCTTCAATTGAAATGATTTCGCCTAATTCCCCAGCCAATATCATTTCTTTAATTGTTTGGGGACCCCACTGCTGTCGATAAACATGAAATACGGGCACATTTTTTTTTACTTTTTTTAAAGAAGCTATTTGCTCTATATCAGTACAAACAGGTTTTTCGCAGAAAACCGCAGAAAAACCTGCCTTTTCAGCCTGTACGATGGCTTGTTCGTGAAGCCCCGGCGGATTGGCTATGAATAGGGCACTGTTTTCTAAACCCTTGGCCATGTCGCCAAAGGATTTTCCCCTAGGAATAAAGACCGGAATTCGAATCTGGAATTGATCGGTATGTAACTGATTTAAAATATCAAGACTTCTTGCGATAACCTGGCCCGTTCGACCACTACCCAGAATAAAGGGATGAATCGTTTTCACTTCATGCTCTCTTTAAAACTTCAGAGACAACGGTATGAAGTTCTACCAAGCCGTTGCCTATGATGCTTCGACTTGTTTTGCCACCGATCCGCGGTGGTTCGTCGCCTGGAACATCGGCTACCTTCAAACCCCTTTTTTTACAACGAATGCAAAGTTGAGTGCCTGTCGAAATACGAATGTCTTTATCCATATTTAAATCAAAAAAAACACTTCGCTTGAAAGCACGGTAAAAACCTAAGACATCTGTATAGTGAGAGCCCGTTAGAACATTTGTCATCGTTGTGAAAAGCCAATTACCAAATCCAGATACGAGGGAATCATCAGCACTCTTGGCCCCTTGAGCATAGCGAGAACAAATGACCATGTCGTATCCCTCTTTCATTTTCGCAATGATCTCTGGAATTTTCTCGGGGATACAATTGTTATCGGGAGTAAAGGCAATGATAATGTCACCCGTTGCAGCCTCCACACCCTCTTTATAACCTTGGCTAATACCTCTATAGATAGCCGCTAGGTTCCTATTTTTTGGCGGAGTTTGCCTAATGACCTTATAACCCATAGACTCGGCATATTCTATCGTGCCGTCTGTGGATCCCCCATCAACCACGATAATCTCATGGAGCCAATCTTTTTTAACCCGAGGCATCACCACTTTCATGGCTTCAATTTCATTCAGAGCAAGAGCGACCAACGATGTTTTCACTAAATCTCCTTAATGTTCTCGTTGTACCATTGAAGACTCTTTTTAATTCCGTCGTCGAGTGTGGTCTGAGGTTTCCAACCATAAACCTTTTCAGCCTTACTTATATCAAGGGCTAATTTTGTCTTTATAGTAGGTTTTGTCGTATCGTATTGTATCTCTAAGTTTTTTCCCGAGTGTTGAATAATCTTAGCAACTAGATCTTTAACGGCAATAGCTGACCCCAAACCCACATTGACGAGTTCATAGGGACTTTGTTGTTTTATAATAGCTGTTTCGACAAATTCTACGAGATCGTCGACATATAATAAATCTCGAGCCTCTTCGCCTGTGCCCCAAACCGTCACTTTGCCACTCTTTGCCGTGAGGACTTTGGCTACTGTGGCGCCAAAAACATGGGATCGTTCTAAATCATATTTGTCGTGTGGACCATAAATATTGGAATGTCTGATTATTGTGAATTTTGTTTTATTAAACCTTGAATAAAATTGAGCCATTTTCTCTATATAGACTTTTGTCCAACCTACACCAAAATAACTCGGAAAAATTTCTTGGTTTGCATCAAAATCTGTCTCTGATACTTTTTTATCACCCGATTGATACATCACTGTGCAACTAAAAAAGATGACGTGCGGGGTGGACTTTTCAAATGCACTTCGAAATAAAAGTGAATTCATCACCGCATTGTCAGTAACGTGATAATGGGGTTTTGTAATAATGTCTTTAGCACCCGAAGTCGTCGCTGCCGCTTGGATTAAAATGTCGATTCCACCTACAAGCCGATTGACGTCGGATATCTTAGTTAGGTCGGCTTGAACAAATTCAACACCTTTACACTGAAAGGGTGGCCTCGTGTTGTAGGTTGCAAATACTTGGCAGTTGGGATTTTTTGAAATCTTCTCTGTGAGGTTTCTACCTATAAAACCCGTCGCCCCACATATGAGAATGTTTTTTTTTGGCACTTAATCCTCCCTATCGAGCCCCGTAAGTGACGCCGTCTCGAAATACATTAAATCTACCATCGTTTACTTTTTGATTCTTAGTATACCAATCGATGGTATCGCGAACCCCTTCTTCAAGAGACACAGATAGTTTAAATCCGTATTTGAAGGCTCTTGACATGTCTAAGAGGCGCTTTTTATCTCCAGCGGGTTTTGTGACGTCCCATTCAATTTTCGGTTTATGGGGTAAATTTCTTGCAATGACTTCGACAAGTTCTTTGATGCTGACACCTTCGCCGGAGCCTAAATTAATTGGTTCATGAATTTCTTTTTCCATAACAAAGAGCATTCCTAGAGCAACATCTTTTGCATGAATAAAATCTCTTACGGGACTACCGTCTCCCCAAACTTTTAATGGATTTTCACCGTCCACCGCTCGTTTGATGAGAGAAGGAATGACCATGGCATTATTAGGATCAAAATTATCATAGCGCCCATAAACGTTGGCCGGTCTTACGATACAAATTGTATTCCAACCATATTCGATTTTATAGGCCTCAGCTTGTAACTCGCCGATGCGCTTAGCCCAACCGGCAAATCGATCATTTTCTGAGGGGAATTTCTTCCAAACATCATCTTCTTGAAAAACTTCGGCTGGTCCATAAACACCAACAGAACTTGTATAAAGATACCCTTTGGCTCCGCATTGTTTTGCGGCTTCCATCATATTCGTATTAAAAGTGATCAAGGGGACAAAAAAACTCGCCGGTTTCTTAGCGGTCATTGATGGCGAACCTTTAATTCCGGCCACGTGAAAGACGTAGTCCATCCCTTCGCACGCTTTAATACAGTTTTCAAAAATCATCAAATTAGTCTTTTGAAATTCAACTTTTTTCATTTCTTCACGGGGCTCATCAAGAGATGCGATACGGATTTTGGCTCCACGTTCAAGCAAAAGATCAACAAGATATCGACCAATCATACCTGTCCCGCCGGTAACAAGAACTCGCTTTCCACTAAACATTTTTATTCTCCAATTCACTCTTTGCCACTTTTCGGCAATGGTCCAAAAGAAACTGCACACTTTCGTTGAACGAGTACTTGGGTTTCCAACCTGTGGCTTTTCTAAACTTTTCAATATTTGGAATCTGCAACGTGACATCAGCTGGCCTCAATAATTTAGGATCCTGCTTTGATTTAATAGGAACTCGACACATAGATTTTAGTAATTCCAAAAACTCACGAACCGTCATGGTCTTATCGCCGCCAATATTGTAGGCCTCACCCGGCGCACAATGAATAACTGCCTGCCAGTAAGCGTCCATGGCATCTCTCACGTCGATGATAGTTCGAACTGAATCGAGATTTCCATGAAGCAGTTCTGATTGCAGACCCACTTCTATTCTCGCTGCCTGCAAAGCAAACGAAGTGGCAAATAAATCGCGCCGTCGAGGATTGAGGTAAGCAAACATTCGCGTTCGAATAATTTTCATCTTATAGGCTTGCCAATACATACTACCCAAAAGATCTTGTGTCACTTTTGAGACCGCATAAGGACTTGCCGGATTCATTGGTGCTGTTTCATCAATGGGAACAAACTTTGGATCGACTTGTCCGTAAACTTCTGAAGTACTGCAAAGTTGAATGACAGGATTAAATTCTAAGAGTCTCACTGCTTCAAATAAATTTGCCGTCCCATTTATATTATTATTCATAACGGCCAAAGGATTATTAAACGAAGCCCTCACATTAGCATGGGAGGCAATATGAAAAATCACATTGGGTTTTACGTCTTTTAATACAGTATAGACTGAACTCAAGTCGGCGAGGTCACACTCATGCATTGTCACCTTACCTGATATTTCACTTAAATTATTAAGAACCGTTGTACTATGCCATCTTGAAATTCCATGAAGTTTGATTTGGGGATGGAATTGAGCAATATGCTCAGCCAAGTAACTTCCGCCCGAACCTGAAATCCCCGTAATTAGAGTCGATGATATTTCTGCCATTAAAAGGGACCCTTAAATTTATTGTCATAAGAGAAAAAATATTCGTCTTTAAAATCAGAAGGTGCTTTTCTAAACATATTTTCAATAGCTCTGATGACTTTAGGTGCAGCTGGAAAAAAGAGATTTTCTAAGGGTCTCGTCGTCGGACACGGAACATGTTCAAAACCGAATCTCAGCACTGGTTTTTTGAGAACGTCAAAGCAGTGCTCAGAAATTGAAGCTGCTATTTCTGATGCAAATCCACAGTAAACCCAGTCATAGTCTAAAACTACCGCACGCCCTGTTTTTCTCACAGATTTATAAATGGTCTTTTCATCTAGTGGCGCAATCGACCGTGCATCAATGATTTCTGCGTCAATGCCCTGTTTTTTATTGAGCACTTCGGCGACCTTTAAGGCTTCCACCGTCATCCACGACGTAGAAATGATTGTTACATCCTTACCTTCTTTTTTTACAGCGGCGTGACCAAGTTTTTCATTTAAATTCAAATCCACGGGACCTTCAATGTCATAAAGCCATCGCTGTTCTAAAAAAATCACAGGATTAGGATCTTGGATTGCAGCGCGAAGAAGGCTGTAGGCATCTTGAGGTGTGGAGGGCATCACAACTTTAAGCCCGGGAATATGAGCAAAAAGGCTATGAAGAGATTTACTGTGCTGCGCCCCTTGGCCCCAACCACGACCAATAATAGCACGAATAACCAAGGGTACTGAGAGGCGCCCACCACTGAGATATCTGACATTTGAAACCATATTGATAATTTGATTGGTGGCCAAAAGCATGAAATCAGATCTTATATGCACATGAATTGGTTTAAGACCACTCATAGCAGCCCCTAGAGCAATCCCCGTCATGGCCTCTTCAGAAAGTGGAGTACCAAAACATCGCTTGGACCCAAATTTTTCTACGAGCCCGGCTGTACTTCCAAAAATTCTCTTGTGATCAGGTACATCAAGGCCAAATACAAAAACGTTTGGGTCGGCTTCCATCTCACTGGTTACAGCGGTTACTAGTGCGTTTCGATAAGACATCATTTTTGTCATAATCAATCCACCGAATTCACAAGTTTGCAGAGTTGTATTATTTTTGCTTCAGATAGTTCAGGATAGTTACCGATATAATAGCCATAAAAATGCACATGCTCCACACTTGAATATTTAGTGGCTTCACCCTTGGGGAGAATACTTTTCATGTAGGGTTGTCTCATTTGGTTACCTCCGCCGCTTGTTCCACGCCTAAATTCAACTTGAGCTGATCGCATGAGCGTTTCGAGAAGATCTCGCCTTTTATCGTCGGGCTTATTAAGAATGAGAACAAACGCGTAATTACAAGACCCCTCTACGTCAAAATCAGTTCTGAATTTTTTGGGGTCAAGGTTTTCAAGAAATAGTTTAAAGTTTCTAGTTCGCTTTTTATTATTTTCATCAAGTCGTTTAAGTTGGCTGCGGCCCAATACCGCATTGATTTCTGTACTCCTGACGTTGTAGGCGGGGTAAGCAAAAATAAAATCAGGATTCAAGTCAGGGTGCTCTTTTGTATAGGTTCTTTTTACCGTATCAGAATTAGACTCCCGAATCATTCCATGGGCCCTGAGCATTCTTAAAATTTGATAGAGGTTTTCGTCATTGGTACAGACCATTCCCCCTTCGATGGTGCTCATATGGTGGGCGTAGTAAAAAGAGAAATTCGACATGAGACCAAAAGTTCCAAGTTTTTTGCCTTTAAACGTGGCGCCGTGAGATTCACAGACATCTTCGATAAGAGGAATTTTTTTATCTTGTGCTAAATCTAAAATATTTTGAGTCAACCCATTAAAGCCCAAAATATGGGTGAGAAAAATGGCTTTCGTATCATTTGTAATTTTTGAGGCGATTTCTTTTTCGGCCATTGCCAAATTTCTGGGGTTAATATCTGCAAAGATGGGTTTAAACCCACAATGAAGAACTGAAGCAATGTCTGACGACCAAGTTAACGGAGGGACTATGACTTCACCAATGCCTGAAGTATGTTTGAGAGCTGCAAGTGTAATGAGATTTGCCGCTGAGCCTGAACTAACAAAAACACTATGTTTGACACCAAGCCATTTGGACCACTCTTCTTCAAACGCTAAAACATTTTTTGATGCCGTGAGAATAGGATTGGTTTTAAGAAAATCGATAACGGTGTTTAAGTCTTCTTTGTTAATATTATTTTCCATAAGGGGGAGGTTAATTGTCACAGCTCATACCTCCATCATGACATCAAGGTAGAGGTCGTCTGCGGGGGCAAATGGAGCTTTACGAGCATTTTCCACGGCCATAGAAATTTTCTTATCTAGCTCCCTTCTAATTTGAGAAAGTTCTGTATTTGAAATTCTATTTTCGCTTAAGTGTTTTTCAAAAATGGGGAGTGGGTCATACTCTAATGGGTCTGTAGGTTTTTGCCTATAACCCACGTCAAAATCAAATCCGGGGCCCACATGCTGTACAATTCTAAAATAGTCTAGGTGTAAAAATCCTGGGCCTGGTGTTTCTTTCATTTTTTCTAGAACAACTTTAGTTGTTTTTATGACTTCGTCGACTCGGCGACCATTGCCTTTTGCAAAATGGCAAGGAAAGGCACATAACGCCCTTTCTAAAGACTCATAACTTTGCCTGTCTTTTTTGAAAGCGTGGATGGCTAAATCATTGTCTTCGCATATAAACAAAATATTGAGTTTCTTAAGACATGCAAAATTAATGCTCTCCCAAAAAACCCCTTCTTCTGTGGCCCCATCACCAAAAAATACCGCCACAGTTTCTTTTTTATTTTGGTAATTATTTGCCATTGCCGTACCTACGGCAACCGGAATCGTCGTGCCCACTACCGCCGAAGTAAGAATGAGACCGTGGTCTGGATGAGACAAATGCATAGAACCAGCCCGGCCTCGGGCGTGACCTGAATTTTTTCCAAATAGCTCTCCAAAAAAACCATCTAAGTCGTCAGAGAGGGCAAGATAGAGTGCATGGTTTCTATAGGTTCCAAAAACTTTTGTGTTCTTAGGGAGACAATGCACCACTCCCACACTGATTGCTTCAGCGCCGATGCCAAGATGCATTGGAGTTTTCATTTCGTCCAAATGGTACTCGGCACTGATTCGTTCTTCAGCCATACGAACGACTAGGAGCTTCCGATAGATTTGCAGAAGTTCTGTTTTAGTCATGATCTATTTCCACCTCTGAAAATATTAGCATCGTCCAAAACTTTTTTAATACAACGCAGAGGTCTAGCCTGTTGAAATTTACAGGTCGGATGCCTCATATTTTTTGATTCTCGACAATTAAATGCGTCATGAATTAATATTTTTATATGGGACAAAACATTTTGGTAACCGGCGGCGCGGGGTATTTGGGGTCAATCATGGTTCCAGAGCTCCTTAACGCAGGTCATCGGGTCACTGTTTTAGACAATTTTATGTTCAAACAAAATAGTCTAGCCCATGTTTGTCATAATCCAAACTTCTCAGTGGTTAACGGAGATGCACGAATCGAAAAAACCATTGCACCTTTAGTCAAAAAAGCAGACCTCGTCATTCCCCTAGCTGCTTATGTTGGTGCCCCACTCTGTAATCGTGACCCCATCGGTGCCACTACCACAAATAAAGATGCCATTTTGATGATGTTTCGCCTATTGAGTCCTCAGCAAAGGGTCATAATGCCGACGACAAATAGCGCCTATGGTACGGGCGATAAAAATAATTTCTGTGACGAAAACACTCCGCTTAATCCCATTTCGTTATACGCTAAAGACAAGGTTGAAGTCGAAAAAGTTCTAATGACACGAGAAAATTCGATCAGCTTTCGGCTAGCAACAGTGTTTGGCATGTCACCTCGGATGCGAGTTGACTTGCTCGTCAATGATTTTACTTATCGCGCATTTCATGATCGTTTTGTCGTTTTATTTGAGGGCCACTTCAAAAGAAACTACGTTCATATTAGAGATGTGACGAGGGCCTTTATCCATGGAATTTCGAAATTTGATCAAATGAAAGGTGGAATTTTTAATGTGGGATTGTCTGAAGCTAACTTGTCAAAAGCCGAGCTTTGCCAGGTCATCAAAAAGCACGTACCAGATTTTACAATAATGGAGGCCCCCGTCGGCAAAGACCCCGACCAACGTAATTATATTGTGTCTAATGAAAAGATCGAAAAAACTGGTTTTAAGCCAAACCATTCCCTTGAAATGGGGATTGGAGAACTCCTTAACGGCTATATGATGATTAAAAATTCTATCTACGGGAACGTCTAATAGAGTTCTGGAAACAGAATTCGCTCAACAGTTTCAATCACAGCATGGACGATCTTAATATGAACCTCTTGAACGCGATCACTGGTTTTTGCCGGCACGACTACGGCAAGATCAGCAAGTTTTGCCAATTGGCCCCCGTCTCGCCCCGATAGTGCCATCGTCGCCATCTTTTTTGATTTGGCTGCTTCTAAGGCAAGAATCTGGTTTTTTGAATTACCACTTGTGGTAAAAAATAAAAGCAAGTCGCCTGGTCTTCCCAGAGCAAGAACTTGTCTCTCAAAAATATGCTCAAATCCAAAATCATTGGCTACACAAGTGAGATGAGGGCCGTCCCCCAAAGCAATTGCTGCCATAGGTTTACGGTCTTTACGGTAACGCCCCGTCCACTCCTCGGCAAAGTGAAGAGAATCACAATGGGACCCGCCATTGCCACAAGTGAAGATCGTCCCGCCATTTTGAAAAGTGCGCAATATCACTTCGGTCATCTGATTTAATTTGGCAAAGGTTTGAGGCTGTGCCAAAAAATTATTAAAGGTGCTTTTAGCGTCTTTAAAACAATCATTCCAAATTTTGATGGTGTCAGCCATAGACCCCCAATTTATGACTTTTCGCATCGAATTGTACAGAAATTTTCGTCTTCAACGCTAGGCCATTGGTCCTAAAACCAAAGGCCAAAACTGAAGTGGAAAGGGCAATCTGGCTCATTCCAGTAATTCCTGTTAATTTATAATAATATAGGTAAGAAAATCTTGTGCAGGGAGAACTGAGATGAAATCCCCAAAAGTCATCGGTGTAGACCTCGATAATACCATAATTAGTTACGACAAACTTATGCACAAACTTGCGGTTAAGCGCGGACTCATCAAAGAAACTGAGCCGAGTGGTAAAACAAGTATTCGAGACCAAATACGAAAACTTTCAAATGGCGAAGTAGAATGGCAGAGAATTCAGGCGATGGCTTATGGTCCCCACATTATGGAGGCCAATCTCATTGAGGGAGTTCGGGAATTTTTTGCAACCTGTCGTCAGAAAAAGATTAAGGTCTTTATCGTAAGTCACAAAACCGAATATTCTAATTTAGGAGAAGATAAAACCAACCTTCGCGAATCGGCCCTCAGTTGGATGGAAACTCAAAACTTCTTCGCAGTCAATGGATTGGGGCTCAACAAAAAATCTCAAGTTATTTTTGAATCTACACGTGAAGAAAAGGTAAAGAGAGTGGCTTCGCTGGGGTGCCAGTGGTTTATAGACGATTTAGAAGAAACATTTTTAGAAAAAGATTTTCCCACTGACGTTAAGGGCATTCTCTTTGCACCAAGTATTGAATCTGCAAAAACAGTAACTCTTAAACAAAAAGTAAAACCTCAGTTGCAAATCATGAAAAATTGGAAGGAGATTGCAAATTACTTTTTCGCCGCCTGAAAAAAATGAACTTTATTCAAATCTAACTAAAATTCTTGAGAAATGTCGGGGTGAAATTCCGTTGTCTATAGATAGAATCCACGGGGGCGGCAATAATCAGATTTATAAACTCAGATGCGGTGGAAATCAAAATTTCATCGCAAAAATTTATTACCAAGATAAGATAGACAAAAGAGATCGCCTCAAAGGTGAATTCTCAGCACTAGAATTCATGACTCAAAATCAAATCGAAGTGGTACCTAAACCCATTCACTGCGAAAAAGAGAATAACACTGCCATTTATGAGTTTATAGACGGTGAAAGGCTGGCAACTTCTGAAATATCCTCTTTGCAGATTGGCCAGGCGGCCCAATTTCTAATAACCCTTAAGAATCTCACTTCAAAACAGGGGGCCAAGCAAATTCCTCTGGCGTCTGAAGCTTGCCTTTCATTCTCTAGTTTGGTTGAAAATTTAGAATTACGCCTTCACCGATTTAATCATTTCGAAGTTCTAGAAAAGTTAGACAGCCAAATGATTCAATACTTAGAACATGATCTCAAACCTACGATTTTGACTCTAAAACAATGGGGCCTCAATTACCTCATTGAAAATAATATTGATCCCAAAATTGAAATTTCTTTCTCTCAAAGAACATTAAGCCCTTCTGATTTTGGTTTTCATAATTCTTTGAAGCTTCGTACCGGTCAGCTAGTATTTTTTGACTTCGAATATTTTGGTTGGGATGACCCGGTGAAGATGATTTCAGATTTTCTTCTTCACCCCGGTATGAACTTAAATCAAACCCAATGTTTTAAATTCTCTGAGATAATTTTACCTGCATTCATCGGCGATCCAGATTTTATGATTCGATTTAAAGCTTATTACCCGCTTCTCGCTATTAAGTGGTGTTTTATTATTCTTAACGAATTTTTAAAAGATCAAATGGAGAGACGTAAATTTGCCGCAGTAAAAAGCACATCACAAATTTCTTACAAAGAGGTACAACTGGGCAAAGCAAAAATGATGCTCAATAGAATTCTTACTGAATACAAGGAAATTCCCTATGCGCTTAGCTCTTAAGAATGAGCCAAATATCTTAGATGAACGTTCTTTGAAATTAAGAAGAACTGTCGTAAAAATGTTAGAGGCTGCCAATCGGGGCCACCTCGCCTCGGCTTTTTCTCTAATTGAAATTCTAAGGGTGCTCTACGACGATATTTTAAAATTCAACCCAAACGAACCCCGCTGGATTCAAAGGGACCGCTGTATCTTAAGTAAAGGTCATGGGTGTTTGGCACTCTACGCCGTACTACAGGACAAAGGATTTTTTCCCGAATCAGAACTTTGGAGGCTCTGTAAGACAAACGGAATTCTCGGTGGCCACCCAGAATTTGGTAAAGTTCCCGGTGTTGAAGCGTCCACGGGGAGCCTGGGCCACGGTCTCGCCATCGGAATCGGGTTTGCCCTCCGAGCAAGAATAGATAAACTTGCCTATCGAACTTGGGTCACTGTCGGCGATGGCGAGTGCAACGAAGGTTCAATTTGGGAGGGCGCACTTTGCGCAGGCAAACATAAGTTAGAAAATCTTACTGTGGTGGTCGACTACAACAAATACATGTCCTATGGCCCAACTCACGTTGTGCAAGATTTAGAACCCTTCTTAGAAAAATGGAAGAGCTTTGGATTCGCAGCTGTTGACGTAGATGGGCATAACGTAAATGATCTTAAGAAAGTGTTTGCCCAGATTCCCATTGTAAAAGACAGGCCTTCTGTCGTCATTTGTCATACCATCAAAGGGAAGGGCGTCAGTTTTACCGAAAATAATCTTCAGTGGCATCACAAGACGACAATCACACCAGAAGAAGTAAATTCTTTGATAACTGAGCTAGGTGGATAAGAATGAGAAAATCGTGTTTAGACATGGTTTATGAATTAGCCAAAACGGATTCTCGGGTGGTTTTTATTGGTTCTGATTTGGGTCCTGAAACTTTAAAACAATTTAAGAAGGATTTTCCAGAACGGTTTTTTATGGAGGGAATAAGTGAGGCCAATATCGTGGGTCTTGCATCGGGTCTGGCAATGGAAGGTAAAATTCCCTACATCAATACCATCACGACTTTTCTCATGCGAAGAGCTTGCGAACAAGTAATCTTAGACATGTGTCTTCATAACGTGAACGTGCGACTTTTGGGCAGTGGCGGGGGACTCGTCTACGCCCCTCTTGGCCCCACACATTTAGCCATTGAAGACATGGCCATCGCCAGGGCCATTCCTAATCTTACAATTTTAGCTCCCTGTGATGCAGAAGAAATGAAAAGACTTATGGCTCAAACCGTTGATTATCAGGGCCCCATTTATGTTCGCATCGCCAAGGGCGGCGACCCCGTGGTAAGTTCACCACAACTTGATTGCAAAATTGGTCAACCCGTTCTTGTGCGTCCAGCCGGTGAAGCCCTTGTGATTACTACTGGGATCACTCTTAAACTGGGTTTAGATGCAGCCGATCAGCTGGCTACGGGTAGCGGCATGAAAGTGGGTGTTCTTCACGTTCATACTCTCAAACCACTTGATACCAAACTTATTCAAGAAGTCATGGCACCCGTTCGCACTATTATCACTATTGAAGAACATACTTTGATCGGTGGGTTAGGCAGTGCCATAGCCGAGATCATTGCCGAAGCTGGTTACAACCCAGCAAAGAAATTCAAACGCATTGGAATTCCCGACGTGTTTCCTAAAGAATACGGTTCTCAAGCAAGTCAAATGAAGTCCTTTTCAATAACAACAGATAATCTCGTTTCAATCTTAAACGAAAAAGTGGGTGCTTGAAATGGCTTACCTAGATTTCGTCAGCGGACTTCATACGAGCACTAAAAGAAATTACATCCAAAGAGTTGTCGAACACGACAAGAGCCAATGTGCAGAAATGGCTACAAAATTTGGTAAAGACTATTGGGATGGCGATAGAAAATATGGTTATGGTGGTTACAAATACGACGGCCGATGGCGCAAGGTTGCAGATGCTATGGTCAAACACTACGGCATTAAACCTGGAGACAAAATTCTTGACGTGGGTTGTGGAAAGGGATTTTTACTTTACGAATTTACCCAATCTGTACCTGGTGTAGAAGTTGCGGGAATCGATATTTCAAGTTACGCCATAGAAAACTCAAAGCCTGAGATTAAGTCAAGTCTACAAGTGAGCAATGCCACGAGCCTTCCCTTCGCCTCAATGACTTTTGATTTTATTGTTTCTGTGACTACCCTTCACAATTTATTTAACTACGAACTTTTTGATGCCCTAAAAGAGATCGAGCGTGTTGGCAAAAAAAATAAATATCTACTTATCGAATCTTATAGAACTGAAGAGGAAAAAACGAATCTGCTCTATTGGCAACTTACGTGCAGGACCTTTTATACGCCTAAAGAGTGGGAATGGTTTTTTAAGCAAGCAGGGTACACCGGCGACTATGGCGCTATTTACTTTGAGGGGGGCCCAAATTGACAAATCCCTTTTTTGAAAACAAAGAGGCAGAAGTCATTAACGCGTTTCAGAAAAACGGGTATTATATTTTTCAAATTGAAGACGAAGAAAACCTCAAATTGGTTAAGAACACAATATTGAGCGAATCCGCTAAAATATTAGAACTCTCGCAAGCACCTGAAGAAAAAAATTTTTTTGACCAAAGCCAAAATTTCGTAAAACCAGATAGGCTCAATGGTTTTCGAATGGCGCTCATTGCCGCGCTTGCACAACAGAAAAGACTAAGGCCCATCATTTATTCTTTGGCTCGAAATCACATTCATTGGATTGTCGGCAATGAATTGGCCATGCAAAGGGCATGTAATTTGAGTATTCAGATTCCCGACGATGAGAGCAGTCTATTGCCCATTCATTGTGATACTTGGCAGGGCAATTCCCCTTATGAAATGGTATTCTGGCTACCTTTGGTTGATTGCTATAAAACAAAATCCATGTATATTTTGCCACGACAAGAAACTGAAGAGGTTGTCAGAAATTTTAAAAAATACTCGTCCTTGTCTTCTGAAGAACTCTTTCACAAACTTGAGCCAAAGATCGTGTGGCTCGATATACCCTACGGTCAAGGACTTATATTTTCTCATGCCATGCTTCATGGCAACCGTGTCAATAAAGAGGGCAATGCCAGATGGTCTATGAATATTCGGTTTAAACCACTCTTGTCACCTTATAGTTCAAAAGAACTTGGGGAGTCTTTTTTGCCCATCACACTGAGACCCGCTACAGAATTTGGATTCAAAATAAATATGCCAGAGACTGAAAAGTGAAACGTATTGGCTGGAGGGGTTACAACTTTAGTCGAACCATTGATGGCTCAATGATACCTCAAAGAGTTCAAAATCTCGTCATTAGAAATTACTGCCAACTCTCAAACCTCACCTATCTTCTCAGTGCCACTGAATACGCCATTTCTAACTCTTATATGATGCTCTATTCCATATTTGAGGAGCTTAAGTCCATCGAGGGAATTGTCATGTATTCGGTGCATATGCTTCCCGAGAAAGCTTCTACGAGAAATGAGATCTACAAGCAAATTCTTGAAAAAGGCGCTGCTCTTAGATTTGCCCTTGAAGAGCTAGTCATTTTGAGCGAGCGAGACATTGCTGCAATCGAAGAACTCATGGTTTGTAAAGAACTCATATCTCAAGTCAAAGTGAGCCCGGAGTATCTTCTTAAGAAATGAGTTTCATGGATTTGAAAGGAACAATTTGGCAATGAGAAAAAAATTAAATAGGTATCCACCTTTCAGCCTTTACCTTGTCTTTGCGATTTTAGGGCTCTATTACCTCACCCTCATTGGTCGATTTAACTTAAATATTTTTACGCCTGAATCCATGGGGGGAATTAATGCCCATGTTTGGCAAAGATTTATTGAAGGGTTCTGGGATGTGGACCCTACCGATGGAGGGTTTGAGCTGTATTTACATGAAGGCAGATATTATGTCTATTTTGGTTTTTTTCCGACCCTGGTAAGAGGCTTACTCACATTGTTTTACCCCACCAGCGTCCACCTTGAGCGATTGGAACTACTCATTCCTGCGCTTTTATGGATCGTCGGAATCTACCTTATGATCAAGGAATTTGCTCTGCTCAGTGGGAAACGGGCTTTCCTCGGTTGGACACTTTTGATCGTCCTCGCTATCGGATCTCCTATTGTCTACATTTTAACTCCGGCCCATGTTTACCATATTGCGATTATATGGTCAGTGGGATTAGCGGCCATATACAATTGGTATTTTGTTCGTTTTGTTTTGCGTCCAAATACTCGAACGTTATCTAATTTTGTAATTTTAGGAATTCTAGCAGGCATGATAACCCTTTCTAGGGCCACTCTGGGTATTAGCGCTTTTCTGCTGTTGGCAATTCTTGGAGTTATTTTAGTTTACCCACAATTTAAAAAAAGCCCCCTTCAAAGTTTTAGATCTTTGCCATCTTTCTCGATTAAGCAATTGGCCGTCATTGCAGTCGTTTGGATTATAAGCGGTTCGGCAACATTATTTGTAAATTATAAAAGATTTGGAAACGCATTTACCACCATGCCCCTAGAAGAATATATTCTTTTTTCTAATGGCGCAGGAGAATTCAATGTAAGAGGAAAAGAATATCTCTCTAGTGGGACAATGCGATTAGATTGCATCATCCCTCAATTAGAGTTCTACTTTTGGCCTCACGGCGATAATTTCGTCCCCGTATCTCCGTATTTCTTAACTTCCAAGGTGACATTGACAAGTTCTTTTGCCAGGTATTTAGATAATCGCGAGGCTACGATTCCCCTCACTTTGTCGGCTCCTGTTCTTTTATTGCTGACTTTGATTTCTCTTTTCAACTGGAAAAAACCTTGGGGGAATCCGGATTCAAATGAAAAAAATCTGTTTTCATTGGTTTATTTCGTTTGGCTGGTTCCGATTCTCTTTCTTATTTCATATTGGGCTGCTTGCCTTCGTTACACTGTAGATTTTTTGCCATTTTTAACATTGGGCTCATGTCTAGCTCTTTATCAAATTAAGGGCCTCAAGAATTCGATCATTGATACAATGCCCTTCAAATTGACCATCGTTGCACTTGCATTAACTTCTGTATTTGTTGTCCATTCAACCTATTTAATCTATGCAATCACAAACATTTTAGTTCCGCCACAGGACCGTGATTTTTTAGCAAGTAAGTTTACCAGCGGGATTCAGTTTGGCCCACCACCGGCCAAGTAACAGGGCCATTGACCAGTTCGAAGTAGTGCCCTAGAAGACAAGATTTATGCTAGAATTTTGGGAGGAGGAATTATGAATCCATCTCCCATGAGACCCACCCCGGACCAAGAAATTACACAAAACTATATGTCTGTAAATCCAGATACGCCAGATATGAAGGTCTTGGCAAATCGGCTTTCAATCCGAAAAATTACTGATATGGCTAGATTTCCAAAATATTTCGAAATCGAAACTACAAATAAATGCAATGCCCGGTGCCCCATGTGCGCCATCGATAATTTCTCAAAAAAAGAATTCTCTGTTGATCTCTGGACGAAAATAGTTGACGAAATGTCTGGTCATGCTGATTGGATCGAAAAGGTGGCTTTATTCCGAGATGGCGAACCGCTGATGGATAAACTATTAGAGACTCGAATTAGGGATCTTAAAAAAATAGGAATTAAAAGAGTCAGTTTTTCAACCAACGGTACTTTTCTAACTCGAGACCGGGGGATTTCTCTTATCGAAGCCGGGTTGGATGAAATCATGCTTTCCACCGACGGGATCACAAAAGAGACATTTGAAAAGGTTCGCCATGGACTAAAATTTGAATTAGTCACCGAGAATTTTGTCAATTTCATTAAACTGCGAGACGAAATGAATGCCCCGGTGAGAGTCTGTGTGAGGATGGCCTTGCAAGAAGCCAACTCTGCTGAATTTCCAGAATGGCTCAGGTTTTGGAAAAGCCAAACTAAAGCAACTGATTCTGTCTACGCAAAAAAAGTTCACACTTGGGGTAACCAACACTCCCAACTACGCCCCAGCGACGCCGCCGTAAGAGATCTTGAAAGCTGCATATCTCCGTTTTCAACCATGGTC
Organism: Oligoflexia bacterium; assembly: GCA_023250675.1. GTDB lineage: Bacteria > Bdellovibrionota > Bdellovibrionia > JABDDW01 > JABDDW01 > JAHFAE01. Next base: position 17,852 of record JAHFAE010000007.1, on the reverse strand, counting down.
ATAAAGATCACTGGTCATGTGGCCATGTGTGGGGTTGACTACCGAACTAAAGCTGATATGGGAAGTCTCAATGAAAATTCAATTAAAACTGTTTGGAATTCTGCCCCTTTCAGACAGCTTCGAGATTTGCACGGCAGTCGGAGGCGCAATGAAGTATCTATGTGTGTGGGCTGTCGAATTTGGAGTTTAGATACTGTGGTCCGCACCTCAGAACCTACAGCATCCTAGCAGTCCCAACATAGGGCGGAGGGGTTATTTTTCTTATCTTAGGTTCATCGGGTTTCGTAGGAAAAAATTTTGTACTTAAATGTAACTCCCGAAAAATCCCAACGATTGGCACTCATTTTCATTCAGAAACTCCAGGTACTGTTTTTTTTGATTCGGTAAAAATGAGAATTTCAGAAATAAAAATTAGTTTCAAATCTATTTCTCATGCATTTATTCTCTTGGGTCAGACGCGCATAGAACCTTGTTTTCAAAATCCCGTTGAAACATATGAACTCAATGTCAGCAGTATTCTACGCTTAATTACTGATTTGTTCAGCCTAAAGATTAAGCCCGTTTTTATCTCTAGTGAGTACATATTTGATGGTGAGAAAGGCACATACCAGGAGACAGATCTCATTAATCCAAAAACCAAATATGGCCAGCAAAAGGCCGAAGTCGAAGAGTTTCTCAACAACTCTAGCCAAGATTTTTTGATATTACGAAGCCCTAAAGTTCTTGGAACTAAACCAGGGGACGGCACTTTACTCACGGGTTGGATAGATCCTATTTTGAAAAATCAAAAAATCCAATGCGCCGATGATCAATGGTTTTCAGCCACTCATGTTGACGACATGGTCGAAGGCTTTATTTTATCGGTCCAGAAAAATCTCTCAGGGATTTATCATCTTTGCGCGCCTCACTCATTAAGTCGCGTTGACATGGCAAAAGCCTTGGGAGAAAGCTTGGGACTCAAGCCGCATATTGAGCAATGTCATATCAATGACATTGGTCTTTCTGAACCAAGGCCACATAATATAAGCATGAATCCAAAAAAATTCATTAATGCAACAGGACATAAATTTAAAACCATACAACAATGCTGTGAGGAGTTGGCTTATGAACTTAAGTAAACAAATTAACCTTCGAAAAGACGAAAAGGCAAAGACTGAATCATATTTCAGCACCACTGAAATGGTGGCAGTCAATACTGATCTCATTAAATATTTAACAACTCAGCTCTCAAAAAATGATCAATCGAGCATACGAATTTCTTTGCATAAAGATGCCCAAGCCACCTTTCACCAAATGATCATTGCGCACCGAAAAGGTCACTACTATCGTCCTCACAAACATCTTAAAAAAGTAGAAGCCTATCATCTCATTTCCGGGGCCATTCAGGTAGTCATATACGACGACCAAGGTCATGTTGATAAATCAGTACGAGTAGCTGCCCCAGGTGAAGAGATGAGGGCTGAGGTTCCTTTTATTTATAGAATAGGAGCCAACCATTGGCACTGTGTTATTCCTTTGACTGAAATTGTAGTTTTTCATGAAGCCAAGGAAGGACCCTTCATAGCTGAAGAAGATAGTTTGTATCCCCCATGGGCTCCCGACGGTAAGAATCGCGAAATAGCCATGCAATATATAGACAAGATATTGAGCGGGACTGTTTAAAAGGGAGGATTCCATTGAAAGTATTGGTCATCGGAGGTAGCCGATTTATCGGTCGACATTTGGTCGCTAAGCTACTTGAAGTGGGGCATCAAGTTACACTTCTAAACCGCGGCTTAACTAATCCCCAACTTTTTACAAATTTAGAAAGAATCACCTTTGATCGTCGTGGAGGACAAAAATCTAAGCTTAATATCAGCGGATCTTGGGATGGCGCCATTGATCTTTCTGCCTATTTTCCCGCAGATGTCCAAAACATCTTAAGCCTCTTAACAGGTCGCATAGATCGATACATTCTTTGTAGCACGACAGCTGTTTACCCCGGCATAGGCGACACCTCTATAAAAACTCTCCCAACTCTTCACGAAGACTTGCCGACTGTATCTTGCTCAAAAGACCAAGCTGATGATACGTCAAAAGCGACTTACGGCCGCCGCAAAGCCCAATGTGAACGAGTAGCCCTGAACCAAAAAAATATTCCCGTTGTTATCATTCGTCCTGGCTTTGTGTACGGCGCCTTCGACCCCACCGACAGATTTGCTTACTGGATTTGGAGAGTTATGAGCAATGCCCCTTTCGTTTTGCCTGACGAAGGAAGCTTGATCGTACGCAAGACATACGCCCCAGATTTAGCCGCCACTTTTATAACGGCACTTCAAAGACCAAATGTATTAGGAAAGATTTATAACGTCGCTGAAACAAGCCTCTTATCTATGAGACAGACCCTTCAAATTCTAGGAGATCACTTAAAATCTAAACCATTAGATCGGTCGACGTCGGCAAACAGCGACTTTCTTTTAGCAAATGGTATAAAACCTGAAACAGATATCGCGTTTTGGATGCCCCACACTCATTTTATTCCGGATGTGTCGAAAGCCGTGAATGATCTAGAGTTTGTCGAAACACCAGTTGAAAAAGCATATAGCCAAGCTGCTGACTATTTTATTTCGTTAAATAGAAAAGTCGATTTTGGAATGTCTGCTGATATTGAGTTAAAACTTCTAAACATGCTGACGTAGTTTTATCTTCATACGCTCTTAGATCCTTTTATGAGTCTCTTCACTGTTCGGGCAAGAGCTTTTACGTTGCCCATTTTAAGAACAGAGCTTGCCCTTTTATGTTCGTTGGTATTTAAAGTTAGGGGCATTTGGATAAAACTTACATTTTGCCTTAACAGTTTAATAGTCATCTCCAATTGAAAACCTAAATCTGGGGGAGGCGCAATTTTTCTGGTCAATTCCACTGGATAAATATTCAAAGAACTCAGGTCTTTTATAGGAACTGAAAATACATTAGCCCATACAAAACTATAAGTTCTTGAAATAACATAGCGTGAAAATTTTCTAGACTGAAATTGGTTGGTGCGATATGTGATGATGAAATCCACTTCACCAATTTTTTTAAACAAATCAGGAAATAAATCAGTACTATAGGCTTCGTCTCCAGGAACTAATGTCACATATTTACAGCTCGCCATACCAAGGCCTGTGGCAAACGCGGCCCCTATGCCCCTTGGCTTTTCATTGTGAACAACTTTGGCTTCTGGAATTTCTTTTACTAACTGGTCCATGATGGCTCCGGTTTTGTCAGTGCTGCCATCATTAAGAAGGATAATTTCAAACTCCTTCAAATTGTCACGTGCCACTTTAAGCATACCCATGACGGCGGATTTGATTTTATCTTCTTCATTAAGCGCCGTAAAAATCATCGTCAAAGATGACATTTTACGGCCCCCGGGATTGGGGATGCTTGAATGACGTCAACTCTCGCGCTAACGACTCTTGGACCGAGAGCGATACCCCACCGTCGATTGTCAAATTTTGACCCGTGATAAATGATGATTCTTTACTGCAGAGAAATAAAATGGCAGAGATAATATCTTCAGAAGTACCCATCCTATTTAAAGGGATAATTTTTTTGAAAAGATCTTTTAGACCAATTGCATTATCGTAAAAATCACGATTCTCATCTTTCACCACTACGCCGGAGCTAATGGCATTAACCCTGATTCCTTTTGGACCAAGAGCGTGGGCGTAATATCTGACCATTTGCACAAGACCCGCCTTAGCCACATGGTAACTCACTGGTTGTTCTGTCATAACCATTGACGCTGATAAAGAACTTAGAACCACAATGGAACTCTCCTGCGTAGCGTTGAAATGAGGGCTAGCATTTTCGATAATACGATGTGTAGCCGTAAGACTTGCTTTAATTTCATTTTCCCAAGGGTCATTTTCTCCCCGATATCTTTGGCAGAAAATGATATTTGTTAACTTGCCCCCGCCTTTGATTATTTTGCCGACCATCCCAGGTATTTCATTGGTCTCGGTAAGGTCCAAAGGCCAGCTCAATACATTGGTGAATTCTTTATCACCAAGATATGGTCGGCGGGCTACGACAGAAACTAAACAGCCTTTTGTCTTGGCCAGTGTTTTTACCAATGTTTTACCCGTTCCCGAAGTTCCACCAACAACTAAAACATGCTTCTCAATTAAATCGTCTTTCATAAACGAAAGAATATCACCCCTTCACTGCAATCGAAAGAAAAACACATAGTCGTTGAATCCGTATATCTTAGTTAGTTAGAATTACTATTATGGCAAACAAACTGGACCTCACTATTTTTCAGAAACGCGGTTATGACTTATTCGTTGCGCAAGATAAACAGGCCCTGGATGAACTTAGAAATGAAATCTTCGAAAAAGCTAAATCCTTGGTTCCCTATAAAGGCGAGACAGTTGAGATTTTTTTTAATGGGTTTCATAGTTATGGTTTAACTTCTACTGAACTCAATAAATTTCGTCTTGAGATGATTGGCCATTGCACAAAGCACCTCAACGTCAATCGACGCCTGCATTCAATCTTCAAAAACGTACTGACCGAACTGGTGGGCTCGGACGTTGCAGCTCAACGGGGCGTTAATATCGTGATCCAACCACCAGGGGATCCAGATGTTTCTCCGGTTCATCGAGACGCACCGGCCAACTCACATTTTGAGGTGGTTGTTTGGCTCCCTCTGGTTGATGTCTTCGGCACAAAGAGCATGTACATCTTAGACAAGCCGAAGACCGAATATGGAATGGCCCTGTTGCAAAGCGGCAAATCCTACGGCGAATTTGCCAGTTACACTACTTCTCAATCACAGGATTTAGCCGTTAATTACGGCAGTGCTTGTTTTTTTGCGGCGGGCATGGCTCACGGCGTACATATTAATAAAGAAAAAGAAACGCGCTGGAGCCTTAATCTGCGATTTAAAAATCTTTTTTCTCCCTACGGCCCAAAGGGCTTACTGGAATATTTTGAAATCATTCAACTCTCACCTCTTTCTAAAGTGGCCTTTGAACTTGAGAAAAAAGAATATGAGCAACAAAAGTAAGAAATTCTATTCAAGCCTTGATACAGGATTCACAACACAAGTTCCTCAAGCCATTCAACATATAGTCGTGGCAAAAGCCGCAGAAGAGGCAGGTGGGGTCGTTGTTTTCTACACTATGGAAGATCACTACACATTAAAGTCCCATGAAGTGATTTTAGGCCGAATCAATGATAAGCCCGATATCAGTGGCATCATCTTTTTTCGAGTCGCTCAATTTCTCTACTCAGGTAAATTCGACTTCGCAACACTTTCTAAGGTACTGGAGAGGGGCCTAGAGGTCCATTTTGCCAGAGAAAAACTTTCGCTCCATAATCAGGCAGAATTGGACGAAGCGTTTCCCTTTTTTTATACACTCCAAGAAACTCAAAGCCGGAACAGGGCCTTTTTTAACTCAATGTTAAAAGATTACTCTGAGCTTTAACTGCCGTTTGAATAACTCAATTCCACAAAAACGCAATGTTGAGCTAGACCGATTGAGGGCCGTGGCGGTTTTACTTTTGATTTGGCATCATTTGATTCAATATATTGAGCCCCTTAAAAATCTAGTTCCCTTTAAATTTAGTTCCACTTGGAGTGGTGTGGAGCTTTTTTTTGTAATTTCAGGGTTTATTGTAAGTTCCACTGTCGTCCCTAAAATGAAAATCGCATTGACAAAAACATCTAAGCAAGACCGACGGTCTGCACTCATAGCTGTCGTCAAAGCTTTTTTTATTAGACGGGTTTTCAGATTGTTACCTTTAGTCTTCTTTACAGTTCTATTTTTTTTAGCAATAGCTGTCTCATGGAAATGGGCAGTGTCTGAGCCACAAACGTCCAGTTCATATGTTTTTGGCCCCATCGATGATCTACTCCGAGAAGTAGTGCCTATTCTTACACTAACTTATAATTTTCATATTATAAATGCCGGGTCACATAGTATGGGATGGTTTTGGAGCCTTTCAATAGAAGAGCAATTTTATTTGCTCTTCCCACTGTTTTTGATTATCTTTCGATCTGATAAAATACGGGTTTTTTCAGCCATATTTTATTTTACTGTCATTACTGCTATCATTCGACCGTTTTTTACCCCCGAAGGGTCTATCGATTCTGACTATGTTAGATTTTCATCTCATCTGAAATTTGACTCTATAATGGCGGGATGCACTCTCTATTTTCTTTCATCAAAATATAGATCAATGCAAATCCCAGCATTTTTTTCAAAACCTGCTGTCGCGTCTCTTTTTTCGGGCTTTTTGATAGTGCTATTGGGTTTAGTTCCTGGTTTTATTTCATCCGGTCCATTAGGGCACTTTTTAATCAATGTTTTTGCGATCATTTTGGTTTTTCTTGCCTCAATTCATAAAAATCTTGTTTTGCCTGTAAAACCTTTGGAAGGTATTTTAAATTGGTTTGGGAATCGATCCTACACCTTATATCTAGTGCAACAACCCATCCTCTCAGCTTCAGTGGGTCTTTGGATCATTGGAATTAGAATGAAATATTTTGAGTATAATTTATTTTATAGTTTTTTAGTTCTGATTTTTACTTTGATTTTTGGTTTCTTGGTTACAGATTTGTTATTTTACTTAGTGGAAAAGCCCATGATCCGTTTAGGCCATAAAATTTCTGATATTTTAGAAAATAAGATTTTAAGTACCGGTTAAATGAGTTGGCTAGCTTTTATAGTCGCCTGTATCTAAGTTTATTATTGCTTTGTAAATGGGAGCTTTAGCTACTGTTTGAAAAACTCAACTTCTCAAAAACGCAATATTGAGCTAGACCGATTAAGAGCCGCAGCAGTTTTGCTTTTAATTTGGCACCACATCATTCAATTTATTCCTGTACCAGTGAATATTATTCCCTCAAAACTTACTACTACTTGGAGTGGTGTAGAGCTCTTTTTTGTTATTTCAGGATTTATTGTAAGCTCCACAGTTGTTCCGAGAATGAACTTTGCATTGGCAATCACACCCAAGCTAGAACGACGGTCTGCACTCTTCGCAGTCATCAGAGCTTTTTTTATTCGGCGGGTTTTCAGATTGCTCCCGCTCGTTTTCGCTACAGTTCTTTTTTACTTGGCACTTAACGTCTCGTCGAGACTTCTGATGCATCATTTGCATATTTTCAATTCAGATGTTTTTGGCCCAATTGATAAAGTGTTTCAAGAAGTAACTTCTATTCTTACCCTCACTTATAATTTCAATATCATAAACGGAGGGCCTCACAGTTTAGGATGGTTTTGGAGCCTTTCAATAGAAGAGCAATTTTATTTGCTCTTCCCTGTGTTTATTATTGTATTTCCAGCTGATAAGATGCGATTGTTTTTAGCCATAATCTATTTCACTGTTATAACAGCTGTCATTCGTCCGTTCTTTACCCCTGAAGGTACCATCGATTCTGACTATGTTAGATATTCATCTCATCTCAAATTTGATTCTATTATGGCTGGGTGCGCCATCTACTTTATTTCAGTAAAATGCAAGGCAATGAAAATCCCGACGATTCTTTCAAAACCAGTTACCGCCTCAATCATTTCAGGATTTTTGATTGTGTGCTTAGGTTTAGTTCCTGGATTTATTTCGTCAGCTCCTTTGGGGCACTTCCTAATAAATATCATTTCGATCAAATTAGTATTTTTGGCTTCACTTCGCAAAAATCTTGTCTTGCCCGTTAGGCCTTTGGAAGGGATTCTAAACTGGTTTGGAAGGCGGTCCTACACTTTATACCTTGTGCAACAACCCGTTCTCTCAGCCTCATTTGTTTTTTGGTTTATTGTAATAAGAATATTTTATTTTGAATCGAGTTTTGTTTTTAGTTTTTTGACTCTGACCTTTGCTTTAATTTTTGGTTTCTTAGTGACAGAGTTGTTATTTTACTTAGTGGAAAAGCCCATGATCCGTTTAGGCCATAAAATTTCGGATCATCTCGAAAACAAAGTTTTAAGAGAAACCCAATGAGAGAGGTCCTGAGTCAGGCTGCTCGTTTCTGGACGTTTCTTATTGCTACGCCAATGATAGGATATCTTGCAACTACGGGACGACGGTCAGGGGAATCATCATGAAAAATAATCGAATTGAGCGTCTTTTTTTTGGAATTGGCACAGGTTTAATTTTGGTATTTGCATTCAGAATTCGCTGGCCTTTGATCACCAGAACTCTTTGGTTAGATGAAGTCACTCACAACCTCTCAAATTTAGTGGCCAATAGTTTTAGGGACGTAGTTCACAATGCTGCCGCAGTAGGCCAACCTCCATTTGATTACTTGGCGAGATTCTATTTTTGGTATCCGCTTGTCGGGCATCAAGAACTCGCCCTTAGAATACCAAGCCTCACTTATAGTTTAGTTGCAATCGCACTTATAACCGTCTTAACGGCAAAAATACTTAGTCTCTCCAATCGATGGGCAGGTTGGGCCCTCACAGGTGGATTGCTCCTTGGTTTTTATCTTGCCAGAAAAGAGGTTGAAGTTTGGTATGCCATTGAAGCGAGACATTATTCGTTTCTCCCACTGATCTCACTATTGTGGACTCTCCATTTTGTTTTTGGTCAGCCAACGAAAAAAATTTGGCCCTTTATGGTTCTCAGTTTTGTTTTCATGACGACACAACTCTTTGCCTTTCCTTTGGCGACAGGAGCTTTTGTTTTTGAAATGTTCTTTTTAATTCGAAATAGGCAGTTTCAAACGGCAAAAATTTTTGCCGGAGCTTTCTTATTCGTATTCGCTGGTGCCTTCGCCTTGGATTATCCTGCCTACTGGTCCATGACCCATCCAGAGACATGTGGCGGCTTGGCTGCTGATCCTAACATCCCATTTATGACCCACGTCAAAGCAGGCTTTGCACTTTGGCCTGAATTTTTAAACTATATTCAATTACCTTTCTTCCATGGCCTGATTTGGATCGCCATCGCCCTTGGAGGATCTATAATTCTTCGACAGAAAAAAATGGCTGCTAGCAAAACGGCATTTTTGCTCTTCGTGGTTCTGCCTGCCTTGTTCATTAAAGTTCGGCTGTCATCTGACTATTCTTTTGCCATCAGATATTTCACTCCATTTTTTGGTATTGGCGCCGCCATCATGGTTCTAGCCTTTGCCTCCATCGGAAGTCTTTTAGAACGCCTAAAATTCACATTGGCAAAAACAAAAGCCACTGTTGTTACAAGCAGGCTGACGCCTTTGGTTCCACTTGTCTTGAGTATTTTTCTATTGATTGAAATTAACAATAGGCTGGAATCAGACCTGCAGTATCCACCATCTAATTTCAGTCCAACATTTCATTTTTTCGAAAGCTTAAAACGTTTGCATCGCCCCGTTTTATTTGTCGGCAACCCATGTGCAGAGGCCGATACTATTTCATCATTATACTGGAATTACCTCGGGGAGCCCGCCGGCGGCCCAACAGATCCATATGAAAGTTACATCAATCGCGCCACTTATGCTCCAATTTTAGATCAAAACGATAGAACTGAGTGCAATCGTACCCGGCTGGGCCCGGGCACCCAAGCAGGAGCCAAGATTGAAGACTTTTTGGCGAGATCTCCTGCGGGCCTAGTGGTATTGTTTCAAGTTCATTCAACCTGCCCAAAAACACCTTCACCTGTATCGAATTATTCACCTGCGTCAGTCATAAGAGCTAATCTCGACGTCACATGTGCGTGGGTTGTCTCTGGTGCGAAAAATCGTGAGCAAGTTGAGCTGATCGCTAAATCTGAGGGTTATCCCATTCCGATGTATTTTAATCAGTGAGGTAAACTAAGAAAATGTTTAAATGTAAGCTTTGTGAAAAAGACAAATTAAATGAAATCCTGGATTTCGGTTCGCAGCCCGTGTGCAATCGATTTCTCCAAAGTCGTGATTCGCTAGAACAGTGTCATCAGTTTGCGGTTGAGCAGTGCTTAAATTGCGGATTAATTCAACTTCGCAATCCTGCGCCAGTCAATGAAGTAAGACCCCAACACCCGTGGATAACTTATACTGAACCTGAAGAACATTTAGACGACCTCACAGACACAATATTAAAAATTACTAATATAGACCCTGATTCAAACGTCGTTGGCCTCAGTTTTAAAGATGATACACTTTTAGAACGACTTCGGCGTAAGGGAATTAAAAATACGCGGCGTCTCGATGTGAATAAAGATTTAGGATTAACCTCGAATTATCCTGGCGTCGAGAGCATACAAGGATGCTTTAATAGCGAAAACGTGCCTTTTTTAAAGAAAACATTTGGTCAACCCAAAATAATAATTGCCCGCCATATTTTAGAACATGCGCATCTTGCTTTAGATTTTATGAAAAGCCTTAAACAATGGGTGAGAAGTGATGGATTTATTGTAATAGAAGCTCCCGATTGCACAGATGCTCTTGATTCTCTAAACTATGGTACCCTTTGGGAAGAACATATTTTCTATTACACGCCTAAGACATTTACCAATGCCTTTAGTTTTGCAGGGCTCAAGCTAGCCCATTTCGAAAATTATCCATATCCTTTAGAAAATCTACTCATTGGTATTGCTCAGCCAAGCTCCCCAAGTTTGCCTAATTCAATTGTAGAGCTAAATAAAAACGATTCCGAAAATCTCTCAGAAGAACTTCTTCGAGGCAATCGATTTTCAAAAGAATTTTCCAGAATAAAGAATCTCTACCACAACCAGCTTTCGCGGGTTAAGAATAGCGGTTGTAGGATGGCCGTATTTGGAGCCGGTCACTTGACTTGTACGTTCGTCAACTTGTTGGGACTTAAAAGTTACTTTGAATTTGTCGTAGATGATAATCCAAACAAAAAGGATTTATTTATGCCAGGCTCAAAACTGCCCATCGTGGACTCAAAGAACCTTCTCATTCACAAAATTAACCTTTGCGTTTCTACCTTGGGCAAAGAGAGTGAAATTAAAGTTTTCAAGAAAAACCAACATTATCTAGATCAAGGGGGAATTTTCTTATCCATTTTCTCCGATTTTCAGAAAATTCAATCTGTCCTATCGTCGGTAAAACCACGACCACAGTCGCACCTGACAACCTAAAATAAGTAACTGTAGGGTCTGGTCAAAATTCAGACTCTTGAAGTTACTCATGTTCAACGAGATAATTTAACTTGGTGAGTTCATGAAAAAGAAAATTTATTTTGCCGACCTTACACATACAGCTCAAGGTATTTCTGCCTCAACTTTTCCGCTTGGCGTTAGTTTTGTGGTTAGCTATGCAAAGCAAGAGCTTGGTGCAAATTATGAATTCAGTTTGTTTAAATTTCCAAAAGATTTGAGCGATGCTTTAAATAAAGAAATGCCCATCATGCTATGCTTTTCAAATTACAGTTGGAATTTTGAACTCTCCTATCAAATTGCAACGCTAGCAAAAGCACGAAATCCCGAATTGGTTGTTGTATTTGGCGGGCCAAACTTTCCAATGGTTGATGATGAAAAAACCGAGTTTTTAAATAGCCGGCCTTCAATAGATTTTTATATTCAGCTCGAGGGCGAGTTGGGATTTGTAGATTTGGTAAAAAAGCTTGAGCTCAAAGGCTTTAATAAACAGGATCTCATATCTAACAATGAACAAGTGACCAATACTGTTTACCTTAATAGCGGAAACTTAATATCTGGTCATACTGAAAGAATAAAAGATATATCAGTCATTCCTTCTCCTTATCTCACTGGAATTCTCGATGATTTTTTCCAGCATCCTTTACAACCCATGCTTGAAACGACAAGAGGTTGCCCTTTTTCTTGTACATTTTGTAGCGACGGGGTATCGATTAAAAATAAAGTGACACGCTTCAGTCACGAACGTACCAGAGCTGAATTAGAATATATTGCTACACGAGTAAAAAATGTCGACGAAATAATTATTACAGATCTCAATTTTGCTATGTACGAAGAGGATATTATTACAGCAAAAATCTTGGCTGAAATTAGAGAAAAATACAACTGGCCCATTCTGGTATTAGCTTCAGCCGGTAAAAATCGCCCCTTGAGAACCATCGAAGCGGCAGGAATATTAAAAGGCTCTTGGACCCTGGGAGCTTCATTACAATCCACCGATCCAGATGTTTTAAAGGCCATTAAAAGAAGTAATATTTCTAGTCAAGCTTATAAGGAACTTATCGACTATAGCAATTCTCTAAAAAACTGTAAATCCCATTCTGAAATCATATTGGGCCTCCCTGCTGACACTAAACAAAAACATTTTGAATCATTGAGATTTGGTGTTGAACATAGAGTAACCCATTTGCGCATGTTTCAAGCCATGCTCCTGCGCGGCACTGATATGGCTACAAAGGCGACTCGTGAAAGATATGGTCTAGTGACAAAGTTTAGAACAATCCCCGGCTGTGTGGGAATTTATAATATGTTCGGGCAGGACCATCCGATTTCTGAGATTGAAGAAATCATAGTTGGGAGTAATACTCTTCCCTTTGACGACTACCTTGAATGTCGATTGATGAATCTCATCGTAGAAACTTTTTTTAACAATGCCTTATTCGAAGAAGTTTTTGGAATGTGCAAGGTTTTGGGTGTTTCTATATTTGATTGTCTCCTTCACATAAAAGACAAACGAGCACTGTATACAGAAAACGTTAAAGAAATTGTAGATGAATTTTTGACACAAACTAGCGTTGATCTGTTCGATACATTTGAAGAAGCCAAAAAGTATGTCTTAACACCAGCAGTAATCGAAAGATATATTGGAGGAGAACTTGGAATTAACGAACTCCTGGTTCATAAGTCTTTGCTTTTCTTTCAGTTCAAAGATATATGCGACATGTTGTTCAGTTCGGTTGAAGAGATCATTAAAAGATCTGGCCTACTCACCACTGCTGTTAAGGAGTATCTCTTTGAGCTAAAGAAATTTACGATTCTTAAGAAGCAAGATTGCATTACAGATACAAAAACTATACAAAAAGCCCAATTTAATTTTGATTTTGAAGCTACCAAAAGCACTTGCTATGAAGTAGATCCCAACAAACTTCTCCCTCATAGGAGTAAAATCACATATGCCTTTTATCACAGTCCAGACCAGAAAAAACATATAGCAAATCAGCTTAATATTTACGCCCACACTCCAATTGGGTTCGGCAGGTTACTCCAGCGGTCAAACTTGAGACTCATCTATCGCACTGTAGAAAAAGTGCCGGTAAATGAGGCAGAAAAAGTAGCAAGCTGATTTCTTAAAATTCGACAAATCTAATACCCCAAATCGTGCAATGGTCCTATGAAAATGTCATATACTTTTTTTCTTGAATCAAATGGGACAGTGGGATTTGTCACAGTATAGATGAGCAAAGTGCTGTGCACTACATATATAGAAAAAATAGTCATGACCAAACAACTGTAAAAAAACTTCTTCTTTGCTAAGAGATGGCTCCCTGTTAGTTTTAGAAAGTAAAAAGTCAATAAGGTGCCGGTGACCAAAGCCGGTAAAAAGTCTACACTATATCGCAAGCAGGCACCCCACATTCCTAGCAAAATTAATCCAGGAGCAAGGTTGGCAAAGGCTAAGGTATCTAGTAAATAAGACCCATCTCTGTGAAAAGCACTCCACGATCTAGGCCGTCTAAAAAGGCCAAAAAGAGAAAAGAAGAGTAGAAACGGGGCAGAGAGTGTCAAAGGCATGAAGGTGCGAGACTCACGGTAATCTATGTGGGAAGAAAAATAGTGAGAGTAAATCGTGTTCCCCAGTACCAAATAAGGCCAATGTTTAGAAAAATTATCAGCGTGGGGTATGAAATAATACTCGAACATGGGTACCGAATTATCCCATCTGAAAACACCATATTTGGCGATGGCCAGGCCCCGATCATTAAAAGTCCCATCTTCGTTCTGAAACACCACATAGTTTTCTAATGGTTGAAAATTCAGTGGATCACCAAATTTTTTGTAATTAACATAAAGAGCACTGCAACCGCAGAGAAACCAAACTACGGCAACAAGCGCAAGACGACTAAATGAAATAACAGGCACCCAAGTTAAAAAATCTTGTTTCTGTTTGTTAATGAAGCGTAAAAAAAGCAAGAGACCCAAAATGGCAAGGGCAAGAAACGGCGCTATACCCACACTGGCGCGGGATAAAATTACACTGGCCGCTAATGGCCCCAGACAAATCAGACGTAAGACTGTGTTTTTACCAGGTGACAGAGCAAATCGTATAAAAAATAAGTTAAAAACGGCGTCCATGGCCAACGACCACAAAATGGCCTCGTGGTATGAATGGGCCGGAGTAAGAATATAAACGGCGGGAGTTCCCAAGAGGAGAACGCCTACAAGTAGATAAAAATACCTCTTCGTTTCGCCTTTATGTAGATCAAATTGAATTGCAGTAATGACGTGAGCCACAGCCAGTATCATTGCCGCAATAAGTAAACCTAATCGTGGAACGGAATCATGAATATCGTAAAACAAGGTCAGCATACCTCGGATCAAGGCCGGGAAAATTCCAAAATAAACATAGTATTTATGATCAAAGACGAAGAGCTCGACATTGACGTCGGGGTCTACATCCCACCTCCCTTGAAGAAGGTGCTCCCAGACATTAGCATATGTCATCCCAGTAAATTCGCTGGCAACTAGATGCCAATCCGTTCTGCTTATTAGAAAAAAATAATAAGCACATAAAGCCCAACCCAAGAAGATAGCCGCCGGAACATAACGAAGATAATTTTTCACATGAATATTATAGCCTAATTCTTAGAAATGAAAATTTTGAATTACTCACTCTAGACGTCAGTCCAGATTTGAACATTACTAAATAAATGGTTTTAAAAATAGATTATAGAGGTGCAATTTGGACTCGTCAGGGACAGTTTGATTTGTCAACAAATACATAAGACAGGTGCTATGCACGGCAAATATTGAGTATAGCAACACAATTACAAAACAGGCCATGAATCTGGAATCCTTTAGGAGGGGACTCTCTTTTTCTTTCAAAATATAGAATCCCCAAAAAGTACCCAGGGTAAGAAACGGTAGAAAATCAGCACAGTATCTCAAGCAGGCTGCCCACATGAACAACAAAATGAAACCAGGGACCAAGTAAGACAAAATCAAGACATCAAAAAGTGGTTTTGAGCGTCTATTTTTAAAATAACAAAAAGTTAAAAAAAACATAAGGGGGCAGGTTAGAGTCAATGGCATATGTTCTTCAAGATTATCAAGGTGTTCCGAAAACTCATAGCTATCAAGAGTGTTGCTCGTTACTAAAAATGGCCAGTGGGACGAAAAATTGTACGATTGGGGGACAAAGTAATATTCAACCATCGGTACAAAATTATCCCATCTCCAAGCCCCGTATTTTGCATAGGCTTTACCTCTCTCATTGGGGCTGCCATCCTTATTCATGAAATAGAGATACTGGCCCAAACGTTGCCCCGCAAACGGATCTCGAAATTTTTCGTAACTTACTAATAACTGTGTTGAACCGCAAAGAATCCAAATACCTGCCACTAAAATTAATTTTCTGAGAGATAGCAGAGGAAGAAACGTTAAAAAATCTTGGCGTGTTTTTCTTAAGTATCTCAAAGCAAGTAAAGTCCCGACAATACCTAAAGTCAAAAATGGCGCAAGGCCTACGCTGACGCGCGAATGTAGAGGTAAGATGGCTAAAAAACCAAGGCCAATCAGGCGCCCCATGGTATTCGACATCGGAGACATAGCAAAACGGATAAAAAATAGATTGAACAAAGCAGATGTTGCGAGGGACCACATTATGGCTTCATGGTAGGGATTTGCTGGGGTAAGAAAATAAATGACTGGACTCCCAAATAACAAGAGCACTAAAAGGGGCCCAAAATATCTGGAGGTACTTCCTTTATGAAGACTCAATTGAACTGCCGTCAAAATATTTACTATGGCAAGAATCACTCCCGCTAACAACAAATTCAATCGAGGAATTGAAAGGCTGATATCGTAAAAAACTGTCAATGCCCCTCGAACGAGTGCTGGTAATATTCCAAAATAAATATAGTACTTTCCTTCTCGTGGGTACAATTCGTAGGTGACCGTAGTATCCACATTCCATTGGCCTTTGGCCAAATGAGCCCATTGACTGGCAAAAGTCATCCCGTTGAATTCGGGTGCAACAACCGTCCATTCTGTTCTTGTGACGAGGTAAAGATAGTAAACACAAAGACCCGATAGACCAAATACGAGGACGGCCCATTTTAATAGTGATCGCCGATCACTTATGATTTCTTTTATCACAAGCTCTCATTATAAGTCGGCTCACGACGATAAAATATCATATTTTGGTGTACAAGACTTCGGTCAAGTCTGAGGCAAAATTTGCCAATCTGTTTTTTCAAAAATCTTTAAGTTACAATTGAGAGATGGGTACCTTTAAGCTTCTCACGGAGCCGATCCATAACAGACTAAAAAAAATTATCGATTTTAGCGAACTGCCTTCTTTGCGACAAAAACATCCTAATTCAAAAATTGTTCATACCCACGGAGTTTTTGATCTTCTGCATGCGGGGCATCTTGCCTATTTTGAATCGGCAAAGAAAATGGGAGATATTCTTGTCGTCACCATTACCGCTGATCGCTTTGTCAACAAAGGCCCAGGTAGACCCTATTTCAACGGCAACGTGCGAGCAAGTATGGTGGCGGCTCTTGAAGTAGTAGATTATGTTGCAATTAATTTTTACGCTACAGCGGTTCCGGCTATCGAAGCTTTGAAACCTCACTATTACGTGAAGGGCCCAGATTACAAAAATAAAGAATTTGATCGTACAGGTGGAATTTTATTAGAAGAAAAAGCTGTTCAAAAATCAGGAGGAAGTCTCACATTTACCGATGATGAAACATCTAGCTCATCGTCACTCATCAATGACTTTTTTAAAATTTGGAGTGATGTTCAGCAGGGCGCCATAAATCGAGTCAAACAGGCCGGTGGTTTAACAGTCATCGAAGAGTATTTCGAAAAGCTCACCAATGAAAGAGTTCGCGTCATCGGCGAACCAATCGTTGATACTTATGTATTTTGCCATCCCGAAAGTATCTCGAGCAAGAGTCCGTCTATTTCGGCTCGGTATGCCTTTGAAGAAAACTATGCCGGCGGTAGTCTTGCCATCGTGAATAATATTGCTGACTTTGTAAAAGAAACGAAATTGGTTACCACTCATGGGGCAGAACCTTATTTTACCCAACTTTTCTCCACTACAATAGATAGACGTGTAGTGGTCGTGGCAGAAAAATTACCCAACGTTCCTACTCCACGTAAAACCCGATACATCAGTATAGATCACCCAAATCATAGAATGTTTGAATTAACCCAATTGCGATCGGATCAGTGGTTAAATACTTCATCGGCAAATTTTTGCAAAATGCTTCTAAACGACCTTCGACCCACTGATATAATTCTGCTCGCTGACTTTGGCCACGGACTTTTTGAGGGGCAGGTTCTGGATACGGCAAATAACTTGCCTGGGTTTGTGGGTCTCAACGTTCAAACTAATTCATCAAATTTTGGTTTTAACCCATTTACCAAACATAAAAAATTTTCGTATCTCAGTGTAGACAATAAAGAGGCGCGGCTCGCTTACCATGATCGCTATACTGCTACTTTGGAGTTAGCGCGAAAAATAAGAGATGATTACGTCAGCAAAGGATGCGCCATTTCTATTACTCTGGGCCGTGATGGCTCACTTCATTTTCCCAAATCTTCAAAAGACGAATTTCCTGCACCGGCCTTTGCCGATACTGTCATAGACCCCACAGGAGCCGGCGATGCGTTCTTTGCCATGAGCGCCATGCTTGTTAAAGTGGGCTGCCCGGCCCCTATCATTCCATTTGTTAGCAATGTTTTTGCAGGATTGAAAACTAAAATCATGGGGAATAAATTTTCTGTC
>JAHFAE010000080.1 GCA_023250675.1 Oligoflexia bacterium | reverse complement strand
CCTTCCCGCCACCAGAAGGTATGTCTATTGACAATTGAGGCATGGCAAGTCCTGAGAGGTGACCCCAAAGTTCCCGAATAATTTCTTCGCTGCTCTCCACGGTTGTGCGCAGATGATCAGTACCTTGACTTGGATCACATTGAAAAATGTAATAAGGTTTTACGCGGAGGTAGAGAAGTCTTCGGCTCAAAGCTTGAATGATGGCGGCATCATTATTGATACCATTTAATAAAACCATTTGGTTAAAGACCGGTATTCCATGATCAACCATGAGTGAAAGTCCATGGGCTGCTTCTTTTGTTAATTCTTTGGGATGACTAAAGTGGGTCATCATAAATAAGGGAGCTACAGATCTCAAAATCTCGCAGAGTTCTTTGTCTATGCGCATGGGGCAAACAACGGGCATCCTTGAACCGATCCTGATAATTTCAACATGGGGAATCTCTCTTACTTCACTCAAAACTCTTTTTAAAACCTGATTAGAAACGGTCAAAGCATCACCGCCAGAAAATATAACCTCTCGAATTCCAGGATGTGATTCGATGTATTCTAGGGCCTTTTTGTATTCATCATTAGAAATGAGGCCGTCATCGAGGCCCGTAAATCGCTTTCTCGTGCAAAACCGACAATAGACACTGCACGTATCTGTAACCAAAAACAAAACCCGGTCTGAAAATCGATGGATGAGACGTGATGTGGCACTATGAATTTCTTCACCCAACGGATCGTCCATTTGTTGTTCTCCGTTGGTCACCTCTAAAGCATGGGGCATTAAAATTCGTCTGATGGGATGATCGCCATTTAGTTTTGACAGGCTCGCTGCGAGGCTTGCGTAATAGGGGGTCGCTGAAACTTTGAATATTTTTTTAAGGCTATCAAAGCCCTTAATTTCAAAATCATTAAGCTCAAAAATTTTTTGAAAGTCTTCTTTCTCATTAAGACTATTTTGCATTTGCCAAATCCAATTGCTCCAATGGGAATGAGCAAGGTTTGGAGCAGGTTCAACAGGTTTAAATTGAAGTTTCAATTTCAAACACCTCGTGACATCCTTTGTCCCTTAATGGGCTTTTGGGTGTCAAGTTTTCAGACATATCTAAACACTAGGGATAACTGAGATTTTAACTTTTGAAGCAAGTACGCGTGGGGATTCTATTAAAATAAAGGGGACAATGAAGTTTTAATGTTTTCTATTTTATTTAATTAATTCAAGTGTTTATGGATCTTTAAATGGTTGGCTCAGTACTTGGATTAGCCATAGCGTAGGAGTTTTGTTTTTAGCCAGACTAGGAGAATATAATGAACTGGGTTCGAAATTCAATTTTAACAGCAACTTTGACGGTGAGCTTAGGTTATTCCTTCATAAGTGTCGGCGACATCGGCAGTTCGAAAAATACGGTTAGACCCGTTGGCCCATCAAGGCCTTCTGCTCCAACGGCGGCCGCAAAAACGAGGGAATTGAGAAGTGCACACAACAAAAATAGAACCACCGACGACAATAAAAACTCCAAAATCACTAGCGACAACAAAGACAATTGCGATTCTAAAATTTTAATGGATGAAAAGGGCGATTACTGTGAAGTCGAAAGCCCAAGTTCAGACAAATCAACCCCTTTAAAACCAACAACGCCCAAAGCTTCATCCGGCCAACCCGCTAGCGCCGCATCGTCCACTCCGGCAGTTCCAGCACAACCGGGGACAGCCTCTTCTGAAAGCGGCACTGACACATTTGACGTGAGTTTATCGGACCAAAAAGTTGTTAAAGTCAAAATAGTAAAAACAGATGAGAATGATAATTTTGAATTTGAAGCGGACCAATTTGGATGTGCAGCTGGCACATGTTCTAAGATGAATCTCAAGGGACAGGCAAAAGGACTCCAAGCACAGCAAGCCCAGGCTTCTGCCATACTAAAAAATCTCTATGCCCAAATGCCTCAAGCACAAGTTGTAGTTAAAGCAGAAACTCCTGCAGAAAAAAGAGCAAGAGAAGAAAAAGAAAGAAAAGCTAAACTAGATGCTGAAAAACAAAAGCGAGATAATAAAGAAGACATGGCCACATGCCGAAAATCAGAGACCTTAGATGCCGAAACACAAAGGCCTAAAAAATGGACTGAACTCGTACCCGATGATGGAACGTACACCAAAGTAGAACGCCGCGAAAAAATTGATACCCTTCGAAACGCATGTTACGCCGATAAACTCCCCGACTTGTTGGTATCAAAATCAACCCGAGCTACGGCACTATCTATCTATTATAAACTTAGAGATAAGTACGCAGACCTCTATGCATCTTCTCACGTAGGCTTGAGTAAAGACACCGATGATATGGATGATGATGATAAAGATAGCATTAAATCTGGCCTCCTCGAATCATACGAATCTATCATCGATGGCCTCAAAGATAGAGATATTCCACCTGCCTTAGCTTTAGGTTTCGAAGCCGCGGCTCGAGCGAAATTCATTGCTCAGACTGGCCAAGAAATAAATGATAATTTCAACCAAGTAACTGTCGCGGCGAGCCAGGGCAATATTCAACGGGCAAATGCACTTCTTCATGAAAACGATTTGAAAATGAGATCCCTTGGTCAAACTTATGGTCAGTTTGACATTATCAGAAGTAGATACCAGGCAAGCCTGACGCAAGCTGGGATTCAATCGTCAAACTCTAGCGACGAAATGATTCTTAATTTAGGCACAACCTGCGATGGCGTGCCGTCAAACTTAAACACCTGCTACAACAGGCGACGACAAGAAATCTCTACTGAGATTATGGCCACCAATATTAGAAATGCAAACTCACCCAATCGAAGAGACTTAATGAATTCGAGCTTGACCAATCCTTTGGATTTCATGGGTGCAAGTACAGGTGGACTAACGAGTGGCGTCTTTTCAGGTAACAATGGTCTGCCCTATAGACTTAATTACGCCAATGATGGGGAAATCTATGACAACGGAGTTTACCGCGGTTCCGATTATATTCAGAGCCTCTTGGGATCTTATAGAAACATTCAATTGGGTGGAACCGTTACTAACATCCCTGGTATGGGAACAGGAATCAGCGGGCTTATTACTGGAGCTCCCCCTGCCAATATCGGCGGAAATATTAATTTAGGTACACCCACACGAGCAAGCTACCTGGGCCGCATCGCAACGTAACCTGAATCTTGCATAAAATTTTTGCTGCGTTGTCCATTTCATTTTTGACCACCGCATTCAAAGGTTTCTCAGCTTAATCACTAATCCAATAGTGGCCATGGTAAAGGGAATGGGCCCAAAAGCATGACCAATTTCAAATCGGGCATCAGCGGCCGGGTGCAAAAAATAATTTGCTCCTAAAGCGGCCCCAAAAAGTCCAGAATCTTCGACTGTCCCTGTGTAGATATAGTGATTGTTTCCTATAAATGGCCTCAGGTACGGCCCCCAACTCGAACCGTCAAAGTAGCGTTGAAGTCTCCACCCAATAATCGACATATAATGTGACTGGCCATTTTGGGCCGCTGCTCTTGCAGAAAAATCAAAATATTGAAAGCAATGAAATCCACAAGAGGTAATTTGAAAACCACCAAAAAAATCAGCCAATATATAATTTGAAGTATTAAATGCCAAACCAATGGCCGCACCTAAATCGGTGGTTTGGGGAATATAGTCTTCGTGAGTGACAAGACTATGACCTTCGCTCGCTGTGGCTAAAGATTGTGGACCTGTAGGAGAAATAAAAAGTGCCAGTAGAAAAATAAATCCAGAAAATTTCATTAGACCTCTTTTATAACTGATCGCGTTTCGAGGGTCAACTTGCAGGTCTAAAACTAAAAACCCCTGGGTTTCCCCAGGGGCCCTGCTCGCCGCCGCTCGCTGATCCAAAGTTGCTTTCAAAGTTGCTCATCAAAGAAGCCGTTACAAAGATGCCGTCACGATGCCATAAAAATGCGATCAGAAGTTAATGGCGGCTTTCGAAGTTGCTCCATAGGCAAAATCAGTTCTGAAGTTGCTTCCCGTGGTGCCCGACCAAGCGCTGCCCGGAAAGAAAAACCCAAGTTCCGTTCGCCATGTAAATCTATCACTAGGGTGATAACTCAGCCCCAGATTTGTTTCAAATCCCAATGAACTGCCCACCGATCCTTGAGTGCTCGAAATCGATGATCTATGCGTTGTCGCATATGTGAATGAGGCCAGTAGATCATACCTCTCGCCAACCGCAAGTTTTAAACTGGGCGAAAAGTAAATGGCGTTGCTGACCACCTCGGTGTCGAGTCCAGCTAGAGCTCTTGTTGCGGCACTTGTCGACGACGCCGCAGCTCTTGTTCCCGCCAAAGTGCTTCGAAGCGCATCGTACTGGCCCAAGGTATAGTTGAACATCATCATAGATAAATCATAGTTTGAATTGAAGAAATACCCCTCAAAAACAGGTGTGTCTGGATCATCACCACTCGCTAAACCAGCTCGCAGATCTAAATTTAGGTTGCCAGTGCGATATCCAAATTCTGTGGCTAAACCAAAACCTGAGAGTTCAACACGATTGAGTTTTCCAGCAGTGTCTAAAACTTGAACTCCGCTGTACCCAGACAAGAATCCCAACTCTGCTGCTAAATTAAAGTTGTCACTCTTTTTTTTCACAAAGAAATTCATATTGTAGGCACTATAACCGTCATAAACTGACGCTGTTCCAAATGATGAGTTCATATTTGAAAAATAATTAGCAGGAAAGTCATTGCCTGCCGTTGGACTCGACGAATCCAAAGCCGCAATTCTAGAATTAAACAAAAATCCCATAGAGAGATCGCTCTCAGGATTATTGTAATCAACTGTTACGATGTAATCGTTGATGTCGTCTTCTTTGGTTAAAACTGATTCACGAATTTTTCCGTAGGCGGGCATTATTGTTAAATTTCCTAGAGACAACTTGTAGGCTACCAAATCTTTTGTCGAGTGAGCGTGATCAAAAGCCCCATTGCCCGCGCTAAAAGTCATACCCAAACCAAATTGAAACGGAACACGGCCGACGACAAGCGCTCCGAATTCATTAACCCAGTTTAAATAAAGTTCAGTAGCAACAACAGATTCGCTTTGTTGAGTATGACTTAAACTCGCGGAGGGTTGTGGAGTAGTTCCTGCAGGAGTGCCACCGGGGCCTGTGTAATTTCCAAAAACTTGACCTCGCTGATCATTCCCTAAGGCATTATTAAAAATATCAAATCGTGCTTTTATATTTAGACCGTCAGAAGCAATAATTTTGGGTTCAAGTATGAGGTGATGTATGAGATAGCTGTCTTCAATGCCTTCATTTTTATCTAGTGTTGTATTTTTTAGGAAAATCCCTTCAGTCCTGTATCGGCCTGACCATTGAAGGTCAGCTCCGAAAGTATTCGTAGAAAAAATGACAGACGAAGCCAAAAAAAAGCTAGCAATCTGTATAGACCGCAAATGGAACCCCCTGAATCAATCTAAACTCAGAGTTGTTCGTACGTCCCCATGGCCCAATTGTCAAAACGTTTTTTAAAAAAGTGTGTCTTTGCAAATACTTAGCTTTTTATAAGTGAAGGAAAATCGAGTCATTCCCATATGTTACGCTACAATACATCACCATATGCAGTTATTTTGCGCCGCGACGAGTTTGCTCTTCGTCGTAATACTTTTTGTAGATGAGATCGAACTCGCGAGTACCATCCAACACGCCCTTTTTCAAAGTCGCAATTTTTTGACGAACAGTTTCATCAACGGACGTCTCTCTTTTTACAAATTCAATAACGACGCGCTTTGCCTCTCGAATGACTTCGTCTTCGTTGGGGTATTCAACAAGATCGTCATTCCAAATTCCATCGACAATCACATGGGCAATATGGGTTTGGCGGTCTTCACTTAAGATCAAAGGACAATTCCTTT
Source organism: Oligoflexia bacterium (assembly GCA_023250675.1). GTDB lineage: Bacteria > Bdellovibrionota > Bdellovibrionia > JABDDW01 > JABDDW01 > JAHFAE01. The sequence goes on along the minus strand of JAHFAE010000080.1, from coordinate 7,994 downwards.
TTGTTTGGCTAATCGCTGCTTTAACAACGGAAACATTTTATGTCGTTCAAAACCACCCGGATTTTGTTTTTCGAGGTCATCCATCATGCGGTAGACTTCTTGCGTCAGATCGTCTTCTTTTTTAAAGTCTTTCGTTACCAATTCGACGGCCCGCGCAAAAACATCTTTTTCGGCTACTTTAAAGGTGATGAGCTGCTTTTCTTTGAGACGATCAATAACATTATGGACGAGGCGGTCAATTTGAGGTGGTTGAAGTCTCATGAATTGACTAAATGACGACAACCTTTCAATGTCAAGAAGAGATGGCCAAAAAAAGTTGGGCAACAATTCTTATTGTTTCAACCTTTGCCACAATTGCATTGTGTGTACTGGGCCTGATTATTTGGGCGACCAGCCTCAATCAAACAATTCATGATCGACTAGCGGGAAAACGTTGGGCGTCCCCCACAGACTATTACTCAGCACCAGAAAGATTCTTGAAAGGACAATCAGACATTTCTAAAATCATAACAAGCACGCTTGATAGATTGGGATTTCAGGCTGTACTTACAGAACGGGATTTGAAGCCCGGCGAATTTTCTCGGTGGACTATTGAGCTCTGTAAAAAGAAAACTTTATTGCAATTTTCTAGTGACGTTTCATTTTGTTGGGCCATCAAACCCCACTTACGAACTGACGAGACATCAAGGCCCTTGCAAATCGTTGCAGTTTCAGATTCTGATACCGTCGTTGAAGTTTACGACGGAGATTCCTTAACTGCAGTTGCTGTCATTGAACTTGAACCTGAACTTTTTGCCCAGTTCTATGGGGGCCAACCCGTTTTACGGCAAATTGTTTCTATCAGAGATGTTCCTCCCGCTCTTTTAAATGCAATTCTTGCCATCGAAGATAATGCATTTCTCACCCACTACGGTGTGAGTTGGAGAGGAATGCTCAGGGCTGCGTTCAGAAATATCACACGAGGTCATGTGGCCGAAGGAGGAAGCACCATCACCCAACAGCTTATTAAAAACTATTTTTTAACAAGTCAGAGAACATTTAAAAGAAAATTTACCGAAATTATTATGGCCTTGCTGTTAGAGTCTCAGTTTACAAAAGATGAAATCTTAGAAACCTACATCAACGAAGTTTACCTGGGGCAAATGGGTCCTTTTGAAATTCATGGCGTGGGAATGGCTTCGAAATATTTGTTTAATAAGCGAGCCAGTAATATTTCTCTTGCCGAATCAGCTCTCATTGCAGGAAGTATTCAAAGTCCACGTCGATACGTTCCGTTCATTCACCCTGAAAACGCACTTGTCAGAAGGGCAGCAGTTCTTAAGAAGATGTTAGAACTTAAGCTCATTGACCAATCAGAATTTCAGTCGGCCAGTAATGAACCGCTGCCACTAGAGAAAAAACAACTCCTCCGAGATCAAGCCCCATTCTTTATTGACTCAGTAAAGTACCAACTCAAAAAACTGGGGATTGATGAGTCCGAAGGTCTTCAGGTTTTCACCACACTCAATATTAGAGCGCAGCAAGCAGCCACTGAAGCAGTAATTTCAGGACTGACCCAACTTGAGTTTCGATACGCGAGCATTCAAAAGTTAGAAGCAAAGTACCAAGCAAAACTTCAAGGAGTATTAATATCTGCTGATCCCACCAATGGCTTTGTATCGGCAGTAGTCGGTGGCCGCTCCTATGGCGAAACTCAACTCAATCGGGCGGTACAAAGTCGCCGGCAAGTGGGAAGCACCTTCAAACCTTTTGTGTATTTAGCAGCATTAACAAATTCCGACGGGAATGGTGAGCCCTTTACGCCTTTAAATCCTCTCACTCCGGTACTAGATGAAAAGTTTAAGATCACATATGAAGGCCAAACTTGGTTCCCGCAAAATTTCGATGAAGTTTATGAAGGGCAAGTTCCGCTTTTTAGAGCTCTCGAAGAAAGCCTCAACGCTGCCACTGCGAGAGTTGAAATGCAAGTCGGTATTAAAAAGGTCATTGAAATGGCAAAGCGGGCAGGTATTGATTCGCCTCTTAACCCTGTTCCAAGTCTTGCCTTAGGAAGTGCTGATCTTGCGCCCCTCGAAATTCTTCAGGCTTATTCGACAATGGCTTTTCATGGCGAATTGAATCCTTTAACATTCATTTACAAAGCCATGACCACCGACGGAAAAATATTGTACGAATTTAAACCTGCACGGTCTCAAGCAATAGACGCGGTAGATAACGCAGTAATCGTTTCAATGTTAGAAGGTGTATTGTCTCGAGGCACGGGCCGAGGAATTAAGAATATGGGATTTACTCATCCGGCGGCCGGTAAAACCGGTACAACTTCTGATCTCAAAGATGCTTGGTTTGCTGGTTTTACCCCTCTTCACTCAGCCGTTGTTTGGGTCGGTTTTGATCAGCCACAAGGGACCGGGCTCACGGGTGCACTGGGAGCCATTCCCATTTGGACAAACTATATGAAGGCTTATGCCAGTCGTTATCCACCCATTTCGTTTCAAATTCCCGATGGCGCGGTGGGCGTTACAACAGATCCTGAGAGTTCAATGATCGCGAGAGCTGATTGTCCTAAAAAAGTGCCCCTCGTTTTTAGAAAAGGCACCGAACCCAAAGCACCATGTTGGTTAGTACATTGAAAACATCGCAAACCAGCTTCTATGGGTGAAGCGAACCTCAATTAAAGCCTTCGTCAGTTTGAGTGCCAGGAAAAATCAAGGGAGCACCAATAGGGTTTTTCTCACCCGAAGCTTCAAAGTCCTTTAGAACTTTCCATATGACTTGGGCCTTGGCTTCAAGGGAATCCTCTTCAAGCATTTTTTGCTTCTTGTCAAATTCGGGAATAAAATGAAAGGCCACAAAATTGCATAGGGGTTCTAAGTCTGCCATATTTTTAAAAAATTGAATGGGCCTTTGCGAATCTTCGATGTTAGCGAAAATCCAACCGATAACCATGTCTCTAATTTGCACCAGTAAGTCGTCATGGGTTTTTTGGGGCATCTCCCGATTTATGTGAAGAACTTCGCCCTCACCGATTAAATAGGGCAACTCTTGAACATATTTATTAAACCTAATTCGTTGTGTGCCAAAGACAAGAATATCGCTCTCACCTGATTCGTATTTTTTTAATATCCTGACAGGGCCTGATCCACAAATCATATTAGGGAAAAACTTATCGGGTTGAACTTCTGGGGCGTAACTCACAGCCAATTCGCCATCAGATTCCATCACTTTTTTAAGCATGTTTTTGTATCTTTCTTCAAATACATGCAAAGGTAAGTAGACTCCCGGATACAAGATTGAGTTGGGCAATGGAAAGATTGGAACTTTGACTACCACCAGATTCCCCTTACTCTCTTATAAAAATAATAGTCAAATCCCACACAACGACCTGCCGAAACCATGAAAATCATGGCATTGGCCGCAAAATAGATTTCACCGATAGTATAACTCTCTGGTCCCTGCCCCAACATGATATTAATCAGTAGGATCATGGCGGCTAAAGACGCTGGTCGCACCAAAAAGCCAATCACGTAACTGATTCCAATGGCCATTTCTCCAAATGTCAAAATATATGCAAATAACTGCCAATGAGGAATAACCCAGTCGTGCAAAAAACTATGGTAAGAAGGACTAGTACCCGGAAGTTCCGCCCACCCACTTAAAATTTCAGTAAGCACTGGTGAGTCCAAGTAGTGCCGATGAATTTTATCGATAGAAAAATGTATGAAATTAATCCCGACGTAGATCCTGAACAAGGCCACTGGCCAATAATGACCTAGATGTTTTACGCTCTCAAAAAATGAGATAAACATAGTTCTATGTTGTCAGAAACCGTAGAGCCACGCCAGCTAAATTGAAATGTCTTTTAGATGGTACCTTCGATACTCGTTGATGAATGCCAATTTGGAGAGATCGGTCATTCTGTCCAAAAATACTTTTCCTTGTAAGTGATCCAATTCGTGTTGGATAGCTACTGCGGGAAATCCTTTGTATTCCTGGTCGATAGTACGGCCATTTTGGTCCAGGGCCTGGAGCCGAATGTGATTGGGGCGCGACACTGCACCTCGAAGACCATGAACACTGAGACAACCTTCCCATACTTCCATGGTTTCTTGAGTTAAAGCATTGACGATAGGGTTTATAAAAACAGTCAGCGGAACAGTCTCTTCATTTGGGTACCGTGGATTTTCAATAATTTCCATAACCGCAATTTGCAAACTTTCGTGAACTTGTGGTGCGGCTAAGCCTACGCCGTCATACTCACGTACAGTTTCAATCATGTCTGTGATGAGGGTTTGGATTTTCTCTGTAGTAATTTCTTTTTTAGGCACGGGCCTGGCAATCATTCTTAAAATCGGATGACCCAGTTGTGCAACTTTTAAAATTGCCATTCTCTAAGGGGTAAATCTGACCTTTACAGGAAAGCTCTGCGCGCCATTGGCCACCGGATCAAGTGGTGGAGGTGCTGTTGTTGGAGGAGGCTGATAAAACCCTGAGCCAGGCTCATTGGGCATTGTCGGCGCCGAGGGTGGGGGAGGCTTATTATTTGAAGTGTTATTGATGTCAGAAACTGTTCGCATGGGGGGAGGAGGAGGGGCAATGGCCTGCGCCATAGATGCCGCCACTCCCGGATCCATATTGAAAGTCATTCCTCCACCATTTGTCATTTGGTTTGCTGCTAGCACAATGGTTGGCCCCATCATCATGTCGCCGCCCGGTCCGCCCATAGGGCCTCCCATAAGTCCGCCCATGGGACTGCCCATCATAGGACCACCGGTTGGGGCGCGATCCATACCGGCCGTGCCGCCCGATGGACCGCCACTTGGGCCAAAAACTTCGCCACTGCCCATGGGTGGAACGCCGGCTCCCATTGGGGGTCCCATCTTACCGCCCGTTGGCCCTTGACCGTTCATATCACCACCGCTGCTGCCCTGGGCCATTTTCCCAGAACCAGTGGCCATGTCGGGGCCGGTTGCTGCGCCAGGCCCGCCTTTTCCGCCGTCACCCTTGGCTTCACCGGGTCCTCCTCGGCGATCAGCCATTTTACCATCCTTACCGCCTTTATCTCCTTTATCGCCCTTGTCTCCACCTTCTTTACCACTATCTTTTCCGCCGTCTTTGCCGTCGCTTTTGGCCTCTTTGCTATCCTTGCTACTATCCTTTCCGTCACCTTTGCTGTCGCCCTTAGCTTCTTTTGAATCTTTGCCGCCGTCCTTACTCTTACTATCCTTTCGGCTATCTTTTTTGTCTCCCGAGTCTTTACTATCTCCCCCTTCGCCTTCTTTTCCGCCACCCGTAGATTGGTTGGACTTTGGCAGACTTTGAACGACAGCGACCCCCTCAAGTGTCATAAAGGTCGGTTGAATTGCGGGATCTTTAGGAACATCGACATAAACTTGCGTACCCCGAATACCCATGACGGCAGTTCTTGTTTTGATGTTAAATTTTTTCTCCGCTCCCTTGTGATTTGCAACAAGAGCCCGTAATCTTCCAAATTTTAGATCTAGATTTAGAGCTTCTTTTTGCGGAGACTCTTTAGCGTAATTTTCAACACTGATTGTGGTTTCTTTGTCCAAGTGAACAACTGTTTCTTCTCCAATAAGGAGAGTGCATTTGCCTTTGGTGGTGCGAACCACAGAAGTTGCTAAGAGCGCAGTTCCATTTTTTGCTTTCTGATTATCGACCATAACGTCACCCTGAACTCCACTGAGAACGCCAATTCCCACAGCTCCCTGAGCCGAAGTGGCCACGGTGAAAGCCAAGACCAAACTGCAAAATTTAGAAACCATAATCAACTCCAATCATAAGTGTATGCTTTTCGTAACTTGCTGTGCTCACATTGGAATAGCTTCTCGTAAATCCGTAAGAAAGATTTAGACCCAACTTATTTTTAAATCCTTTTCCTAAAACCAAAGTGGGATTAAGAACGATATCTCTTCGGCCAGTATTAGATTCTGTATAGAAAGTCCCCGCCGTGCGAAATCCCAAAATGCTTGTGAGTTGCCAAAGGGGCAAACCTTTGATCCAAGAAAGAGGCAGGGCCACCATATAGGATTTAAAATTTGTACCTTGAGCCCAAGCTCTTTCAAATTCTAACCCACCGGTGAATAGCTCTCCCCAAATCATATTGTTTTGATTAGCTTTAAATCCCAAAGCAATACCCGTTTGTTCATTGTCCGCATCGGCAGGAGGATTGAATCTTTGAAACCGCACTGGAATTTCAAATCTAATTTTAGAATCCCCTGAAAAAGCATAAACACCTTCGTAGGTAAGAGTGTCGTTCCAGGTGTAAAAGACTGGTCCCGAGCTATAAGTATTCATATAAGAAATACTTGTTGTATTTTTTAATCCCCATGTAAGAGGTCTTTCGGGTTGAAAAGGGGCCCACTTAAAATTTAAATTTCCATTGAGAGAGTTGTAAGGCAAGGCAGCATCAACGGTATAAAAACTATAGGCAGCATCGGCCATCACATCAACAGTGTGGGCATAGTATTCGTGGTGATACTCTCCGTGAGAAGACACTTTAAAGTTAGGACTAGATGTATTTGAAGAGATGAGTGCTGAAAGGGTTTCAGCAGATACAAGTAATACGTTAGTATCGTACCCCATTTGCGATCCAATTCCACCGGACCACTTGGGTTTATTGCGAATCCTAAGGGCGGGCAGCTCCATATCAGCTCGATAATGATTCAAAGCATAACGGGCACTGGCAAAAGTATTGTTGTATCTTTCTGACTCAGTTAAAAGAGCGACCGCCTCATTTGCATTTTTCAATTTGTGAGCTGCAACAGCCTGATTATATAAAAAAACTCCCTTATCTTTTTCAGGGGACGTCTCTACTGCTTTTGCATAAGCTTCTGTAGCGGCTGTAAATCGCTTAAGGCTCATTAGAACGAGACCCAAAGAATTCCATCTTTCACTATCTTTGGGGTCATCTTCTAAATGCTTTTTTAATCGAGCTTCTGCCAAATCATATTGTTTTTGACTGACATAGTAGTTGACAAAGGTATCAACAATTTCTCGGTTTGTTTCTTCAGCAGCACGAAGACTGAGCGGTTGAAATAAACCTCCAATGAGGAAAACCACTAATAACTTATTTTGCAATCCCGACAAGTTCATTGTTCAACAATCCTTGTTATGGAAACGGTGAAGTCACAAAAATCGGATTATTAATCAGAGAAAACACCGCCGATCCATCTGTTGGATAGCTTGCCATCCCCGAGCCCCCAGAATCAAGATGCAAAAGCATTAAGGTGTTAGTATTTCCCACGAAGGGAAGATTGGGAACACTGCCCGTAAAGGGCGCCGTATAAACTCTGTACTTCGACATTCTAAATTCGTCGACGATACCTGCCATGTAAGAGGATCCAACTGCTTTTCCGATTACCATTCCTAGCATTTGACACCCTACGGCAGGAGCGCTGAGATTAGTTGCCGAAGCAACGCTTGCCCCGTCAAGGAATATTTCTGTGCCAATCACATTCGTCGAAACACCTCCGTAAGTAATCGCGATATGGTGCCTGTTATTTGCAGTGATAGCCGTACCTGCAACCGGTCCCCCTGAAGAAGCTCCGGCACAGGAACCGAGTGGCAGCGTCATTGTCAACTGACCAGAAGAATTGGTGCCCAGACTAAATCCATGCACCTCTGAGAAAAAAGTTTGGTTTGCATTTGTACCGGGTTTCACAAACATTTCAACGGTGAAATTTGCAGAGTCGTCGGTTTTTACTACAGGCGGCGTATTTGAAGGAGACGGACTTGCAAAGGCCAGAGCAATGTATTGATTCGTCCCATCAAATAGAATGGCATTCATAAACGGGGACGGTGACGCCGATGGTGACGCAGACGGTGACGCCGATGGTGACGCAGACGGCGACGCCGATGGTGACGCAGACGGTGATGCCGATGGTGACGCAGACGGTGATGCCGATGGTGACGCAGACGGTGATGCCGATGGTGACGCAGACGGTGATGCCGATGGTGACGCAGACGGTGATGCC
>JAHFAE010000079.1 GCA_023250675.1 Oligoflexia bacterium | reverse complement strand
TAAGAGATTTCTCATAGAACCCATGAGCTGGGTTTGGGGATACGCAGAAAACACAGAAAAACTTATGTTCGGAACCGATTGGCCTCTCGTGGATATCAATGCATATAAGAAAGCGGCGCTCTTAGCCATTCCTGCCAAATATCATCGAGCCTTTTTATATGAGAACGCTAAAAAGGTTTTTAATATTGATCTTTAAATAGTGACTCGTTCGTCAAATACAAAAAGGCGCCCCTCAAAGTATTCTTCTCGGTCCGTTTGAGGAAGCGTATCGAAGAATTCCAAAATACCACCTTCAAGTTGGTATACATCTGTAAATCCAGCTTGCAAAAGGTAAGCTGTTGCTTTCTCACAGCGAATTCCCCCAGTACAATAAGTAACTATTTTCTTGTCTTTAAATTTGAGGAATTTTTCTAGTACAAATTCTGGAAATTGACCGAAGGATTTGATTTCAGGGTCAACAGCTCCCTTAAATTTTCCTGCTTTAATTTCGAACTCATTTCGAGTGTCCAATAGTAAAATTTCTCTTTTATTCTTGAGCCAGTCCCTTAAGATTTCGGCTTTTATATGGGGAGCTCTGGGTGAGTCGTTATCTATGCCTTTTTGACGTAGGGTAATTATTTCGGGTTTTACTTTTACAATCAGTTTTTGAAACGGAATCGTTTGAGAATAAGTGAATTTAACAGAAATTTTTGGAAGCTCTGGAATATCACCAAACTCACTTAAGAATTTTTCAATACTTTCCCCTGATCCCGCCAACATGGCATTTACGCCTTCTTGAGCTATGAGTACGGTTCCTTTTAGGCCATTTCTAGTGCAATTTTCTTTAAGATCAAATTTAAGCTTTTGCGGATCCGAGATCTTCATAAAAAAGTAAAAAGCAATAATAGTGATTTCATTGGTATTTTGCATGGAGCTAAATTAACTTACCCTATGCCAAAAGACAAGAACCGCCATAGATTTGAACTCGTCAAAACCAGGCTGGGTGTAGTTACAATAAAAAATATGGAGCTGGGCGAAATTCTTCACAATCCCCTGGGCCCCTGGCGAGAAGCCAATGACCTCTATGTTAATTATTCAAATATAAAACAAAAATTTATGAATCTAAAATTAAAAGAAGAACCTCTCGTTTTGTTTGATTTGGGTTTGGGAGCTGGCACCAACGCCATCGCTGTCATAGATCTCACGAGAAATATTCAAAACTCCTGTAGGCCATTAAAAATTATTAGTTTTGAAAATGATTTGGGACTATTAGAATTTGCACTTCAAAATTCTTCTTCCTTAGAATTCATGGAGAAAGATAAATTCGTTTTACAGGAACTCCTAGACAAAGGCTGTTATAGTTGTGGAAATATTTGTTGGGAAATACGAAATGGCGAATTTACTCACTTCATTGCAAAAGAATCTAATTATCCCGAAGTCATATTTTTTGATTTCTATTCTCCCAATGTTGCACCCCAAATTTGGGGTCTAAATATTTTTCAAAATCTCTTTGGACTTTGTATTAAAGCAAAAGATACTTCAATTCTTGTGACCTATAGCAGATCAACGGCAGTCCGAACCGCGATGCTGATGGCAGGGTTTACCGTGGGAATGGCTAACGGATTAGCGAATGACCATGAAGGCACGGTGGCTGCTACAGAATCATCTGCCATTTTAAACCCTTTGGACAATCGATGGCTTCAAAGGTGGAGACTATCAAGTCGAAGCCTCCCATTTGATTTAGATGGTGATTCTCATAGTATAGTCAATCAAGCCATACTTGAACATCGCCAATTTTCTTGCAAAACAGAAGATTTAGGATAAAAAATCCCTATGGGACGATCATGGATACAAGGGTATAAAAATGAGCAGGCCGCGAAAAAGGGCACAATATTTACTAAACTTTCAAAAGAAATATCTGTAGCAGCGCGCCTGGGAGGACCTGACCCCGCAGGCAATGCTCGACTCAGAGACGCCATCGAAGAAGCCAAAGATAGTTCGATGCCTCGAGAAAATATCGAGCGCGCCATTAAAAAAGGGGCAGGGCTCCTTGAAGGTCAAAGCTACGAAGACGTCATTTATGAAGGGTATGGTCCCCATGGCGTGGCGGTTTTAATAGAAGCACTCACAGACAATCGAAATCGCACCGTGTCTGAGTTAAAAACGTTGTTTCGAGATTATAGCGGAAATCTAGGCGAAATGGGCAGTGTGAATTGGATGTTCAATCGTGTAGGAATTGTTGAAGGCACAAAATCCCCTTTACCCCAAGATCTTGAGGGAGAAGCCATCGAAGTGGGAGCTCAAGAGGTTGAGGGCGTCGGCGAAAATAAAGTAGGTTTCACAACTGATGTGGGTGATCTAGACACTGTCAGAACAACTTTAGTTGCCCGGGGTTGGAAGATAACACTATCTGAAATCGGTTATGCTCCTAAAACCCCAACTCAGTTGGCTGATTCAGATCGAAAGCATGTGGTGGAGTTTTTAGGAGCCCTAAGTAATCACGACGATGTCAGACGGGTTCACGCAGCGATTGCCTAATTTTTTGAGCTTGCTGTCAAATCTTGAAATAAAAGTACATCGCTGACAAAAATCCTCAACGAGCTTACCTTGAGCGAATCCCTGGACCATCAATTTTGGTCTCTCACTGTCGACAATATTTTCTATTTTGCTTTGAGTGCAGTTTCCAAGAGCTATGTTCCCTTCTTTGTCCAAACAACAAGGCACAATAGTTCCATCGGCAAGGACTCCGATGTGGCTAGAAAGACCATGACAAAAACCTGATTCAGATCGAATGGGATCATAAGGATTAGGCCATTTAAATCGACTATCAAAGTGAAGATAAATTCGCTCTTTTACTTTGATACTTTTTTTTCGTCTGACATCTGTCTTCTTGTTTACTGAAACATTAAATCGCTTTTCAATTTTATCAATGATTGCCGTGTTATTGATTTCATTTTCTGACCCTAAATTCCAAAGTCGAAAGTTTAAGTAAAGATCTGGTCTTTGTAGGAGTGCTTGCTCAGCGAAATAAAATATTTTTTCTAAATAGATTTTATTGTTTTTACCTGGGAAATTAGAATCAAAACTTTGAAGCGAAAAATTAACTTGCGAAACAATGGGATCTAAAAGACTTAGAGTATTCTCAGAATTTAATAAGGTCCCATTAGTGGTGAGGTTTACCTTTACTTTTTTTTGCCGGCAAACGCCAATAAATTGGTTAAACTGAGGATGAACCAGAGGCTCTCCCATTAGATGAAAGCAAACCTCCTCCGTCAGAGATCCTACCTGGTCAATTACTTTAGAAAAAAGGGATTCATCCATAAATTCCTTTTTTCGAATGACTTCAGGGCAAAAGTTACATTGAAGATTGCAGACATTGCTGATTTCAATATAAACTTTTTTAAACCTCTTAACCAAGATCGTTCTCCTTTAGAAAAGGCTCTTTTACCTTTAATTCATGCTTGATGACAGGGATTTTAGTAATGTATATTTTAACTCTATGTTTCAACGCCGACCGCTAAGACCCAAAAGCCAGCCTACGGGGGGCACTTCTACACCTAAAGCACCAGAACCGAATTCTGTTCCTCGGACACAAAGCGCAGACAGACAAAACCAACAAACGCAGAAAAACAATAGACCGGGGCGAAATCAAAATCCAAAGCAACGGCAAAACCAAAGTCAAAAGCAAACTCCAAGACAAAAGCAAAATCAGAGCCAAAATCTAAGTCAGGCTCAAAGCAAAACCGCACCGAATCAACAGCAAAATCGTCGGGCTCCGTCTAAAAGACCACCGCCGCCTCCTCCTGCCTATTTTCAAAGAGATTTACTTCTAGTTACAATGGGAGACTCAGCAAAAGCCATCGAGGAGGTGCGATTGAAATTTGACCCCATGGCTAAGAAACTCCCGGCTCACGTCACACTTATTTTTCCAGAACCGGCGGTAAACATTAATAAGGAATTTCTAAAGAACCTTTCTCACACCGATCTCCCCCATTTAGCGCAACTCACATTTTCTTCAATTATCGTTCACGATGAAATGTATCTTTGGCTCATACCTGACCAAGAAAGTACTGAAAAATTAAAATCTTGGCATGCAGCCCTTATCAAAAATCTCACTCAACATACTCAAGAAGAGGTTTACCAACCCCACATCACGTTGGGTTACCTTCCTCGAAGTATAAACGATACAGATGCTATAAGTTTTGCTGGGAAAATTTTAACTCTACCACTGACTTTAAATTTTGAAAAAATACTCTTTGAAGAATTTTCTGAAAACCAAATATCCTCGGCTATTGATTCTATCAATTTTCAAAATAATCAGCCAATTGAAGTTGTGAACTAATCCCCGGTATTAGCATGAACTTCTTTATTATGGGGCTTGCCCTCACTATTTGCTCCGTCAGCAATAGTAACGTGCCCTTGAACCAGCCAAACCAAATCACCAAGTACATTAACAGCTTCTTTTATTTGGGGTTGAATGAGATAATCTGGGTCAGAGCCATCTTTGGGCTTATTATATTTTTTTGCCTTTTGTTTATTATTCTCTACGGTTTTTTTCATCATATCTGAGAGCTTAATGACCCCATTTTTCAGATCGGCCTCTTTGACTTCAGTGATGATCTTATTAAACTCTGAATCTTTAGAGACCCTTGATTTAGAGAACTTTTCTAATTCATTAACCATGTTTTCAGAGATGGGAGCAAAATGATTTGAAGCGGCGAGGTCATTATTTTCTACGGATATAAATTGGGGCAATGATTTTTTAGGAAGGGGGTAGTCAAGAGCATCTTCGCTAAATTCCTTTGACATGTAGGGACTTGGTATTTTGACGTCGCTGGCAACGCCTTTTTCTTGAGTTGAGTCTCCCCCAGGAGTAAAAAACATACCTGTTGTTACCTTGATCGCTCCCAAATCACTTCTCAATTTCATTACGGCCTGTACACTGCCTTTACCAAATGTATGATCAGAACCGATGATGATCGCTCGCCTATAATCTCTAAGGGCTCCCGCAACAATCTCAGAAGCACTGGCACTCAAGCGACTGGTGAGGACGACTAAGGGGCCTGAATAGTTTAATGTGCTGTCTAAGTCAGATAGTGTTTCAACTTTGCCGTCGGAGTCTTGAGTCTCAACTATGTTTCCTTTTTTAATAAATAGACCTGCAATCCGTACGGCCTCACCTAAGACACCTCCCCCATTTTTTGATAAATCTAAAATGATACCGTCGACGTGTTTTGAATTGGCTTCAACAATAAGTTTTTTTACGTCTTCTGAACAAGAACGCTCTCCATTCTCTGAATCAGAATAAAAAGAAGGAAGATTAATTACACCAATCTTATATTTCTTATCGTTTACCGTTTTATCGATGTAGCTGATTTTTGCCGCTTCATCTTTGAGGTCAATTTTATCCCGAACTAGTTCTACGATAAAATGGGCGGTGGATTTACCTTGTCTCAAAATGGATAGTTTAACTTTTGTTCCTTTTTTGCCACGGATCAATTTAACAACGTCTCGAAGGGGCATATCAATGACATGTTCGAACTTTCCTGATGCACCTTGGGCCACCGCTATTATTTTGTCTTTTGGTTCCAATTCCCCTGATTTTGAAGCGGCTCCACCGGGAATTAAATTTTCAATGACCGTATACCCGTCTTGACTACTCAGGGTGGCGCCTATCCCTTCAAGAGAAAGACGCATTGTAATTTCAAAGTCTTCGAGCACATCTTTAGACAGATAGTTGGAGTGGGGATCAAGCGCTGAGGCAAAAGCGTCTAAGAAAAGGGCATACAAGTCATCCTTTTTAGTTTCTCTTACGTGTTTGAACATGACTTCGTAGCGATGGGTCAGCTGTTTTTTCGCTTCATCCAACTTCATATCCGAAGCCAAATAAGTGGAAACTTGATATTGAAGATATTTATTTTGAAGACTCTCAATCTCTTCCTTATTTTTTCCTGGGGATCTTTTCGCAGGATCAATGACAATCGAAATACCTTCTTGGAACTTAAATCCCGGGTCTTTTAAAACCTTTGTGGCAAAATCATTACTTTCGGACACCCGTTTTTGATAAATACTTTGGGCCTCATCGATCGGTTCACATTTTTTGGCACCTATTTTTTCAAAGAGTTTTGACATACTCCCTTTAATGGTTTCGATATCATTGGCATAAAAGTATAATTTTGCTGGGTCAAGAATTTTGATAAATTGAGTTATTGTTCGCTCTTCAAGTTCAGAAGTGAATTTTTTCTGAGTCAGATGTTGGTTTAAAAATCCTGTCATCAATGGGTAAAGAGTTTCGCATTCGAGTTCTGTAGCAAAAGTGTCTGTTGTTCCCGTGAATAAAAGTGCCCACGCGAAAACCAAACTTAAGACCAAAGAAAACTTATTGTTTTTTTTAAACACAGGCAATTCCTTTGAAGAGGTTCAAACTTTTATTCGGAACCCAAGAATCAAATCTTAATAACTTCTTGAAAATTGTGCAATATTCCCCAATGTATGACATACGGCTGTAATCATCAAATTCCGTCGCCAATCGCTCGTTACGCATTGTAGGGCCAAAGACACGTCGCGTTAATGGAAAATTTGTTGATCAGTTGCAGAGCAGCAAACCCGGTACTTAATCATTGAATAAATTGAGCTGCCGGCCCGCCAAAGCTTGCGGCGATTGAACACCCTCTTTGACTATTTCTCGTTTAGACAATTGACCTTTATGCGTGTCGATAACAAAAAATGAATTTTCAGGATAGGTTTTTTTCAAATCTTGCATGGCATCTACAATAAGTTTGATATTCACGGGATCGTCATCGGACATTCCAAAACGATGGTGTGGATTTTGTCCATAGACTTTAAAGGCTTCATGGACTGAAAACTTAATGGCCTCTTGTTTTAGCTTTGCTGTATGCCAAGTTTTATTTGAATCTCCGAGCTGTACACGAATATCACTATTGCTCACAGGGTAAACGCTTAAATAATTGGGCCGCCTGCTAATGTGTCTGTGGAGTAAAAGAATCTCAATGGCCTCCTTGATCGTCTGAGGACGATGGCCACGAGCCGTAATGATGGACAAGGGTCGACTATTATGAACTGCATGCCAAAAAAAGTTCCAACTTGGTCCCTTCCATAATTGCTCATTCTCTTTAATTATTTTTACAAGGTCTTCAACAAGTGGTTGTTTCTTACCTTTAATTCTCTCCCAGAGGTTAAAATGATGGTGCCTGAAACGTCTAAATGTTCCAGTTTGCTCATCCAGACGAATTTCATAATCTTTCCAAAATCCCAATTTGCCTAATTCATGGCTGATTAAAGAGAACTCCCTGGTTGATATGGCTTTTTCGTCTCCTGTCTCTGTGTGAAATAAAAACAAGAGGGTAGGCAAATTCATCACATTATCGTCAAAATCAAAAAAATAAAAACTTCTACCTCCTTCTGCAAAATTTCGATCAGGAGTTGTAGGGCTTTCAATTCCAAATTCTAATTGGGATTTTGATTTTTTAGATTTCTTTTGAAACAACATCATATTTAATCTTTTGACGGTTTAATCATATCTTCAGGTACCATAAACTTATCAAAACTCGCCCCATCTAGAATCCCCAATGCAGTCGCCGCTTGTTTCAAAGTGGTCCCATCGGCATGGGCCTTTTTGGCAATCTTGGCCGCATTGTCATAACCTATATGAGGATTAAGAGCTGTAACAAGCATCAAACATTTTTCTACATATTCTTTAAGTTTGGCTTTGTTTGGCTCAATTCCGTAGGCACAATTTTCTACAAAGCTGACAGAAGCGTCTGCCAAAAGGCTCACGGACTGCAAGAAATTAAAAATAATGACGGGCTTAAAAACATTAAGTTCAAAATTCCCCATGGATCCCGCCACTCCGATTGTCGTGTCGTTACCAATAACTTGAGTGCAAACCATTGTCAGAGCTTCACATTGGGTGGGGTTTACTTTACCAGGCATAATGGAACTTCCCGGTTCATTCTCAGGAATTGTTAATTCTCCCAGACCGCATCGGGGACCACTTGAAAGCCAACGAATATCGTTGGCAATTTTCATCAGACTCACTGCAATTGTTTTTGTAGCACCGCTTGCAAATACTAATGCATCATGGGCTGCCAAAGCTTCAAATTTATTGGGCGCAGATACAAAGGGAAGTCCCGTAAGTTTTGAAATCTTCGCTGCCACTTTCTCTGCAAATTGGGGATGGGTATTGAGGCCCGTCCCGACAGCAGTTCCTCCTTGGGCTAGCTCCAACAATCCGGCCATTGCCAATTGAACTCTCTTTAATCCATTATCAAGCTGCGCCACATATCCTGAAAATTCTTGTCCTAATGTGAGTGGAGTTGCATCTTGCAAGTGGGTGCGGCCAATTTTAATTTCTTTTTCAAAATCTTTAGCTTTTTTCGCCAGTGTGTCACGAAGCATTTTAATGGCGGGTACCAATTTGTGGTTTACTTGCTCTACGGCTGCAATATGCATGGCAGTAGGAAATGAATCGTTGGAGGATTGGCTTTTGTTTACATCGTCGTTCGGGTGAATGGGTTTTTTAGAACCCATTTCTCCACCTAATAATTCTATGGCCCTATTCGATATGACCTCATTGGCGTTCATGTTTGTTTGAGTTCCACTGCCGGTTTGCCAAACGACGAGAGGAAAATGATCATCAAGCTTGCCGTCAATGACTTCGTCAGCCGCTTGACAAATGCTTTTAGATTTCTTTTCGTCTAAGAGTCCCAACTCATGGTTCACCTGGGCGGCCGCTTTTTTGAGAATTCCAAAGGCTCTTATCATTTCTCGAGGAAAATGGTCCCCACCAATCTTAAAATTTTGCAAGGACCTTTGAGTTTGGGCTCCCCAATATCGATCGGTCGCAACTTCGATTTTTCCCATAGAATCGGATTCAGCGCGGCTTTTCATAATTCAATTCTCCATTGAGAGACCAAAGTCTCATTTTAGATAAGTTTACTTAAAGAAGTCGGTAAAACCAATAGATAAATAGCCCTTAGCGCTTAGCGACTTGGGATAAATAGTAGTCGTAATTGCCCTCAAAAGTACGAAGTTGACCATGATCTACTTCAAAAACCCGAGTGGCCAAGGAACGCAAGAAAAACCGATCATGGCTCACAAACATGACCGTACCATCAAATTTTTCTAAGGCCTCCAGTAAAATCTCTCTGGATTTTATATCTAAATGATTTGTCGGTTCGTCCAAAATGAGAAGATTGACGGGATTTGCTAAGATTGTTGCTAAAACAACTCTTGATTTCTCCCCACCAGACAATATTGAAATTTTCTTTTGAACATCATCACCGCTAAATAAAAATGCACCCAAAAGACTTCTTACAAAACTTATACTTGCATGGGGAATTCGACTATAAACCTCATCATATATTGTTCGGTTGGCATTAAGAATATCAAGGGAATGCTGAGAAAAATATCCGACTTTGATATTTGCGCCCAAAATGGCAGAGCCAGATGTGGGGTCGGTCATTCCATTTACTATTTTTAATAAAGTAGATTTGCCTGCACCATTCACTCCAACTACGGCGACTTTATCAAGTCTTTGTACTATGCCTGTGATTCCACTAAAAACGGGTTTAGTCGTGCCGTCATGACGATTCCAAGACTTTGCTAAATTTACAAATTTTACCGCTTCGTTCCCGCTTCTTGGAGGCATGGGAAATTCGAACTGTATGGTTTTCTCATCAGGGGGAATTTCAATTCGATCAATTTTTTCTAGTTTTTTGACACGGGATTGAACTTGTGCGGCATGGCTGGCCCGGGCGGCAAATCTTGCAATAAACTCTTCTTCTTTAGAAAGCATTTCTTGTTGTTTACGATGGGCTGCCAAAAGCTGAGTGTTTCTTACATCTTTTTCTTTGAGGTAAAAATCATAGCCCCCTGAAAATGACGTGATTGATTTATTGGCGACCTCTACGATTCTCTTAACAAGTCTATTTAGAAATTCTCTATCGTGACTTGTCATGACGATGGCGCCCTCAAAATTCATGAGCCATTCTTCAAGCCAAACTATGGATTCTAGATCCAAATGGTTAGTAGGTTCGTCCATGAGTAGGACATCAGGTTTGAGGGCCAAAATTTTTGCTAGGGCTATTCTCATTTTCCAACCCCCGCTGAAACTTTCTACGGAACTATCGTAGTCAGCGGGCCCGATCCCTAAACCAGTCAAAATTTCTTTGGCTCGATTGTTGAGGTCGTATCCTCCGCGTTGTTCAAACTCCATTTGAACTTCGCCGTAGCGCTCTAAGAGCTTTGTCATTTCGCCATCAGAAAGTGGATTTGAAGTTGTAGCCTGTAGTTTTTCATCCATAACGGCGATTTGGGCCGCGAGTTCAGAAACTCGGCCTGCACCGGCTTCAACTTCTTGCAATGCCGAGCGCCCTTTCATCTCACCTACATCTTGAGAAAAATATCCAATAATGAGTTTGTCAGGAATACTGACTTGACCGCTATCAACCCCTTCTTCCCCGGCTATAATTCTAAATATGGTCGTTTTACCTGCGCCGTTGGGTCCCACAAGACCAATTTTATCGCCTGGGCGTATTTGAAAACTACCATCTTTATAAAGAACATTTTGGCCGTATTGCTTCGTGATTCCGGTGAGGGTGATCATCCTCTCACTTGCCCTGAGCCATCCACAATCCATCGAAGACTGGTAAGTTCTCGTAAACCCACGGGCCCACGGACATGAAGTTTTTGAGTACTGATTCCGAGTTCACCCCCAAGACCAAATTCAAAACCATCGGTAAATCGGGTAGACGCGTTCCAATATACGGCCGCCGCATCGACTTCGCTTTGAAAACGACGAGCCGTTTCTTGTGAGGAGGTAACTATCGCTTCAGAGTGTTTTGAACCATATAATTCAATATGGGAGACAGCTTCTTCGTAAGAACCAACCACGCGACAATTTATTTTCAAATCCAAATATTCAGTATTCCAATTTTTTATGGTAGCTTTCTTCATTTTTTTTCTACCCTTTAAAATTCTAAAGGTAACAGGGCAAACGAACCATTCCACCTTTTGAGTAGAAAGAGAGTCATACAGAGGGGGCAAAAATTCTTTGGCAACGGCCTCGTGAATCAAAACTGTTTCCATGGCATTACATACCCCTGGCCGTTGAACTTTGGCGTTTAGTACGATCTCCCGAGCCATATTCAACTCGGCATCGCTATGCACGTACACATGACAGAGACCTCGGTCGTTTTTAATAATAGGAATTTCAGAATTGGTCACCACGTATTTTATAAGACTGTCTCCACCTCGAGGAACAACGATGTCGATACTTTGGGATTGTTTAAGAAGAAATTGCGGAATTTTTCTATTCACATCGGTGATTCCCCAAAACGGCTTTCCAGAAAATTCACCGCTTTCAATGGCCTTGTCTATCATCTTGTAGAGAACTTCGGTGCTTCTCGTTGACTCACTTCCTCCTCTTAAAATGATTGAATTTCCTGACTTAAATGCGAGTGAAAACGCTTCTACGGCAACGTTGGGTCGTGATTCAAAAATCATAAAAATGACACCCAAGGGGGATCGAACACGGCGAATTTTAAGACCGTTGCTTAAGACTTTGTTTTCTACTTCTTCCCCAACCGGATCGGGTAATTCGGCAATTTGCAAAAGACTCGTCACCATCTGATTGATGCGATGGGAGGTTAGAATGAGTCGATCCATGAACGCCGGGGCCGTGCCTTTTTTTAGGTTTTTGATATCATGGGCATTTGCCGACAAGATTTCTTTCTCGTAAGTCGTAAGCATCTTGGCTAGTTTTAATAAGACTCTATTTTTATGATCAGCATTTGCTGTGCGAAGCTCTTTGGTCGAAGCCTTAATCTCTGATAATTTCTTAAGAATAGCTTTCGTATTCATTTTCGTTTTGCTTGAATTGTTGTTCCTAGAAAATTATTTTCAGCAATTTTAATAAGCACCGAGCTTGCATCACCTTTGACCAAGAGTGTTTCTACTCCTCGAGATGAAGCTTCTTTGGCTGCTTTTAATTTAGAATACATTCCTCCTGTCCCTTGTTGAGAACCCGAATGAGATCCGACGCTAGAAAGCAATTTTGGAGTGACAGTTGCAATTCTTTGAACCAAGTTGGCGCCGACATATTTCTTTGGATCTTTATCAAAGAGCCCCTCTACATCAGTGAGAATGATGAGCCGCTCAGCAGCCATTGCTACGGCCACCTTTGCTGAAAGGGAATCATTGTCACCAAATTTAATTTCTTCGGTGGCCACAGCGTCATTTTCATTGAGGATGGGGACTACTTTCCAATTCAAAAGTTGCTCTACGGTTTGCTGAAAGTTATTTCGTCGTTTTTTATCTGCTAAATCAGTATAGGTTAACAGAACCTGAGCACCCATGAGACCTGTGGAATGGAGAGCCAGATTATAGAGATCCATCAATATGGGTTGACCCATGGCGCTCAGCGCTTGCTTTTCAGACAAATCCCATTTGTTTCGGGATTTGATAATGCCTACTCTATCAACAGCCGAAGAAATGGCACCTGAAGTAACCCAAATGACCTCTATATTGTGATTTTTTTTTAAGATGACAACTTGCTGCATCCAAGATCGCAATAGAATGGGGCCACCGGTGCATACCATGGCACTCCCTGCTTTGATAACCCAACGTCGTAGGTTTTTTTCGCCAGATTTCTTAGCCAAAAGACCGTCCTCCCATTTAAGAATTCATTTTGTCATAAGTTTTTGATGAATGGGAGAAAGAAAGGGCCCCCATTATTGGCGGGGCCCGTTAAGACTTACTGCTGGTTAAGGTACGAATGCACCGTTAGTATTTTCGCAATAACTGAGGGCCGAGGCCGTCGTCCACGGAGTTCCCCCGTCTGAATAAAATACTCTATGTGTTTCTCCGTTTGAACCACTGCCGTAAACACAAGTGCCAACTGAATTATTAATGGAACAAAAAGAACCAGAAAAAATTCCGGGAGGATTTGAAGTAGCACAATTCTGATTTAGAGAAGCCTCGGAGACCCCAAGACCTAACTGCTGCTCGCTACAAAAACTTCCTACAATTCCACTGCCACTGGCCGAGCGATAATCACAAGAATAGAAATCCACCGCGCTCACTGTATGCATGTTAATGACAGGCATTGGGGCATTTCTCTTTCCACAATTATTATAGGAAGAGACTATTCCCAAAAAGAAAATAGACCACAAAATCAATAGAGTACGCCGCCGCATAAACCTTTACTCGGCGCGCCTTGTCTAAAACTTTAGTCTGGAAGTAGCATTATTCGCGTATGTTTTAGACATCTAGTCAAAATCATTAGATTAACTTCGGAAACAACTAGTTAATTCATCGCATTATATGATGCGTAGTTCCCCCGAAACTTGCCCGTGGTCTTTTCGAACTAAAACCCGGCATTTAAAAGAAGGGAAATGGTGCCAACTACTCCTTAGGAATTCCCTCAATTGTCAGCTTTGGGGGCGGCAGCCTGGGGACCTTTCGAGAGGTCCCGGCCAGCCGCCCAACAAACTTTTGGTTTCAGTCTTCTTGAATCACAGCAGATATTTTTGTTGATCGCCATCCGCTGAGAGCCAAGGAGGTCTCGCGGCGGCGGCCCCGGAAAAGTGGCGTTTGTACAAATTGCAGAATTGTTTTCGCGTCAA
The DNA here is from genome assembly GCA_023250675.1 of Oligoflexia bacterium. Lineage (GTDB taxonomy): Bacteria > Bdellovibrionota > Bdellovibrionia > JABDDW01 > JABDDW01 > JAHFAE01. The sequence continues at coordinate 450 of JAHFAE010000079.1, read as the reverse complement.
GTTGAGAAGTTGAAAGCAGTCTAATTAAAGCTCCGTCTTATTAAAAAATTTCATAAACAAAACCTTATTAGCCTGTCAAAATTATTTTAAAATTGAATGTCCAGGGGTTTTCGGCTTTGAGGCGAATTGCGTCGTAGGTAAATCATACCAAGGAACTCAGTGGTTAGGATTCGGTGTGGTCGGTGATATAGAATTTAGAAAAAATTATTTTCATTTTTTGAAATTATTCTCTTGGAGGCCTTTTAGCGAATTTCCTCGGGTCACATTAAAACCTATGTCTGTCACGTCGCAGGATCTTTAGCGATACGACAAATCTTGTAAAAAACAAATCTGCAAGAAATGCGAAAATAACTCTACTCCAAATATTCCCTAAACAAGGCAAAGTATAAAAGCAGCGCGCCCAACGGTGGTGGTAACAAGATCCTTTGAAGGATAACCCACGCTTTAGGG
>JAHFAE010000078.1 GCA_023250675.1 Oligoflexia bacterium | reverse complement strand
GTTAGTCAAAAGAAAAACAGATGAAACGGTAAATCTAAAAAACCTAAGTAAACAATTTAGTCCTCAAATTGTACACGCCATATCGAGTGGCAAGATGAATCTAAATGCCGAGGTACATCGCGCTAATATTTGTGCTATTTTTATCGATATTGTTAACTCTACCCAACGAATTGTTCGAATTGATAAAGATAGTATCAATGCAATTATCTCACGATTTATGGATGATACGATGCGAACCTTAATTAAGTATGACCTGACCATAGATAAATTCTTAGGCGATGGTATTTTGGCATTTGCAAATGATCCAATGGTGCATCCAGATTATGTTGAAAGGACAATACTAGCGGCTTTTGATATCATTAACAAGATCAAGCAAAATAAAGATTTCTACGAGGATCACTGGCTAAACGAATTTCAGGTGCGTATAGGTATTGCGTCTGGTTTTGCCAATGTCGGATTTTATGGGAAATCCGAAGTGTTTCGAAGTTATACAGCAATCGGACCAGTAATGAATTTAGCCGGGCGCTTATGTGCAGAAGCTAAACCCAACAATATATTAGTTTCAAATGAAGTTAGAAAAGCGGTGGAAAGTTCAAATAATTTTCTATTCACTTCTCTAGGACCTCTAAAACTTAAAGGTTTTGAGCAAGATTTAATAAAAGCACATGAGGTAAAAGAGGTTAGTTCCGCAAGTCAAATCGGTATCCTAGGTGAAGTCGAAGAATGCTCGATTTGCGGCAGCATCATGCATCTCGATGTTGATGTTAACGGACATTATATTTTTAGATGTAGAGAATGCGACACAATGATGCCAGCCTCTTCCAAATCAAACGTCGCCTGACCGTACTTTTTACTTCATCTTCTCTAAGTAATCCAAATTGTTTTACCTGCGAACCCAGTGAAATGTCAAAGACCAGTCTTATAGAACCTTGGGTAAGCCAAGAATTTCATGAGAACCGTCAAGAGTCAATTCTGTCACTATTTCTGGCCACTTTGATTGAACTTACTCAAATACCTATTGAATATCTTTGTCAGCCTAAATCGTCCTGTATAATGGCATTGTGAGCTGTACTGTCGTCCCAATACCCAACTCCGATAAAATCTGAAACTTACCACCGCTTGACTCCATGAATTCCTTTGCATGAAATACTCCGAGACCATTGCCATTTGATTTTCCAAAAGTGACCCCCTTGCTGCCGAGACGAGTTAAGATCTCCTTGGGGATTCCCGGCCCGTTGTCTTGAATTCGAATTATAAAGAAATTTTGATCAACCGAGCAGTCAATATTGATGTTTGCAACTTTGCTAGTTGTAGCCTCGATGGCATTTTCCATAATATTTGAAAGGACGCGGCCGAGCTCCCTTGAATCGAAATCTATGAATGCAGTCTGAACTTCACCAGACAAAGAAATAATTATGTCAGCATTCTTTGTTGCATGAATTGCTTTTTTTTCTGAAACTATTTGTTCAATCGTGGTTAGAGGTAAATGGACTGAAGATTGCACTTCATGAGTTTCTCTGCTCTTAAACTTCATGAGAAGATCCGCTGTTATCATATTGAGCCGATTGAAAGCCATCTTGAGCAGTTTCGAATTACTCTCGCTAATACCTTCAGTGTTTTCTGATATGACATTTATAAGGGACATTGGGCTTCGAATATCATGAACTACTTGGGCAATGGTCCTGCCGATGCGAGCATCGATAGCCAGCTCAAGTGTTCTGCGGTGTAGATCAACAATTTGCGCAGCAATGTTTGAAAGGGAATTATTTAGGTCGACTTCCTCAGTCAATTGAGGATTGACAAGCACTTGATTCTTCAGCAAATCTGCGAGTTCATTTGGAGTAGAGGCAATTCCCACTTTATTCTTGAGTTCTTCCAAGGTTTGGAACAAGCCTCGCATTCGACGATGGAGAAGCCAGGTTACAAAAGAGCCAAAGAGAATTACTACGGAGACAACCGCGATAGCCATTATTGTCCATTTGCGACGAATGCCTTCGGCCCAGTTGCTCAAGCTGTGAAGATCTGGACGGTATTTTAGACTACCCCAACTAACAGCTGTTCCGTCTAAGTCTTGCCTTTTAAGACTAATGGTCATCTCATCACCTAAGCCCGTTTGTAATTTACTGGGCACTTGCGCTAGCAACTGTCCATCAGATGATACAATTGATAATTCGGATAAGTGAGCGTCCTTTCTAAGACCATCAAGAACTTCACCGAGTTCCACATAACGCCCGCCCATAACAAGATTCACTAATTCGTCCTGACGTGACGCGATTTGACCAATGGACCCAGTATTAAAATTGCTCACAAGATTGTGAGCTTGCCAAAAAACAACAGCACATCCAAGAATCGACAAAACCGTGAGGATGGCTCCCGGAAGTAAGACGAGAAGTGTCCCACGGAGTGTTCGTAGGCGCTTGTAAAAATAGAAACTCGAACAAAGAATTGAACCCACTACCCCAGCGATCAATAATGGGCTTGAACTTACTAAAAAGGTCCAGAAAATTTCATTTGCCATCGGAACCACGCTCAATCTTTCTTAAACGATGATACGAAGAATAGAACGGTCCGATCGATTGCGTTTCAAATCCTTCAATATCCTTTCTTGCCATCGCAAAACGGGTCTCATTTACCAATGGAACGATCATGTAGTCGTTAGCGAGTACTCTGATTGCTTTAGAATAAAGTATATCCCGTCGATCAAGATCAGCCTCCGACTTCGCGGCTCGTAGCGCCTTATCAAAAGCTGGTTTCGAGTAACCCGAAAAGTTTTCTTTCACGTTAGATTTGTACATGCTCAGAAGACCAAAAGGATCTGGAACTTGCATGGTCAATGTTTCTGTATGAATAGTCACTTCACCGGCTCCGTGTCTTTGGTAAAGTCCTTTAAGGCTTATAGGAATTACATCAACTCGTAAGTTCAACGACTTTAAATGGTTAGCTACTTTCTTTAACACCTCGATCCGTTCATCTTCAGGACCATACATTTTCAGGAAGCCATTAGGCTTAGTCGAAACAATATCTTTTCCAAGCCTGACGCCACAAAGGTTGGACCCAGTTACTGAAATCCCAAAAGGTAGGAAACTGCACGCCAAATGAACAAAAGAATTATATTTTAATTCAGGGGTCTGAAATATTTTTTCAAATAGCCATTTCCTCTCAGCCAGAGTCAGACTGTTCTTCTTTTTATTCGTGAATAGAAGGGTAGTAACATCATAAGTCGGAAATTCAAAAACACCAGCTTGGTCTCCAACATTTCTTCTTAAATCCTCGATGCCAAAGCTGCTGGAGACGTATTCCGCAATATCCACTTGGCCTTTTTGGATTGTAGCTGGAACATCTTCATTTTTAATTCGAATCAGTCGGAGTTTTTCGCAATTGGGCGGCCCCTGGAAGTACCGGTTGTTAGCCTTAAAGAAAAGGGAATCTTCGCTAATTTTTTCTATTCGCCATGGGCCAGTACCAAGAATATTGCTACCTACCAACTTTGCTATGCCAGAACGGGGAGTGGCCAAGTATGAAATGAGTGGCAAGAAGGGCTCTGTAAGGTTTATGCGAACATAATTTGGATTTATCACTTTAATAGATTTTATTACGTCAAGGCGCCCATGATCCACACTGTTACTTTCGTTCTTCCAACGAGTTAGAGATCTAACTACATCTTCTGCCGACAGTATACTACCGTCTGAAAACATCACTCCCTTTCTTAATTCAATGTCGAGTACTATTTTATCTGGAGCGAATATCCACCTCTTTGCCAGCCAAGGACTAATTACACCCTTTGAGTCAAATCTCACTAAAGTATCAGTTTGGAGTGTAACAACCCTCTTGTTCCACCAATTTATAGCCTTTATGGGATCTGCCTCATTTATTATGCTGGGTACCGCCACACGAATTTCACAGGCCTCGACTTGAAGGGCAGAGGCAAGAAAGAACGCTATCAGAATCAAAGTAGGGGTCAAGCATGACGATCTAGTCTTTTCTAATATTTGCATACTCGTCCTTTCTCAAAACGATTTTCACATCGTTCTTGGAGAAACGAAGCCCTTCTTCGAACATCTCATCTTTCGGCCATGAGCTTGCGGGCTCAATGACTCTGCTTTTAATTGCCGATATAACTTCTTTTACATCTTTGAGAAATGGCGGGGCTAGGGGTATTTGATTGTGTGCAGGCCACAAACTCACATTGCCTTGACAGCTATTTATAAATTGAAGCAATTTGTCCAGAGACTTTTCGTATTTGCTAAAGTTACTGTCACGAAAATGAAAATAGAGTGTCCCAGAATAAATGAGATCACCTAAAAAAAGTAAATTGTTTACCTCTTCATAAAAAATAACGCTATCACAGGTATGACCGGGGACCTCCAAAGTTTGAAACTTCCATCTACCAAATTCAAAGCGATCTCCTTCTGAAATAAATTCTGAGGGCGACCACAAATTGGTATTGTGAAGTTCGATTTCACCTCTGGGCCATTCTTTTTCTGACTTAAGGAGATTATAATAATGTCTCAGTTGGTCTGATTCATTTTGTTCAATATACTTTTCCCATTCTCTCCGCCCTATGATAACTTTTTTTGCCAAGTGATTTAACCCGATATGGTCGCAGTGTGAGTGAGTGCAATATACTACTAATTCAGTAATCCCAAGGAATTTGAGAAGTCCTTTGCCAATTTTGGTGGTTAGCCCTAGCCCTGAGTCAATCATTAGGCCTTTATTGTTTGAACGAAATACGTAAAAACTCACATGACCTGGTTCGTTCACCCAGAATATATCACCAACGATTTCACGAACCAGATACCAATCCGCAGCCTTTATTGGTTCCTTGATCGATTTCATCGCAAACCCACCTTCACCTGGCGATTTTGAAATGGCACCGTTTGCTTCGGAGTAGTAGTCGACAGTGGATCAGTACCGAACGTCATTAACACGCCAAAATTCATCGAAGACGTATCGATAAAATAGTTGGGAATCAACCTCGCGGGCCTAAATCCAGATTTGACTCCTATTTGCACACTTGGTTCAATAATTTGCTGTCGAAGAAGATCTTGAAAGACTTCATCTTGGGTAGCACCTCTTGTAAGCCGTTCTTTCATAGTTGTGATTCGAGCACCATAAGCTACAGTCTCAATTCCTAGTCGTTTCGCTTGCTCAATAGTCGCAGTCATAAGGAGAGAACCCACGCCTTTTGGGGCCGTCGGGACTACTGATGCGGAAACAAGGAAAAGCGTGTCTCCCACTCCGTAATGAACATTGCCTGACTGTTTAATTGAAGCCTCTGCGGCATAAGTCGACCAAGGCTTTACATTGCCAAATGAAAACTGTTTCGTGACTACAGAGACAAGAAAACCAAGTACACGGCCCGTCCTTAATTCCACAGCGATGATTGTCGAATCGGTTCTTGATCTAAGTCGTTTCTCTATTGTTTCAAGCGATGCTGCTTGATCTGCTTGCCATGCTGCGTTCTCTACAGAAATCAGTTCAGGAAGGTCCTTAAGCAATGCCGGCAAAACAAGAATCTCTCTACTCTCCAATTCGTCTTGTGCTAAAGTCTCAAAGACATCAAATTCGGCACTAATCTTTGGAAATACTTTCGAGACTTGGCTGGAAGTTCCTAAGGTATAACCAAGTCGAAAGGTTCCGTTGTCTCTTCCCGGCGAAACTATGTCACCTTCACTAATAAAAAAGTCGACTGTCGCGTCATAATTCACAGATTTCACTTCGGGCACACGAAGAACTCGCCCCATCTTGCTCGTTGTGAAAAATTTTATTGCTGATGGCTCCAAATATTCCCGTTCTTCAATGACAGGTTCCATACCGAGGCATACATAAACAAATATACTTCCAAGATTCGGATATTTTGATTTGCGTATCAGCTCGGAGATCAAATCGCCACCAATGCGGCAATTAAGCTCGATAACGTAAGGAATTCTATCCCTCACTCTAACTTCCAAATGTGTGAATGTATTTCTGAGCAACAAAGCCTTGTGTGTCTTCTCAACAAGATCTTGAATTTTACTTGTGAGTTCTCCTGTCATTCCTGGCGCTGGAAACTCATGCCCCAGTTCATCAAAGAAATATTCATTAGTGGTCTGTTTTTTAGTAATTCCGAGAATTCTGGGGTGTCCATTTGTTACCATCACTTCTACACTGAATTCATCCCCAGCAATGTATTCTTCAATTAAAACTTCATTTGAGATATCCCCATAAAGCTCTCTTAGACTCTCCCCTTCAAAATCCGCCGTAGCTGCCGCGGTTATGGCTAGATGAAGATCAGTTGGTCCCGCGGTTTTTCGGACGGCAAGACTAGCCATCATTTCTGATGGTTTCACAATTAAAGGGTATTTAATTATTTTAGCTTTTGATTCCACATCACACTTTGTAGGTGCGGCGACAAAGAATGTTGGTTGATTAACTCCAGCAGCACTAAACAGTTGTCTCATCCTAATTTTACTTCGAATTTCCTTACCTTGAAAATTACTGATGGCTGCCCAGCCCATCTTTTGCTGAAGCTGGTTTACGAAATGAACTGATGTTTCAATATATGTAAAGGCTCCATCGAATCTAATATTTTTTTCGATCTGATATTCTTTAATTTTTTCAAATAAATTGTTTTCAGAATAAGAAAATAAAATATTACCATTCGAGTAAGAATCTACCCATTCGGATAATAATTGGGATTTAAGACCCGTAGCAAAGTAAAGATTGACTAAACCCGTTTCTGCAATCGCACGAATGATTGGTTCCTTGTAAGATTGGAAACCAGGTTCAACGATTATTAGTTTGTATTTCATTCGGAGATTCCTTTCAAAATAGACCCTCGTGATAGCTTTGAGTATTTTGGTGTTGACTGAGCATTACAACGACTATTAAGACGATATTTATAAGTAACCACGAAATAAGATTCCGCCCTTGCTCGGGACTCACGTAAAGAAATCCGCCCAACAAGGTTCCAAAACCCATCCCAATACTTCTTAATGCAAAATTCCATCCTTGAGCCAAGCTGGAAGCTTTTGAAAAGGACTCATGCCATTTATTCGCTAAATAAACTGAAAGCATGGCTTCACTCAGAGCTAAGAAGAAGACAAACACTCCGACAGAAGTTAGCCCTGGTAATGTCGTCAGGAGAACCCAACCAATTACCAATCCAGATAGACTAAAAAAGGACCAACCATTAAGTTCGTTTTGTGCCTTTTTACTCTTTGAGAGTAATGCCGAAAACAATGCAACACCAACTGCAACCGCGGCAAAAGCTAAACCCGTTTCGATATTATTTTTGAGCCAATCTTTGGCGTAAACTCCAAAAAAGGAATTGAACTGGCCATAAGAAGCCCAAAACGCTAATGTCACAACTGCCGTCCGAATCAAAACACCTTGAGACGTAATAACTTTCGTTATAGGGAATCCAAAAGATAATTGAGTTTGTTGCTTCTCATTACTTGTTGGCATAGCTGCTAAAATTGGAAAGAGAATGGGAATTATGCCGAGATATAAAAGTCCAGCAATCATAAAAACTAATCCTGGGTCAACTGTGGCAAATATCCCTCCGGCAACACACCCAAATGCGGCTCCGACATTAATGAATTCATTAAGTTTCGAAAGGCGCAAAATTTCTGAACTCTTCGGCCCGACCACGGTCGCAATGGAAAAGAGATTAGGCGCCCAAATCGAGAAACCTATATTACCCAATATCACCCCTGCTATGGCAGCTACGGGCGATACTGTCAAAGCTAAGAGAAAAAAACAAATGGCCTCAGGCAGACAAGCTAAAGAAAGTAACCACTTCCCGTGCAACCTCTCAGAAAGCCAACCACCTAAAATTGAAACCAGAGGCCTTAACCAGATAGCAGTTGAAATGATAATCCCTACTTGTTCGAGTGATAATTTGAAATGGTCTCTCAATCGCAAGGCCAAGAAGGGAAACGCGAAATACCCCGCGGCCTCAAGTATTGCTCCACCCAAAAGAAGCCAGGTGAAGTTGTTCAAAACGCATTGATTTTGAACGTATTGCTTTGATTCCAACTCATTTGCCATCGTATTATGCACAAAGCAATAGCTATGCCCTGAATGCCGGAATTTGATGCTTACTGATAGGCCTACCTAAGAGTGTAGATTTGCCGACCCGGCATTTAGTTAACAAGAAAAAACTATTAGTTTCGCTCATTTAGTAACTAACTAAATCAGGAATTAATTTTTCGCAGCATTTTGGAATCAATCTCAACAAATCAACCTTAAGACATATTAGTTAAACTCTTGGGCAAAAGTGTCAATTCGACAAAATTTGGCATTTATATTGGGCTCTCAATTGGGCATTCTCAACCGTTGACATAGTCATCTTAATTTCTTGGATCACAACAAACCTTTCGAATTAATTTTTAAGGTCGCTCAAGGAGGGACCAAACTGAGTTTCGCAAAATCATTTCTGAGCGAGTTAATAAGCTGCCCAAGAGAAGACATCCCACGCCTACACTGCCACCCAAATAAATTTGCCCCGATATGTGACGTGACAGATACACTGTGATGAATGAGCCCACGCCCACCATAATCTCTTTGGGTAAAAGATAGCCGGCAACGCGAGCCGTCTTATCGTAAAAACTTAGAGCGCATTCACCTATCGTCAAGAATAAAATCCAAGTCACCCCTAATGCTAAACGATGTACTTGCATAAGCCCAGGCAAAGCGAGCAACGTCATGGCCGTTAATGAAAAGACCAAAACCATATTGTCGCCAACAGATTCTAAAAACTTCATGATTCTATGTTGAAACAAAATAACTCCAAGGCTGTTGATAATTATCAGTGATCCGAACCAAGTTGGAACACCCCCTAATCTATAAATTAAATATTGAGGAAGAATTACAAAAATTCCAGTTAACTTAATTCCAGTTGCAATTCCAATAAGACTCCAACCTATAAGAGCTCTAAAATCTATTTTCTTTGGCAAAGCAGGAGAATGACCGCCCGATTCTTTTCCATGACCTTCAAAACTTTCATTTGCCGCCAAATAAAATGAGACTATCAGAGCCCCAAGTGAAATAAGAACCAGTGAATTTTTAGTTGCCCCCACCATTAAAAAGCAACCTGACAACATACTACCTATATTTAAAGCCACCTTATTGTCCGCAGCTCCTTGACTGGATTTGGCGTTGACATATTTTGCGATATATCCTGATACAGCCATACTCAGAGCAAAAGCTCCCAAGCTCCAGGCATTTATGAAATAATAACAAAGTGCCGTGGATAAAACTCCAATTCCCATGGCCAATTTCATTCCGCCGCCAAGACCAAAAATCAAAAACAACGGTGAAGCCACCAAGAAAGCCCTATATCCTACAGCCAAAACCAAATGGGTGCTCGTATCAACCCAAGTGTTAGCTTGAGCTAAAAATAAAAATAGCACCATGGCCGTTAGAGTTCTAAGAGTCATCATTTTTAGTCGCATGGCAAAACCTCACAATATTTTATAAAAATCTCATTGGCTTTTTCTAGTGAAACCAATAGACGATCGTACTCCTTATTTCTTAGAGCCACATAACCTAGAAAATCAGAATTGTCTCTTGGCACAGAATTAACTTTTTGACTTACCTCTTTAAGTGCAGCGATTCTAACGTTATCTTCTCCAAACAATTCAAAAAGCTCAGCTCTCATAGAAGCCATATCAAGTTTTTTTAATACTCCATTTTGTTTTGCAATCACGGCTCTTATTCCAGCAAATCCATCGGGTTTGAGTTCAAATTTGGGAGAAAAACCATTCACACAATGATCCATCCATCTCATCCATGGATCAAAATCAATATGGGCCCAACTGGCCAAATCCCAAATCCACATTCCTGCCGGTCTTCGATTTGGTACCACACTGGCAATCTGACCGCTCTCTAGTAAAAAGAACTCATGATGAAAAGCACCACCATTTGAACCTAATTTTTTCATTAGGGGTTCAAGATGAAAATGAATTCTTTTGCGAACATCATCATTCAAAGGAGCTGGAACAATATGTTGATATTCAGCACGATAAGCACCCTCAGCGGTGAACTTCCGTGTTATCCAGAATTTGTTTCCCACACCATCAAAACTGTACTCGTTATTCTTACTTAGAATTTCTTCACAGATCACACCATGAGGTATTAAATGACGAAATTGGGAAAGCCACGCCTTGACATCTGCAAGACTATTGATGGCCATGCAGCCACGACTATTGCCCTCGCTCGTAGGCTTTATGAAGAATTTTCTTCTTTTGGCATAAATTCTTAGAATTTCATCTTCTGAGTTTGCAATGTCAAAAAAAGGTATTTTATATTCTAGCGCATCGGCCATAAGGACTGCCTCTAGAACCCTAAATTCTTTCTTGTCTACCATAGCTAAAGATGTCGTCGCATCATCACCAAATAAATTCATATCATTTGCAAAATGAGCAGCCCCAATAACCCCTTTATCTGAAAATGGCATGGCTACTATCATTTCTAAATTAATTGATAAAAGATATTCGTTTAGAATAGATGTAATATGTGGATCTTCGGGCTTATGATCTAAACAAAAGGGGGTCACTTCTCGATCAGCACTACTAATACCTTCTTTGATCAAAAGAATTTCTGCATTAAATCTTTTTTTTGCTAAATTTTGTAAGTTTTTGACATCATAAAGCCTCGTATTATTATAGCCAAAAATGCCGATGACTTTAGTTTTTTTCATAGGACTACCTCTTTTACACCTTTGCTTCGAAATAAAATACGAGAGGATTCGCCCTCAGAGAGCATGACGGGAGAGATCTAATCGAATGACCTTTTCTTTTTCAAGTTCGCTTCGAATAAGTCCACCAATCAATTCGAATTGAGAAATTCTTTGAGAATCGTGCCAAAGTTCGCTATGCGTATTCACTCAAAACTCCTTTTGTTGTATCAAAATCCGGTAAGTCGGACGTTGTCCGATAATAGCAATGGCAGTGCCATGAAATTTCATAGCCATTTCAAATGTAGAGGGTTCTAAGAGACAACTGGAGCAAGGTTTTTTGCAGTGACGAAGATATTTTTGCGAGAGAAGAGTGAAAAACGAAAGTGTCAGTATTGACTTCGCTTCTTTGCGAGGAAAAGTCTCACAAAAAATTTGGTTGTCTAAAAGCTTAAATCGCTGTATTTACTTAGAAAATTTTAGTGCGAGAGATATAACGTGGTCCGGTAGCTCAGCTGGATAGAGCAACGGCCTTCTAAGCCGTAGGTCAGTGGTTCGAGTCCACTCCGGATCACCATTTTCAGATTCATTTTACCTATTATATTAGGTATACTATAGTAAGTGAAAAATATTGTTCAAGCCCTCAGAGAGGCTAGAAAAAAACAATCCCTCTCCCAGCAGAAACTGGCGAATATGGCGGGACTCAGTCTTGCCACCATTCAAAACATTGAAGCAGGAAAAGGCAATCCTGAGCTCACCACCATCGACTCCATACTCAAAGTACTCTCGTTAGAAGTTGAACTAAAACCAAGACAGATCGACATAGAATCACTAGCCGCTCTCGGATTGCCACTTATGACGCCCCAAAGAGCGAATACCCAAAATAAGCCAAATGCCGAAGCACTCATCTTGCAATTAACCATGCTTGCAAATGATCTCAAAAACATTTCCATTCGATCTCGTGAGGCCATGGCCGTTGCCTCATTTCTATGTGCAATAAATGATCACTACCCTTCGGTTTGGCATCAGCTGCATAAGAAACTAAAACAATGGTTCAATGATTACCCCGAAGACATCTCGCCAAAACTACGGCGCATCTCACTTAGAAATTTGGGGGATTATCTTTGAGTATGACCTCTCAAATTAAGGCTCAAATGAGATTCTACTTTTCTGGGTTTCTGGCTGCGCTAGTAGTGACAGCGGCCACAAATTTGGCGAGCAATCACGGTTATCCTAATATGGATTATGCCGCCATGTGGGCAGCAGGCCTAGTACATCAACCAATTACCGCAGGCCAGGGTTATTGGTGGCTTGGGCTTGCCATACATCTACTGATAGAAACAATTCTTGTTCCGCTCCTGTACAAAAATACTTTTTACCCGGCACTTTCAAAAAATTCATGGCTCAGAGGATTGCAGTGGGGCACCATGCTTTGGTTATCGACAATGATTCTTCTTGTACCCATGATGGGTAAAGGAATATTTGGAATGGACACGGTTAGTCCCCTACTCCTTAACGCAGGAATTTTATCAGGGCATCTCATCTACGGCGTGGCATTTTCTGTGCTCGCCGGCCCTCAGAGGACTGATCCCAATTATGCTAATAGTGCGTGGCACTTTTAGGCCCATGAAATTAATCTTGTTTCAAAGAGTCTAGTGTCCAAACTGAATTGGCGCTTACGAAATTACTCTCCTATATACGAACTTCTTATTTCAAATGGTATTGAGTTGGCTGCCGACTGATAGCATTTCATGGAAATGTTCGGGTACCGGACGAAGATAGCAAAATATCTTGCATTACCTAAATATATTAAATCAAACCGAAATGCCTCAAACGATGCTTTGGATAATATCGAAGCTGCTGTAATAAACACAAGTACTCGGGCAAAAGCCTACATTAAATTTAATGGCAACTTAAGTGGTGGCATATATCCGCTTTGGGTCAAAGATAAAGACGGTTATCCATGCGATTTTGATGTAGATAAAATGAAAAATTAGGCACAGGTGAATATACTTTTCAAACGTTCACGGCAAAACTAAAACGAATACTTTAATTCAGTAAACACAGAATCGTAAATAACCATAGACCCCAGCGGGCGATTAGCTGGCCCCTGATAAATTTCAGAGCCAACAGAAGATTTTAAAGTATCCGTCCAGGCATAAGAAATTTTTGGCCGAATTAAGTAATCTTGACCCGTAAAGTTAATCATAGAAAAGAGTTCGGCCTCAAGACCAGTCTTATCATCAGTATAACTCAGCCGAATCGTAGAACTGTGCCGTCGATCTTCTTGATATTGAAGGAGCAAAGCATTGGCCCCTGCAATTTGCCTATTAATAATCGTCGACAAGGCACTATTGCCAGCTGTTTGCTCAACGGCTGAATAGTGAGGGTAGTATCTGTAAACATATTGCAATTGAACTCTAAAATAATCCCCAAGAGGTCGTTCGATGCCGAATACTGAATCATGGTGAGTAGGTTGAATGAGCGTGTTATTGCCATCATCATTCTCAGTCCAAACATAAGCGCTCTCACCACGAAAAATCCATTTACCTGAAGTATACGAGAGATCCCCACCCAAAGCTTGAACGCGATGAAAAGTCTGATTTAAGCTCAGTAAAACTACTGTTGGACTTACCACGGTGCGAGAGTTCTCAACAAATTCAGGAATATGGTTAAACCCTCGAAACCATGACAATGACGAATCCCAACCAGAACCGGTATAAGAAACCCTGGCAGCAGTATCAGAATTATCCCAGGTTATGGGAGGTTCTTGCACCCCATTATTACTCACATTACTAGGCAAAATATTTGGCGCGATCAGAAGCTTTGTGTGAGGCACATAGGGGTTCCACACAAGAACAATATTAAAGGGTGAACTGCCACCATCGGGAGTAAACGAACCCCAAATCCCTGCACCACCTATACGCCTTACTTCATCGTCAGAATTAAAAAATGAATAATTTTTCGCAGATAAAAAATCAGTGGGATTGATAACGTCTGACTTGCCCCAAGGGGTAATTTGCCTGCCAGCACGTAACTCTAAGCCTTCATTGAGATATGAAAAATACCCTTCTCGCAAACTAGATTCGAGATGTGTCGCTCTTGAATCCCCTGAAACAAAAGTATTATTACCTTCGAAAGCGTCACCTTGATAAATGACCCTTGCTGAAGACTTGTCATTGAAATGCCGGTCCACTTGAAGCCATATTGAAGTCGACAACTGCTCAAAAGACTTGCCAGAACCCGGCTGAGTCGGCGCATAAACGTCAGTAAAGACTTTGCCCGAAACAGGAAAGCCAACACTTTCATCGACAGCAAAGGCAAAACTTCCAAAAAAAATTAAGAAACAATTGGCTACGACAATTTTTATAATTGATTTCGGTTCAAGACGAAGACAGGAGTTATAAATGTGGTCCA
>JAHFAE010000156.1 GCA_023250675.1 Oligoflexia bacterium | reverse complement strand
CCTGAGCTGACGAATATTGTTTTTACTCCAGCAGCAGTGACTGGCGTACCATTATTAAGAACCAAAAATTCTCCGTAAGAATTTTTTTCATTGGATTGGATTTTCTTAAGTTCACTATTAGGTTCGATGACTGTTCCTGCAACAGCAGCAATCCACCCCGATATTATTTTTCCAGCATTTTCATATTCAACAGGAAGAAACGGTTTTGTTACTGGATCTCTAAATCCAACATTAGGGCCAGTTATTTTAAGTTTAATTCCTTTGTTTAAATGTCTTACTACTTGCCTATGATCAAACGATGACCCTCCCCAAAAACTAACATTGTCACTTTCAACTAAGAATTCACCGAATTCATGGCGCTCTGTACTGGGCTCGGTACTGCTAGAAAAAGGATCACTTAACGATTTGGCTTCTTTACCCAAGTCCTTGGCACCGACCACTGTTCCAGCCGCTTCTTGAATCCACCCGGTGACAACTTTGCTATCATTCTCAAATTCGATAGGCAAATATAACGGGGATTGAAGATTAGGATTCGGATGTTCTTTTAGACCAGTAATTCTAAGTTTTGTCCCTTTGGGAATTGGCGATGTCCATAAGCCTGACCTAGAGGATATTGACTCTGCCTCATAAATACGATAACCCTCATTTTCTACTAAAAGTTCTCCGAATAGATGGTGCTCAGGGCTGGGCTCCCTGTCTTTGGCGTCTCCGAACGTTCCCACCAAGAATTCTCCAAATTGATTTTGTCCAGCATTTGAGGTTGATTTTGCTTCTTCTTTAGGCGGTTTTGGTGGTTCAAGATTAAGGCGAATGAATCCTCGTATAAACGCCGTTCTGGGTTCTTTGCCTCCGATAGATTTGAGCCGAATCTGATACATGGGAGCTGAATTATCGGCATTAATTTTACCGTTTATTTTTTTTTCTATCAAAAACTGTGTTCCTATTGGGAGCTTTAACATATGACTGGCATCTTCTTTTGAATTCCGAAAGAGGGTCCCTTCGCCTTTAAGAGTAAACACCCTTCCCCCATCAAATTCGGGAATTGCGCTCTCTAAGATATCATCACATTTTGTGGGGGCGGGCTTTGCGTTGTCAGAAGCTCTTAATGTGGGGGGGATAAATGCCAATACGGCCAAGAAAAGAGAACCCAAAGTCACTGAACTTAGTCTTATCATTTTACGTCCTTCGAATTTACAACACGAGAGAACTATGCGAAATACGTACCGTGCTTTTAAAAGATCTAAAATTGTTTTGACAACCTATTGATTGCGTAAAACGACCCTTTTTGTGTCACTCGTCTTAAGGTTTGACGACCTCAAAATAAGTTAAGTCCTCAATAACCCCTCAACAACCAATGTAAAGCTGCAAACATGTTAGGCACTATTATTGTAAGAGAGTGATGGATTGACGTTGATTGAAATGAATTTTTGAGGTGCTTTCAAGATGAAGTTATTTTTGTTGACCTGCTTGACACTGTCTACTCTAAGCTTTCCTAGCCTATGGGCTAAAGACAAAGACATCGCATCAGAAGAAAAGATACTCGCCGAGGTAAAAGAAATTGATTCAAACATTCAAATCGTTGAAAGAGGTGGAGACCCCGTCAAAGTAACTCTGGCCATCAAAAATCTCCAAAGCTATCGCTATCAGCCTGTCCTGGATTTCATGTTTTTTAAATTGGGCCAAGAAGTCGCAAAAGAAAAGCCCAATACTTATCATTTAGTAGAATATCTCAGTGGTATTAAAACTACGGGCAGCGTTCGCGATATGGACAAACTGGCCAAAATAGCTGAGGATTTTGCTCGCAATCATGACACGAGTAGAGGGGCAAACGAAAAGATCCACGAAAAATTTTTAGATGTTATGGGCGAATTAAGAAATATTCCTAACCCTCCTCCTGCGCTACCATCATCAAAAAATTCTAAATTGGCTACTTTCTCTGACCAGCTCAAAGATGATGCCAGAGCCATCATGAATGGGGAAAAGTCTCATGCGGCTAAAGTTTTACTTACGGCCACTTCTCAATACCTCACCGATCAATTTAAACAGGCTAAAGAAAAAGGTAATATTGTCGAGATAATCGGACGCGATAGAGAAACAGAACGGGCCGTTGATACCTTGGCACGTATCAAAGGCAAAAATCCAATATTTTTAGGCATCCCCGGTGTTGGAAAAACGGCAGCGGCCGAACGTTTAGCCCAGATTATTGTAGATAAGCTCTACCCTGATACAGATGTTTTTCATGATGCATTTGATAATGCTGTTATGATCACTGTCACACCGGCCAGGCTTTCTAGACTTGCAAAATCTAATGATCCCAATTCAATGGCAGAGGCCGTTGAGACATTCTTTGATTCTATATTATTTTATGAAGAAGACTATGCGCGAGAAAACAAAGGTACAAAGAGACCTATCCTTGTATTTATAGATGAGTTTCATACTCTAAGTGAAGCTCAAGTAGAAGCCCTGTTACCCTATCTAGATGCACGCGAAAGAGGAATTCGCGTTCTTGGCGCAAGTAACGCCGACAAATTTCAATTAGCCTTTAAGAATAATGAGGCCCTATTAAGAAGAATCGAAGAAATTGGGCTAGAAGAATTTGATGAAAAAACCACCATCGACATTCTCAATAAGAGTTGGGTTCCCGTTATTGAAAAAAAATATAATGTTATATTTAATGGCAATGCCGTAGAAACGGCCGTCAAACTCGCCCCTCTTTTAAAACCCGATATCGCAAGACCCGACGGACCCTTTAAGGTTTTACAAGACGTAGCCATCGGAACCAATCGTCAAAACCTAGGTAAAAGTACAAAGATCACCGATCGCGATCTCTATAGCTTCGGCCAACGGGTGACGGGGCTCCCTGTTAATCCCCACGACGGTAAAATCTTTGATGAATATCTAAAAGGCCTAGAGTCTTCTATTAATTCTGTGGTTGTCGGCCAAAACGCGCTCGTACATAAAGTTGTGGAGAGATTTGGAAACTTACTTATCGGTCAGCCTCGAAGGCCTCAAGTTATCGGTATGGTTGGAACCACAGGCACAGGAAAAACTTTGATCGCCGAGACTTTTGCCGAAAAGGCCTTTGGTAGTAAATCCCGAGCCCTCATCATTGACGGCAATGATTATCAAACCGGTGGCTATTCTCTGGACACTCTTATTGGTGCACCAAATGGCGTTATCACGTCAGATAAAAAATCAGGAATTCTATGCGAATGGCTCGATGACCCCTCTCGTGGCAAAATGGGCGGCGTCATTGTCATAAACGAAGCTGAAAAAATGCACACAGACGGCTGGAAGCGGTTGATGGAGTTTTCTGATAAAGGCACTCTGACCGGTGGAGACGGCAAAAAATGCCAGGCCAATCGCCATGTCATTATTCTTACCAGTAATCGAGGGGCAAAATTAGTTTTTCCTGATAAAGTTGGACTTTGGAGC
The DNA here is from genome assembly GCA_023250675.1 of Oligoflexia bacterium. Taxonomy (GTDB): domain Bacteria; phylum Bdellovibrionota; class Bdellovibrionia; order JABDDW01; family JABDDW01; genus JAHFAE01. The sequence continues at coordinate 36 of JAHFAE010000156.1, read as the reverse complement.
CAAGAAGAAATTGATCGTCGTATTGGCCAAATGACA
>JAHFAE010000077.1 GCA_023250675.1 Oligoflexia bacterium | reverse complement strand
ATTTTTTTCAACTCGGTCAACTCCAATGTAAAAGACACTTTGGGGAATCTGCGTGAACTTATAAACGCCAACTGGTGTTTTAAATTCTCTTGAACGTTTCACACTTGCACTTGAAATTGAATAAACGGCCTCGGGGATTAGCCCATGATAAGAAAGTGCTGATTCGAAACTGATATAAGAAGGTCCATAAATTTTTTGAGCCACTTCAAATGGATTAACGGGTTTTCGTTGGTATCGTTTTGCAAGTTGATAGACTCCGCGACGAATATGAATGAGTTCTCCTTTAGCGAGTACGCGTTTTAACTGGTTGTGCCGGCTCGCCTCTGAGCCCTCTAGCAGGGCAAACAACTCGGTGTCGGTGATAGTATCGTAAGGGATATGTTCTAAGATCTTATCTACAAGGGGCGTCATTTATATATTATGTATGAAACTATCGAAAAATGATAGTTTTTTACATATATTTATAAATTATTGAAATTATAGGACTTTTAAGCTTCATTTTGAGATCTAGGTCAAGCTAACCTTGGCGTTTTCAACCCAATTTTCTTATAACCCCGATTAATATTCCCTTGATGCTAAAAGCTTCGTCATCTCGAACAACTCGGGTTCTGAATTCTGGATTGGCAGGTTCAAGCTCTATGGTGTCTTTTCTTTTAAAATACCTTTTTATTGTTGCTTCATTATTGATGACGGCGATGACGGTTTGGCCATTTTCAGCACTAGTCTGACTACGAACAACGACAATATCACCGTCCATAATGCAATCTTCGATCATCGAATTTCCCGTCACCTTCAAGGCGAAGTACTCCCCAGATTTTTTCATCAAAGCCCGAGGAACATCAATATAGTGGTTCGTCTGTTCCACCACTTCAAGCGCATGACCCGCGGCCACGCGACCAAGCAGAGGAACTTTTATGGCATCGGCGGGTTCAAACTCTTCGGCCAATTTAATCGTGTGAGACGAACTGTTGTCGTCCAAAACGACATAGTTTTTTCGTTCCAACTGTTTTACAAAATCGTTGATAGACCCAATTGATTTGTATTCAAAGTGATTTTGTATTTCTCGATAGGTTGGACCCCAGCCGTGTTTACCCAAATAATATTTGATAAATTGAAATATGGCTTTTTCTTTTTCAGTTAGTATCGGTCTATGCATTTTGCCTCCGTATTGTTGTACGTAAATTAATATACGTAAAATAATACGGAATCAAGTGGCATAAGGTCTTGATTTTTTAATCTAAGAAAATCAAATTGAATCTCGAACCAATTTTGTGAATATCGCAAAACTTCTGTACAAATTTAAGCAATGTCCTTCAGCAGTTTTGCTGTAGTTACACAACAAAAGTCCGATATAAACAGTATGTAACGCAAAGCATTAATTAAAAAGTTAAGTAAATGAAGTAAGTTACAATTTGATGCGGAGTAATATTTTGGGCAGAAAAAAATCGATAATTTATGGAGCAATGTCGTTCCTGGTTATTATTCAGGCCATGGCTTCATCGTACCGCGACATAGCTTCAAGAGTTATTCCTTCAGTTGTAACTCTTCAGATGAACTCAGAAGAAGGTCCCAATAAGGACATACTGGGAAGTGGTTTTTTTCTCGGGCCAGACAAAATCGCCACTAACTATCACGTCATCAAAAGCTCAAAATCGGGAATCGTTCACACTTCTGGAAAAAACTCCCAGAAAATAGAGATCAAAGAAATCGTCGGCATAGACAAAGAAAATGATTTAGCGATCGTTTTAATTCCAGAGCAAAAAATCAAACCCCTTGAACTGGGCAATTCCGCTGAACTTCAAATTGGTGATGAAATCTTCGCCGTAGGTAGTCCCATGGGTCTTGAAGCAACGTTTACTTCAGGAATTGTCTCAAGCATTCGTGAATTAGATGGGCAAAATTTAATTCAGATTTCAGCACCTATTTCTTTGGGAAGTAGTGGTGGGCCCATCGTAAATTCCTCGGGCCAAGTCGTCGGCGTTACAATGATGACCACGGCCTCAGGGCAAAATCTTAACTTCGCCATTCCTGTAAAAATTCTAGTTAAGTTAAATGGTGAGCCAAATCTGCATTTGGCCCTTAATGGGACTGCCGCAATTCCCCCTCCTAAACTTGAACCAAACTTTCGGAATATCGCACCTCAGGGGCAAGATGTTTCGATACCTCCAGAAGCCAAACCGCAGTTACAAAGCCTTGACGACTTAATTGTGGCTTTCTCAAAAACTTGTAATATTGGCGTCGTAGAAAGTTGCAAGAGACTTGAAAAACTAGCTGAGCGTTACGAAATGCAAAATGAAGTCATTGCATTTAGAAACATGAGTTGCATCCATGGAGATGGGGATTCGTGTGGGCAATTAGCTACCAGTGAAGAAAAAAGTGGAGACTTCAATGCAGCGGCAAAGCACTATCTTAATGGTTGTAAAAATAAAGAACCAAGAAGTTGTTATAAAATGGGAGCGATCATTTTAGATAAGGGCTGCAAACAAAATGATCCCATTTCTTGTTACGGACTGGCAAAGCACCTTTTGCAAGATGCGACAGACAAAGCAAAGTCAAAAAAGTATTTCAAAAAAGCGCGAGACATCTGGAATACCCAATGTAAGTCCGGTTCAAGGGAAGCTTGCTCTCAACTTAAGGAATTTGGAAAGATTTCAAAACGATAACCCACCGCTGCCGATTAGATTTGTTTTCGTATATGGCAAGCCGCATGGCCACCTTTTTCAACATATTGTTGATGATAATCCTCAGCAAACGTGAACAGTGCCACAGGCACTATTTCTGTCACTACTTTTCTAGAAAATTCTCCTGATTTATCAAGTTTTTCTTTAGAAGAGGTAGCGGTTTTCCTTTGATCCTCATTTTGATAGAAAACAGCCGATCTATATTGGTCCCCTTCGTCGGGGCCCTGGCGGTTTAACGATGTCGGATCATGTAAATTCCAAAAAACTTCAAGAAGCTTTTCATACTTTATGGTCTTAGGATCAAATTCCACTCGAACGGTTTCAGCATGGCCGGTGTCATCATTGCATACCTGCTTATAAGTAGGATTTTTTGTATGTCCCCCCTCATAGCCTACGGCGGTGGCAATCACACCAGGTAACTTTCTAAATTCTTCTTCAACTCCCCAAAAGCAGCCCGCGGCAAAATCGGCTAACTCAATGAATTCCACACTAGGGTTAGCATTCTTTGTCAAAAATAAACCATTTTTTGAAATTTGACTCACAGAGCCTCCTGACAAGAGCATTGATTTTCATTAAAATTGAGACTATCAAATTCATATCAAAATGGCTACTGACGGAGGCCAATTTATGGCTTGGGATCCAAAAAATTTCAGAAAACCACCTGTTTCTAAACTGCGGCAAGATTTAACTCAAACCCAATTCGAGGTAACTCAGAACTGCGGCACTGAGGCCCCGTTTCTAAACGAATATGTGAATAACAAAGAGCAAGGGATTTATGTCGATCGTGTTTCGGGTGAGCCCTTATTTTGCTCTAAGGATAAATATGATTCGGGCTCCGGTTGGCCTAGTTTTTATAAGCCTTTGGAGTCCCAAAATCTGGTTACAAAAGTAGACAATTCCCATGGAATGCAAAGAGTTGAAGTGCGAAGTAAATATGGAGACTCCCACTTGGGCCATCTTTTTGACGATGGCCCCGGGCCCACGGGCGAAAGATACTGCATGAACTCTTCATCGCTAAGGTTTATACCCCTAAAAGATCTTGAGAAGGAGGGTTACGGAGAATTCCTAAAACTCTTCACTGTCTAAATATTTTTCACAGATGAAATCCATTCACCAATCCCATTGTCAGGACCATTTGTTCAAACCCTCATAGCCAAATTCGCGGCATAGATTTTGATATGATTATGAATTTGGTCAACATGATGAGATCGAGGCTTCATTGACTTCACTAAATTCTTCTCAGCCCTATATTGAAAACTGGTTTCTGAGTGAACCTGAGCTGTGCTCAGGATTTGCCCTTATGGAATTGGGAAGGCTCACCGAAGCGAGAGAACACTTTTTCTCTAGTCAAGACCAGATGGGTAGTCAAATCTCATTGGCTAAGAATTATTTATTTTGCCATGAATTTGGTCTTTCGGCAAAATGCTTAGATCGGGCGTTTGATCTCATTTTACAAAGTCAATCCAATATCCCGTGGCTCATCAGTTATTACCAAACATTTGCCCACATTCATTGTATGACCGATTCAGCCCTTTGCCTCTCGTATTCTTTGGCAAGTGCCCTACTGGCGAGAGCTCTCAATGAAGAGGTTTTGGCCATTAAAGGATTTTTTGAATTTCTCATTATGGCTAGAAAATTTAATGGTTACAGTGAAGTGGACTTTAAGGCCTTAACTCAAGTCATCCCTGAAAATTTTCATCATCTTCAATCGGATTTGGATTTGTGGGAAAGGGCCTTTAGAAAAGAAATTCATTTGATGAAAGTGCCGTTAGCACTTCGGGAAATTTCGCTTCAATCAAACTTTAAAGTTGCGGCTCCTATTCCTACGGAGATTCCGCCAATGAAGATTTGGAATCATATCAAGAAGATTAAAGACTATTCTCATCATCTTCAATTAGATTTAACGTCGATGACATTTACAGTTTTACAGACCGCAGATGAAACATCAGGCGTTCATTTTGAGGGCGCGATTTAATCCGATCAAAACCAATTCGGGCACCAGGGCGTCGAAAATCTTTTCTTTTTCAAAGAGTCTTGAAAAACCGCCGGTTCCGATGACTATTGATTCCCTGTTTTCTAGGTATTTTTTCTTAATCTCACGGCTTAATTCTCTGAGCATACAAAGATTTCCAAAATAAAGTCCCGATTGAATACTCTCTACCGTCGATCGTCCAACAATTTCATTGGGCGCAACAAATTCAACAGAGGGAAGTTTAGCCGTGTGGGCCTCAAGAGCCTCCATAGAGAGGCGTAGTCCCGCTAAAATAACACCCCCTAAGTATTCCTTTTCAGAATTGATAACACAAACTGTGGTGGCTGTTCCGAAGTCAACTATAATATGGTTTTTTCCGGGAAACAAATGAGCCGCCCCAATAGAATTGGCAATGCGATCCGCCCCGACTTCTACGGGATTACGGTATTTAATTTTTAAGCCTGTCTTAGCGCCAGCCTGAAGAATAAAAGGATTGAGATCAAAATATTTTGAACAGGCTCCACGGAGCGAATGGATAACGTCTGGTACAACAGAACAAACGGCAATCTGGTGAATTGCCGAAGGGTCGATTCCATTTTCTTTGAGTACGCCACGAAGAAACATTCCCAATTCGTCTGATGAGTTGCCTTGCCTAGAATTTTTTCTAAACTGCAACCTCATTTTTTCATTTTCAAAAACACCGCCATAAATTTGGCTATTTCCCACATCCAAGGCTAAGATCATAATTTCTCCCTGCGGAATTTTACTAAATTCTCCAAATTTTCGCCCAAATCAATAAGGTTTAAACGGTTTTGAACTAAACCCTTTTTGTCATAAATATGAAACACGTGGGCTCCCAAAGATCTAATTTCAGAAAGATCGTTATGAACGACAAAATCAATTTGGGAATTTAACGTGAGTTTTTCGATGGCCTGTCTTCTGGTTTCAGGTGAATCAGTATGCGTCAGTTTGAATGCAATGACGTAAATATTTTTTAAAAGAGAATAGCTTTTTATTCGATCGACGATTTTGAAATTTCGTCTTAACGTCAATTCAATATTATTTTGAGAATCAATTTTGCCCCGTTCATTGGGATTCAGCACTTTGTTATCGGCAGTAATTTGGGCCACATGGTAGTCATTGACGGCAGCAGCATGGATAACAACGTCAAAATTTGTTGAACTCAGCAGATTCTGCATCAAAGAATTCAAATCTTGAAACGAATCAAAAGAATAGGTCTTAACTATCTTTTTAGGCTTCATTCCGGATGTGCCCGATAAGTAGGTAACCTCATGGTCTTTCGTAGAGAAATGATCAGCGAGTGCTGCTCCCGTTTTTCCCGTGCTGATATTAGAAATGAACCGAACACCATCGATAAATTCTCGGGTGGCACCCGAAGTGATTAAGACTTTCAACCCCGAGCCTCCATAATCTTTTCATAGATAGCGTCGGGGTTTAACAATCTTCCCGGTCCCAGATCACCACAGGCCTGATGCCCAAAATCAGTGGGCAATACTTGCACTCCCCAGTTTTGTAATTTCTTAAGTGAACTTTGAGTTGCCGGATGATTATACATTTCTTGATTCATGGCAGGTGCGATAAGATAAGGTTTCTTTAAGTCATAGGCCAGAAACAATGTTCCAATACAATCTGAGGCCAATCCATTAGCCAACTGATTTATCGTATGGGCCGTCGCAGGACATAAAACGGCTAAATCGGCCCATTTCGCCAAAATAATATGGTCCATTGTACGGCCGGCTTCAAATATATCATTGAATACCGGCTTACCTGTTAAACCAGAGAGTGTGGCCCCACCAACAAATTTTAGAGCATTTGCCGTACTTGCCGTTTGGACTTCATGCCCATCTTGAACAAGTTTTGAAATGATGGCACACGATTTATAACAGGCGATGGACCCACTTAACTGAAATAAAATTCTAAATTTTGACATTGTCGATCAACCTCACTACGCCTAGCCTTACGGCTCCAAATCTTCGAACTCCAGAGTCCGTCTCTTTATCAGTAATATAGTCCACCACAAATCCCAGGCGAACCAACGCACTTGTAATTTCGGCAGGGGTACTCTTGGATTGCAGGTGTAATGGAAATTGAGTCGCCAATTTTCTTTGAGCCTTATCAAGTAAAGTGTTGCGAGAACTCAAAGCGAGGCCATCGTGATCTCGTATGGTAGGGCAGGGGACAATTTGAGTTTTAAAAAAGAAGGCTTGGGCCATTTTTTTAACCAAGAGATACTGCTGGTAATCTTTTTCACCAAAATAGGCATTGTCGGCATCGGCGATTTGAAGAAGTTTTAAAACTACAGTGAGCATGCCTTGAAAATGGCCTGGTCGAAACTCCCCGCAAAGGTCCCGACTCAAATTTTTTTCTTCTACTTTAAAAAGATATTCATCGGGATACATGGACTTGTAGTCGGGTAGGAGAAGGTAATCCACTCCAGCTTTTTCAAGTAAAACTTGGTCCTGCTCGATTGTCCTGGGATATTTATCAAGGTCCTGAACTTGGTCAAATTGGGTGGGATTTACAAAAATGCTAACAAGAGTTAATTCGTTTTCGGCCTTGCTTTTTCTGACTAAAGAGAGGTGACCCTCGTGTAGGGCCCCCATAGTCGGAACAAACCCTAATGACTTTCTTCCAAGAATTCCATTTCGCTTTAAATTCTGCCATAATTCGATACTTCTTAGGGTTTCTATCATAAATAGCTCTCTTCTAAAGAAGGAAATTTTAAATCCTTTACTTCACGATCAAAATTATTTACGGCAGACTTTATTATTTCATTGGTCTCGGCAAATCTTCTTAGAAACTTTGGTTTAAACTCAGAATTAGATCCTAATAAATCCTGCAAAACTAATACTTGGCCGTCCACATGAATTCCGGCTCCAATTCCAATCGTTGGAATGTTTGAACTACCTGTGATCTTTTCTGCCAAATCCCCAGGCACACATTCAAGGACCACACTAAAACATCCTAATTCTTGTAAAGCTTTAGCCTGATTCAAAATATCTTTGGCCGCCTGGTCATTTTTACCCTGAACCTTAAAACCACCAAATTTAAAAATCGATTGAGGTGTCAAACCGAGGTGGCCCATGACAGGAACCCCAGATTCTACGATATGTTTTATCACGTCTTCGTGGCCGTACACTCCTTCTAATTTGACTGCGTGAGCCCCAGCTCCCATCAGTTTTTCGACGCAAATCATGGCAGGTTGCAAGCCTTTTCTAAATGTCAAAAAGGGCATGTCGGCAACTATAAATTTATTTGGCGCTCCCCGGGCCACGGCCTTTGTATGAAAAACCATCATCTCTGTTGTGGCTTGGAGAGTTGAGGGAAATCCATGCATCACCATGGCGGCGCTATCTCCAACGAGAAGGCAATCAATATTAGATTGAGATACAATTTGGGCTGTCCAATAGTCATAGGCAGTCACCATAGAGATTTTTCTTTTTTCGGTTTTCATCTTTCTAAAATCAATGATTGTCATAGGAGCCCTTTCCCGTGAACTTCGACAAATGCTCGGTATAGGTTTTGAAAGGGATCACCCTCCAAAGAATTAATATTTCTTGTGATTGTCGCATAATCGCCTCGGGCCAGAGGACCCGTAAGGGCATCACCAGGATTTTCAACGAGGTTTTGATAAATCTGTTTTAAGTAAGAAAATCCAGCTTTTCGGGGAATCTTAAATCGTGTTTCAAGTTCTGAAAAAAACTTTTGCCAGAGAATAGTAGTAAAATTTCCGCTCATTACGCATAAAGCGTGGTAACGAGATTTGAGTTCTTTAGGAATTGCATAATAAGGATTATCAAGTTCAGGAAAAATTTTATAAAACGGCACTCCCTCTTCTTCCACCACAAAAGACATTTCTTGGTATTCTTTTAAAGAGTATAACCGTGGCCCAAACGTCATCAGGGGATGGAAACCTGCGACACCTTCAATGAAAATCGCACCAGAAAAATGGACCAGCATTTTTTTTCTTAAAGTGGGGTGAATTTCTAAGAATGGTTCAAGGGCGGAATCGCTGATAAGTAACAATACAACTGCGCACACCGACAAATACGATTCTGGAGATTCAGAGTTATTTTTTCTAGACCATTGGAGATGGGGGATATTGAGTAATTTGAGATAATGGCTGAAATGACGGGCTGCTCGTCCGCCCCCAATAATTCCGTATTTGGGTACCTGTCTCATGGATCAAGTCCTCGGTATGTATTTAACCTTTTTTGTTTGTCGCCTTTCTTTCGATTCAGCGCAGTCTCGACTTTAGCAAATCCCAAGATTAATGCAATGGCCCCGAGGGCCAGCATGCAAGCCGGGAAAATGGCTAGTTATTTCAAGTAATTCCACTGAAAATCGTTAAAGTTTCAGCCGCATTTGAACCAGTTCTTTAGATTGTTTTGGCACAAAGACTTGGTTTATAATGTAGTCATGATGTCCAAGAAGTTCATTGCGCGAGCAGAAATCCCTAAACGAGAATGGCTTGAATTTGAAATTGAAGTTGATTCAAGGGGAATTATTAAACAAGTAAAATGGCAAGTTTTTGGTTGCCACCGTCTTATTGAAACAGCACAAACCGCCTCTCATGAGTTTAGAGAAAAAAAAGTAGAGTCACTCAATTGGAGCGGCAAAGCCCATTGGGATCTTTTGTTGCAGGAGATTATTCTAAAGTTTCAAGAAAAGTTTGAGATACCGGTAAAAGATATTGAACTCTGTCATTGTCGCAAAATTCCAACTGCCGTTGTTGATCAGGCCATTGTTTTAGGGGCCCACACGCCCGAAAAAATAAGAGCCTGGACCACAGCTTCTTCGGGATGTGGAACGTGCCGTCCTGACGTTGAAAAAATGATTTCTTCAAGAATAAAGGTGGCGTAATGGATTCGCTGCTTTTGGAAAAAGCTAAACAATTTATTGAAAAGGAAATTCGACCCCTTATTCAAAGCGATGGGGGTGATATTGAAGTCATAGGATTGACCGATGAAAAAGTTCTCCAAGTTCGACTTCAAGGTGCCTGTGTAAATTGCGCCTCTTCGGCCATGACCCTTGCATTTGGAATTGAAACACGAATTATAGAAACTATTCCCGAAATCGCTTCAGTCACTCAAGCCTAAGAACTTTTGCGAATTGATATTTCATCGTCATTCAAGACCTTGGCAGACCTTCAGTTTTCTTTTTTGATCCTAGGGGCATCCTCAAATTTTCCCGTGGTCAAAAAACTCTCTAGCATGGGCGCAATGCGCCTGCGGCAACTACCGCCACAGGGGCCCACCCCTGCCATGGTTTGATCGTAAATTTCATTAAGTGTTTGCGCGCCATTTTTGATTGCTGTTTGGATGGTTTCAAGTGAAATCGTGTTACAAAAGCATACAATCTGGTTGTTTTTTTGATTTTTTCCCACGGTTTACCTGGCAACCGCAATTTTTTCTTTTACTAAAAATAGTTTTGAAAATTCCTCAAGGACTCTTGCCTTTATCGTGCTGTAATTGGCGTTCATATAAGCACCAGATGCAAACTTATGTCCTCCTCCCCCAAGGGATTGGGCCAGGGCTCCCACACTGTAGACCCCTTTACTTCGAAAGCTAAGCTTATGATTTTTAGGGCCATCTTCTCTAATCAAAACTGCGGCTTCAATTGTTTTCACATTCATGACCATGTCTATGACATCTCTTGCGTCGTCAATTTCTAATCCCAATTTTTCAATTTCAGATTTTTTGATTGGGATACATGCTAATTTCCCATCACACTCGAATTCGATATGGCCCAGAACTTGAGAAAGAAACTTCAATTTAGTGGGAGTGTGATTACCAAACAGATGACGATGGACAATCTCTGGTTCAATATTAAATTCTAATAGCTCGGCTGCGATAAGGTGTGGCTTGGGACTTCCTCTGATGTAACGAAAAAAATTTGTATCAAATATAATCGCCGTGTAAAGAGCTTGGGCAATTTGATCGTCAAACTTAAGGCCCAAAGCTTTAATAAGTTCGAAAACCATTTGGCCGGTGGAACTTGAGGCAACGTCGATGTAATGATCACCGGCTATTAAAGGATGGCGATCTAAAATCGGGTGATGGTCTACAAAAATAACAGTCCCACAGTTTGATTTCAGCTCGTCATATAAAGAAGGGAGCAGGTCAGGATCATTGGTGTCAAAAATAAGCGCGATATCGCTTCGAATGAGTTTCTTGGGTTTAATAATAGTTTCCACAACATTATCAGGATTGAGAAAACTATATTTTGAAGGGCTCGCATCTACGTTTACGATTCTCAATTCTTTTTTTGTTTGCGCCAATGCCCTATACAGAGCCATCTGAGCTCCCAGCCCGTCACCGTCGGGTTGAGTATGAGTGCTCAGAATGATTGATTGAGCTTTTTGGATTTTGGAGACGACACGGTACATATAAAATTATTGTCGAGCTTTTAAAGGTTCGAAGTCAATGACACGTCGCCGCTGCGCTGCGTGACGACATGGTTCTTTATTTTCCCAGACTTTCTGTCAGAATAATCCTGTGAAAATTCTTACGATTTTGTCGTCTTGGATTATCTTCGGGACCTTTCTTTTGAGCCAAAGTCTTTTTGCACAATCGGGATCGTCGGCAGGAGCAAACCTGCTCATCGTCGGTGATGACATTTTGATTTATTCTGGACCAAGTCTAAGGTACCGCCCCCTTGCTGTTGCCACTAGAGGCTCAAAGATACCTGTATCTCTAAGGCAAGTCCCAGGATCGGGCGCTGGTCAATTCTACAAAGTGTTAGTCACATTTCAAGGTGGCGACAAAAAAAGAATCGGATATATAAGCACAGAAGAAGCCGTACAAGTCGAGAAGTCGGAAGTTGATGAGGAAGTCGACAAGTATAAGAGCCTTGCTCTTGCCAACAAAACTGTTCAATTTGGATTATCTGTTCTTAAAGAGCGAACTTACGAATGGACCTTGGGTTACGTTTTTTACTTTGCGCCGAATCTTTATATGAAGGGCCTTGGTGGCCAGATCCTCAATTCAACTACAGCAAACTTTATTTTGGGAGTAGAACTTGGGCTTGATCAGTTGATGTTTGGTGCATTCAGTCTCTACACTCTCGTCGGTGGCGGCACTTTTTTCCCTGCCTCCCAAAACGCAGTTTTTCAAGGAAGTTCCTCAACAAGTGAATTTGCTCAAGGCGGAGTAGGTATTAGATACAATTCGGGTGAATACGCTTCGGTAAGCCTAGGCCTCATAGATACGGCGTTTTTTAATAACGACAATGCCTTTTTAAGTTTAGGGTACATGGCCACCTTTGAGGTGGGACTGTGAAATCATGCATTGGGCTCATAGTTTTAATTTTTCCATTTCATGTATTGGCAAGTGTTGAAGCTGATAGCTTAGTTCGAATCTATGACGATGGCGAAACCTATGTTGCAAGTCCCCACTTGAGAGTCAAAAGTACTATTGCAAAAGACTCCGTAGAAATCGGGGCGGGCTACGCAATGGATATCGTCACTAGTTCGTCTTGTGACGTGCGAAGTTGGTCAAGCACCGGTAAAATCGCTGACACACGCCGAGAAGAATCTGCCGATTTAGGACTAAATCTTCAAAATGGAAGTTTTTCAGCAGGCTATGTACAAAGCGATGAAAATGATTACCATTCAAAAGCTTTCAGTGCTGGAATGACGCGAGATTTTTTTGAAAAAAACACCACATTGGATTTGGGTTTTAGTTTCGGTGATGACCATGTTCAATCTTCTAAAGATAGTAATCTTGATCAAATCATGCAAAACGAGTCCATGTCGTTGGGGCTCACCCAAGTCCTTAGCCCAGTAAGTGTTATTCAATTGCTCTATGATTTTAGAATCGAAAAGGGATTTCTAAATGGGCCCTATAGAGTGGCAAGGCTCCTTCAAGACAACGGAACAGTAATTGGATTGCCTGAAAATACTCCACTAAGCCGTGGGCGCAATAGTCTGGCTTTAAAATACAACTACTATCTAAAAGGTGTGGGGATCAGTTTTGCTAACACCCTTCGCGGTTATACGGATAGTTGGGGAGTCACCAGCCAAACATATGAGGGAAGATTGAGCAAAGGATTTGGGAATTCATTTTCGTTAACACTTAATTTTCGTTATTACAATCAAACGGCCGCGGGCTTTTACCAAGATAAATATAATTTGAGTTCAATGGGGCCGTACTATACCGGCAATAAAACTCTCTCTCAATATTATACAGCACTTGTGGGACTAAGACCAACGGTGCGTCTTTTCAAAGTTATAGAACTTTATGGCAAATACGAATACTATATAGAGAAATTCCAAAACTTCACCGACGTGGGGAACCCTCTTGACGCCGGTGACGATAAACTTTACTCAATCACAGCCCAGGTGATCGGGGTGGGATTGACTGGTAAATTTTAACATCGATGAGGAGAGCGGCCATGTGCAGGTATTTTCTGATTTTATGTTTGTTTGTTCCGATGACGAGTTGGGCAGGGGCAAAACTAAAGGTAGATGAAAAATTTCCAGAATATAATTTAAAAGAATTGGGATCTGAGAAAAAATCCACAAAAGCACAAACCAAAGGTAAAGTTGTGATTGTGGATTTTTGGGCAAGTTGGTGTGAACCATGCAAAAAAGAAATTCCCGCCCTTAATAAAATTTTTAAAAAATACAAAGCAAAGGGTCTCCTTGTTGTTGGAATCAATGTGGACGAAGCAGAAAATACTGCTAAGGATTTTCTAAAAGACCATAAGGTAGATTTTCTAAGATTATACGATGTAGGAAAAAAGTTAGCTGATCAATGTGCCCTAGCAACCATGCCGAGTTCTTTTGTTTTAGATCGTACAGGTACAATTAAGTTTATTCACGCCGGCTACCATGACGGGGATCCTGCCAAGTTTGAAGCTGAGATTAAGATGCTCTTTTGAAAACTGTACTGATTGTTCTTATCGCAATTATTTTTGGTGCCGGGTGCTCTACGTTTAGAAAACGTGTAGCCCCATTTCAAAGAGAATTTTTGGCCAAATCAGGAATGAATTTTATAGAAAATCCCGAGGAAGAAACAGGAATGCAGCATATGTTCAACGCACGGGAAGGATCCGTCGGCGGTTTTGGCGGGGCAGGCGGTGGCTGTGGTTGTAACTGATTGTTGGGCAAAAGTAGTTGTTGTCACCTGTTTTATAATGGTTTTAATGGTTGGATGCGGTGTGGACAATGTGGGGACTACACCGGGTGCTATCGTGTGCAATCCCACCCCTGGCGAAGTCGCAACTTTTAAAAATAGCACTTTCACCGGATTTTCTGTTTGCACGAGCTGTCATGGGGACAATCCCGCGAACGCCTATAAACCTAGTCGATTTAGGCTCAGGGTTCAAAACGCGACAGATAATGATTATAAGAATAATCTCTGTGTGGCCTACGGGTTTGGCCAAATGTCACCCTCTAGAGATCTCATTACGCACCCGCAAGATCCAAAGCATGGCGGCGGGGTCTTTAGCCCCACTTCCTCTGAAATGACAATTCTTATAGACTGGGTTCAGAATTACCGTCTTCCGTCTCAAAAGTAATGGCCGCGTTGAAAAAAAGCTATTTGCTTTTGGCTACGAAGAGAGTCATTGTAACGGCAG
>JAHFAE010000168.1 GCA_023250675.1 Oligoflexia bacterium | reverse complement strand
AATTTTTGGAAGCTGGGCCTATGGAAGACGTTATTTAATAATTCCACTTTACAAAATAATTGCTGAGTTCTACCCCTGTGTCCCTAAGGGGATGTAGTGAGAGGGTTTTATCTGAGAGGTGCCCCGTGCGATTGAAGTTACAGTTTGCTCTGTGTTTAGTGATGTTTACTGTTATAAATATCGCTGTTGCGGATCTAGGAAATGGATACCCAGTTTACTCTTATTCGAAGACGAAAGTGGCGGTTGAATCAACGCTAATGTCACTCAAATTAGACGTACCTCAGCCTGACGTACGTGGTGATAACTCAGAAATGTGGAATTTTCTGTCTGGTCGTTTTAACAATCTTGTAATCAAGATTGGTCGCCAAGATTTCGCAACACATTTTGCAGCGTCGGAAGTCGCATATAAGGGGACAGATGTTGCGCCATGTAATGTGGGTAATGCTCAAGGCGATCTGTATTTAGGTCGTGTTTTGGTTTGCCTCGCTTCTTTTACTGAGCTCTTTAGAGATACAGAGTTAAATGCCCAGAGAAACCTTGTTGTAGATTTTATCCTCGCTCATGAACTTTCTCATTTCATTATGAATAAGTTTACCGATAACAGCCCCTCACATTTCTCACCTAACGGGATTTACCAAGGTGAGGAGGAGGGACGCCAAACCGAAGATCCCGATGCTACGCATGCTGAGATTGACATGATGGCCTTAATTCTGCTGGAAAAGATGGGTTACTCCAAAGAAGAGTTGAGTAAGAAAACTGTGCATTTAGTGCATTTTCTCTGTGAATTACGAATCTCCCACTGTGGTGAGGGAGTATCCGAACCAATGATAAAAAATCGAGAAGAGGAGCTGCCGGAGCTGGTAATCTGTAAGTTCTTTGGATTGAAAGAGTTGGCCAAAGGTCATATCAGTCAAAGCCGCTAATGGCCCTTGTACTACGAATGACTACATTCATAGTATCCTCCTCAAGAACTCGGCAAGTTCCTTAAATATTTTGTCGACAGAAGGGATATTCAGTGACGGGTAATTCCGTTTTCGAGCTTCTTCTAAAATTACAGATAATTCTTTATCGCTTAAAACTTCTTCCCAATAGGAAGGGTTGAGTTTGGAATCGCGGCGTTTGAAGCATCTTATGATGGCAGAGCTAAGTTTCTTTGAGTCTAGTTTATTTTGTGCCAATGTCCAAAGGTCAATAAAATCTTTGAGACGCGTATTTCCCGTGCCGAAGCGCACGAGAGTTTCAAGTTTCTCTGCAAAGATAAACTCGGATGGATAGACTTCAATGGAAAGAGATGTTTGTAGAGGGTGCTCTAGAAATAATTCATCGAGCTTTATATTCACCGAATCTACATCGTCACCTGCACACAGATCGATTCGTAAAGGTTCCGAATTAGATTTGTTTTCAAAATTCCATGCAAGCTCAATGCGTTCACCGCCGTATGGAGTGTCACGTTTCATTGGGGTGATCTTTACAAAAGAAAATGAGAATCCATCATCAATATTTTGATCTGTAGCTTTCTTGATTAATTCTAGAGCGTCCGAAATTGTTGTACCACGGACAAGAAGATCAAGATCTGTCGTAAATCTGGGGGGCTGAATGGATGAGTAGCGACGCAAGAGGAGGCTACCTCCTTTCCAAATCAAACTACGTTTGTGGTCTACCAAAACCAAGCGTTCCAGATACCGTTCTTGCGCAAGGAGTAGTTGTACTTGGGGCATTCTTAGCCCAAGACGTTTCACAACTTCTGCGAGTTGTTTTCTGCGAAAGCCTATCTTCATAGCAGTGCCTCTAAAAATAAATTTGTTTTTGCTTTTGCATGAAGCTGTAATCCCAATCGTCGGATGCGGGGTAGCTTTGGTTTCAGCTTCTTGCTCTGAGCTTCACGAAATGCAGCTATGACGAAAGAGAGAGGTTCTCCTGCTCGCAGAAGGTCAACAAGAGTGCGTTCTAAGGACGTAACACGTATCCCTCGTAAGTAAATGATTCCATTTTTTAATAGAGCTGCTGCAAAGGGATGGAGTTGAACATCATCGAGTTTGCGTTTGGGAATGTTCTTATCCGGTACAATGAGATCAATGTGAGGAGGAGCTTCTTCTGTCAATCCGTAAAGGCGGAGCGCTGTCTTATGGCTTACAATTCCATGAGGAACGGCTTTTAGAATTTCTTTGATTTGAGACTCGAGACTGATCCCCAAGGTGTCAGAAAATCGATAGACCCCATGCGAAGACCGTTCAATGAGCCCTTTGTTGTGATAATGCTGCAAAAGTTGTGGTGACACTCCGAGTGAACCAGCTTCTTCTGTTGTAAAGATGCTTGGATAATGAGTTTGGAGGTGATGTAACTTCATTGTTTTAATATTAGGTTGATTTATACTGTAAATCAACCTAATATTAAAAAATAGACATTAATACAAAAATCGAACTTAAAAAAGCCCTTTGAACGCAGGGGATTCGGACTCCGGTTAGAATACCTTGACTTATGTTGGGCGTTAGAGCGTACGTTGCGACCGCGTGAGGGCAGGAGAGCCCGAACGCCATCCCTGGCTACTTCTTCAGAAGAAGTAAAATCAACCGCGGTGGTTTATTTTCTGGAAGTGAGTGGGTCTAAGAAAGACATTTTAGCATCAAAACCTGAGTGATTAAAGGGAGGGGTCCCAAAGGTTGACTGATGAAGCATTATCATTGTAGCGTTTAGGAAAACTATGTCACAACGGCTATCATTTCAAAAAAAGCAATAAAAAATAATCCATCTGTTTTTATTGATCCAGATTTAGATTTTGTCTCTATTAAAATTGCTGAGGGGATTGAAACTCGTTCATATTTAAAGGATGGTTTTATTTTTTGTGAAGACAAAAAAGGAAAAATCATTGAAATTCAAATTTTAAACTTGAGTCAACTCAAGGCACAAAAAAAGTCAAGAAATGCAAAGAACTCTTCTATAAAAAGAGTTAAGTCTAAACATTTAGAGCATCGGTTCTAAAGACTTATCTTAGAAAGCCAAGAGCATGCTATATCAAATGTCTCAGAAAGATATTTTCGACTTCTGAGTCTCCATACCCCATATTTTTCTTGCTTATATTCCTGATCTCCGATCATTTGCAGTTCTTTTCGTTCGATCTCTCTCACCACTGTGTATTTAGGAAGAAGCGCCCAACCCACGCCTTGAACACAAATACTTCTCGCAGAAGCAATGTCATTTGTTTTGATCAAAATATTAGAATAATGTTGAGTTGAAAACTTAATCTAAATGAGCTATTTCACTCAACATGGCCCAAGGAAAAGCATTTTGGCTCCTCAAGACAGAGCCTAGTACTTATAGTTTTTCACAGCTCATAAAAGATGGGAAAACCCATTGGAATGGGGTGAGAAATTTTCAGGCTTGTAACTTTATTAAACAAATGAAACCGGGAGATCTTGCCCTGATCTACCACAGTGGCGGAGATAAAGCGGTGGTGGGGGTGGCTGAGATTTGTTCAAAACCGTATAAGGACGAAGATCCAGAGGGTGGGG
>JAHFAE010000155.1 GCA_023250675.1 Oligoflexia bacterium | reverse complement strand
TAGAAAGATCTAAAGGCATTAGGGAGCCTGTTGAGGCTGTCGTTGCCATCGCAGAGGAAAACCAAACTATCGAATTGACCATTATCGGCGACGTGAGTCCCAAGGACGATAATGCGGAAAAATATTTCAATGATTTAAAAACCTATTTATCTACGACAGACAAGAATCTTAGTCGTCGAATTCACTTTCTTGGGTCAAAAGATGATTCATTTCAATACCTCAATGCCTTTGACCTCTATGTTTTGCCTAGCCATCAAGAGTGCTTTTCGCTTTCGTTATTAGACGCCCAGCTTGTTCAACTCCCTGTTGTGGGCAGTAACAGCGGGGGAACTCCCGAAGTAGTCAAAGAGGGAGTAACAGGTTATTTATTCGAGCCAGAAAATGTAGAAAGTCTAAAAAGTAAATTACGTGAAGCCTTATTCCATAAAGAAAATTGGCCAGACTATGGGTCAAGAGCCAGCCAACGTGTGAGAAGGGATTTTGACCAACAAAAGGTATTTGAACATATTTTATTTGAATATGAAAATTCGACGGGGTAGCCTTTTACTCCACGAAGGCCCCCCAAGTTGACCCCCCCGTCGCTATCAGTTATAAAAGCGGTCTTGTGGAAAAAATATCAGCATTTATCATCTGTAAGAATGAAGAAACCGTAATCGGTCAAGCCCTCGAAAGTCTCAAATGGTCCGACGAGATAATTGTTATCGACGGCAAAAGTACTGATCGCACATTAGAAATTTGCCGTTCGTACACATCAAAAATCTTTCAAAGAGATTGGACCAATTTTGGCGAACAAAGGAACTTCGCCCTAGAAAAAACGAGCCACCCTTGGGTGTTTTATCTGGACGCTGACGAGGTCTGTTCCCAAGAACTCATTGTTTTTTTTGAAAAATTTAGGGCCAACGGTCTCAAAGGTGTTCTGCCAATGACAAAACCTTCACCTAGTCTTCATCCTATGGCTTTACTCGGCGAGGAGAATCAAAATAAAGATCTGAATTCTCAGATAGATTTGATTGAAGTTAGACGTATTGAGCATTTTAAAGGAAGACCCTATTATTTTGGCGCGACCAATCCTTCTCACCAATGGCGATTTTTTCGTCGAGAAGGGGCAAAGTTCAGCGGTGACGTTCATGAATTCGTGGTGGTCAGGGGGCAAATTTTAAGACTTGAAGCTCCCATCTATCATTATCCGCGGGCTGATTTGACCCAGATGTTTAGCAAAATGAATCGCTACTCTACTTTGGAGGCCGAACAACTCTTTAAAAAGAACATTGTTCACCGGGCCCCCTACATGTTTTTCTCGGGCCTTGCCATGTTTACGAAATCTTACTTTCGAAAACAGGGTTTTAGAGACGGAGTATTGGGATTCATTTTTTCAGTAATGGACGCCAGCGGTTTTTTTCTTAGACAGGCAAAACTGTATCTTTTAAATCGTGGTGCGAAAAGAATTTAGCTTGAACCATGCGCTTTTCTTTAAAAAAATCAGAAAGTAATTTCGAACAAGCTGCCGTTTCAATGCCAAATTCTAGAATTGGTCTATGGTTGAGACGTGAATCTGAAAATACTTGGTAGAGCGAAACGCAGGCGCCAGCTTTGGGGTCAACGGCACCAAATACTACTCGATCAACCCGAGACAAGACTATGGCGCCAGCGCACATCAGACAAGGTTCAAGAGTCACGTAAAGAGTGCAGCCACTGAGCCTCCAACGACCTAGTTTTTGAGAGGCCTCTTCAATGACAAGAAGTTCAGCATGACCGACGGAGTTTTGCGCTGACTCACGATTATTATGAGATTGACTTACAACTTGAGGTACGATTAGCGGATTTCCTGAAGCAATATCATGGGTTTGCACTAATACTGCTGCGACTGGGACCTCTCCAGTGGCAGCCCCTTTTTGGGCATATTCTATGGCCATTTTCATGAACCCGGTATCTTGATTTTCAAAGCTCTGCGTCATAATGGGTAAATATACAATAACTCTCAAACATTTGACAAAAATTAATGCTCCGTGATAGCAGTTTTGTTTTCATTGAAAGGGGTGAATTTCGTGCCAGGTATCAGAATACGTGAGGGTGAAAGTTTCGAGGCTGCGCTTCGTCGATTTAAGAAGCAATGTGAAAAAGGTGGAATTCTGTCAGAAATAAAAAAGCGCGAGCATTACGAAAAGCCAAGTGTGAGACTTAAAAAGAAATCTTTGGCCGCGAGAAAACGAAATTTAAAGAAAATTCGAAAAAATTTGGAGACTCCGTAAGTGGCATTAAAGCAAAAACTTTACGACGATTTAAAAGCGTCCATGAAAAATGGCGATAAGGTTCGTCTTTCTGTTATTCGCATGGTTCAGTCTACATTAAAAAATCGCGAAATTGACGATCGGGTAAAACCCGCTGACCCCAATGACAAAAGAACCCCCGAGCAAAAAGATGATGAAAATGTCTTGTCTGTCTTAAAGACTTTACTCAAACAAAGAAAAGACAGCATTGAACAGTTTGCGGCAGGCGGTCGACAAGACCTTGTTGATCAAGAAACAGCCGAAATGAAAATCTTAGAATCATATCTACCCCAACAAATGACTAGAGAAGAATTGGAGCCTGTTGTGTCGGCCATGATTCAAGCTACCGGGGCTAGTACTGCTAAAGATATGGGAACCGTGATGAAGGCTGTCATGGCAAAAATTCAAGGGCGAGCCGACGGCAAGTTGATAAGCGATTTGGTAAAGGCCAAACTTCAATAGTTAAGAAACTCTTAGAATATCCTCACCAAGATCAGACACAAGAACAATCAAAGCGGAACAGATCATATTGAAATTTTCTGAAGATTTTATTGAAAGAGTTCGAGAAGCAAACGACATCGTTGAGTACGTTGGCCAACATGTGCAGCTTTCAAAAGCAGGTTCAAGTTATAGGGGCCTTTGTCCTTTTCCCAATCACATTGAAAAGACCCCTAGTTTTTTTGTAAGCGATGTCAAACAACTCTATCATTGCTTTGGCTGCAAGAAATCTGGGTCCATATTTAATTTCATGATAGATCTTCAGGGTTTGACATTCCCTGAGGCTGTAGAAACTCTTGCTGATCGAGCGCGCCTTCCAGTTCCTGTTTTAGACAAGACTTCAGAAAATTCTCAAAACTTAGCTGATAATCAAAAAAAAATTCTTTATAAGATTAATAGGTATGTGGGAGCGATCTTCCACCGAAATCTAAAGCTAAAACCAAAATCTGATGCGGCCTGGCAATACATAAAAAAAAGGGGACTTACAGATGAAATCTTCGAGGAGTTCAAACTTGGGTTATCCACTGACGGTTGGAGTGATCTTTCTGAGAATTTGAAATCAGGCCATGCCCCCGTTGGCGACGCGGAAAAATTAGGTCTAATTAAGAAAAAATCTGATGGTCAGCACTTTGATCTTTTTCGACAAAGACTCATGTTTCCCATTTTTTCTCCCA
This sequence comes from Oligoflexia bacterium, assembly GCA_023250675.1. Classification (GTDB taxonomy): domain Bacteria; phylum Bdellovibrionota; class Bdellovibrionia; order JABDDW01; family JABDDW01; genus JAHFAE01. The sequence continues at coordinate 96 of JAHFAE010000155.1, read as the reverse complement.
ACGGGCATGTCTTAGGATTTGGAGGAAGATCCCTAAGCGATCAACAACCTAAATATTTAAATTCTCCTGAGAGTCCCGTTTTCAGCAAGGGCAAGA
>JAHFAE010000006.1:46646-58014 GCA_023250675.1 Oligoflexia bacterium | reverse complement strand
TTATTTTATCAGTCACTTGAAAGTGCAGAATGAAGAGTTGGCTCAAAAATATGTTGAGCTCTATCAAACTCCGGGACAGCTCAAGGAACGAACCGCTCAAGCTCACAAGTTAGTCCTGATGTACTGCAAGAAATATGATCTCACTTCATATATTCCGCGTCCGCTCGGCCATTATCCTGAGGATATAAAGATTAACAAATATGTTGCTGGTATTCTTCATCTTCGGGCTAGAGAACTCCAAATGGCAAACCAAGGCGGGTTCAAAGAATGGGCCTATCGCAAAGCCGCCTGGGCAATCGACGATCTTGAACTAAATATTGATGATGTTTTGAAAAGCGGCGGTAGAAAATCTCTACAGGCTATTCCCAATATCGGTGCGAGCATCGCGGATCAAATTGAGGAATATCTAATAGAAAGGAACCCAAGTGGCGAAATCAGCCTCCAAAGTTGATCAAATTGATAGTCTCGTTAAAGAAGGATTGAGTGAACCAAACGTGGTCTTCTCACGTATTAAGATCATGGCAAAGAGCGCAGACTGGAAAGTTCGTGAAGTAGCCGCTACGGCTCTTGTGAGAATCAGCAAAAAACACTCAGGAGCTATCATCGAGCAGATGGAAAAATGGGCCGGAGATAAAGATGAAAACATTCGAAGGACTTCAGTTGAAAGTCTTCGAGGAATTGCTCGGCTCGCCCCCAATTCCGTTCTTTCAATTCTCGAAAAGCTAAAAACCGATGGCAGCCTTTACGTCAAAAAATCCGTAGCCAACATAATGAGAGATGCCAGCAAAGGCGACCCAAAACTCATTAGCGCTCTGTGCGAGAAATGGCTTAAAGTGAAAAATGAGAATACCTATTGGATTATCAAGAATGGAGTAAAGAAACTCCCGGCCAACGAGCAAAATCGGATTCTGAAAAAGATCCTGAAGAAGGTTTAGAAACACTCATTTTCTTCCCTTGCGGGAAATCAATACGGTTCAATTCCCGCCACCTCATGAGGTGGACTAACAACAGGCGAACCGCTATTTTTCGCTCTGAAACCTATCTATATTCGCCCTGGCCGATCAATTTCGACCAGGGGTTCTCTTGAAAAAATGGTGGAGGCGCGGGGAATTGAACCCCGGTCCGGAAGTCGTCCATCGAGAGACGGGCTACATGCTTAGTCGATGATTTTAGGATGACCCTCAGACGTCCAACGACAAACTTCTGAAAGTCCCCACCCGGCTTAGTTTAAGTCTTCCGCCGCCATATGAAGAACGAAAGACCGGTCCAGCTTAGTGGCGCTTACTCCTCAAAGACCTGGCTACCAAGAGGGAAGCGTTAGCTGCGATTAAGCGGCTAAAGCGTAATTTTCGTTGCCAATTACAAAGCGCCCAGTTTTTAACGAGGTCAGTGCGTCCCCGGCATGCTTCTCTGACTTCAACACCCCCGTCGAAGCCATGTCGCCCCCATTTAAATGGGTAAATATTTTTAACACAAAACAAAAAAAATGGCCAGGGCACCAACCCCAGCCATCTCGTCTACGTTTGCGGAAAAACCAGCAGGCACCTCTATATTGAAAAGGTGCCTGGCACCTTTTTACACCTTTTTAGAGGGAGTGGGAAAGTCCGATGCTGGCGCCCAAGTCAGCGGTCTCCTGAGGACGGTCAAACGAAGCCAACTGACTTTGGAATCTTGTCTCATTGGTCACGTTCACAATTCCCTTAGTGATCGTCCCTGTTATTTTTGTGGAATCAGAAAGTTTAAGTACTCCGGCCAAGACCAAAGAGCTTAATCTTGCCGAATCAATCGAGGTTGCTTCAAGATCGGCATTGTAAGCCCCCCCGCCGCGAGAATAAATCATGCGGTTATTGGTGAGACCATTCAAACCATTGATCGACAGACTCAAATTATAGCTATTCATCTCACGTGCAATTCCGATAGTCCCTCTTGCCATAATCGCTCTTTGAATAGACCCTTCTGAAACGCCAGAAGGAGACGCCGGGAATCCTATAGCAGGCGTCATTGGCGAATTCGTCTCAATATCTAAACTTAGACCGCCAATAATGTGAAAAGTCGAATCATTCAAACGCTTCTTACCCACAAAACCCGGTTCAAAACTCCAAACTCTGTAAGCTTCAGTATAGCCCGTGCTCGTATCATAAACAGGCAAGCGAACCGTAAGACCCGTCGATAAAATCAAATCACTACTATTAATTATAGACACCAAAGCGCCTATTTGGGGCCGCCCAATTTCTTGAGTCACCTGATTGCTATTTGCCCCATGTACCCAGGTCATAGGAATGGCCGCGAACAAAGAAGAACTCGACGCCAAGTTCAAAACAAACCGAGGCATCCAAACCACATAGTTCATTGAATCACCACTTTGTAGATAATTGAAATCAGCTTCTGCTGCGAAACTCAGCTCTCCACCGCTTGCACGCTCATTATCTTTTGAAACATCCAAAGATAAATTTTCAGGTGGTGGAATTTTAGCAGGAGTCTCTGCAGATTTCTCAGGCGCAGGCTGAACTTTTTGAGCCTGAGGCGCAACAAGTTTACTCTTAATTTTCTTTAAGAGATCTTTTTTGTTAGTGGGCATGGGAGCAGCACTTCCGACGACGCCCAACAAAAATACGATTACATAAATAAATGTTGCAGATCTTGTGAAAAACATTCTCTCTCCTTGTTTATAATATAATTATCTCAAGCGTACAGCTCGAGCTGTTGTTCCAGGAATTCGAACCATCATAGGCATTTTTGCTGCATCCAGCGGATTCATCGTAAACTTAGGACTAACCGCCACACGCCCGGGGTTTGAAAACCCAGGATAAGCCATGCCAAGAACCATATAGTTTTGATCGGCTATCAAATGTGAACCCCAAGCGCCACCAAAAAAATGGGAGGCTCTCACCGTACCTGTTTGAGCAATTTCGCGGTCTTTCTTATTCACAGGGTAAATCGCATTATCGTGGTCAAGTTGCTCATCGGTGACGTAATCCCAAAATCCCATACCCTCTGGCATGGACCAATCACCTAAGCCGAACTTCAAAGAAGATTTCACCATGGCTTTTCCGTTTGCCGAAAGGATTAATGCCGCTACACCCTGAGAGAAAACTTCACCGGCATTTCCATAACCAACCAGACATGACAAAAAATGAATTTGAGCGTCGTCGGCAAAATACCCTCGTAAGTTTGGAATTCGGCCTGCAATTTCTGTCCACTCAGGTAACCCCGTCACACAAGCGTAGTGAGCGGGATGACTTGCTGATTGTTTAAGCATGAAAATTTCATATTTTGGAACCGGTGAATAATACTGACCGTAATTTTCTTTATCGGGAGCCGCCGCAGACGAACGCCAGCTCGCACACTCAGAGCTTTTGAGTTGTGCATCGTCTTTGGGGTACCACATACCGCCAGGTAACCCATGACCATTGATATTGAGCACTTGAATTTTAGCGTCTGCTTTTGCAGAAACTTGAATAGCTGTTCGCAAAAGTTCTTCAAGAGTTGAAAACTGAATTGTCACTGACCCATCAGGATTAGGATATACAATTGGAGTTTGAAGAGACCCAGAATCGGGCAAAACATAGGGCTTCCACGCATTGTTTTCTGCGTAGGCATGAACTTTGTTATCGTATCGATGAAATTTACCAACGCCAATTTCTGCGGCGTTGATGATAAGTCCTTGGCCTGCCACTGCTGCGGAAGACACGAGTAGGCTTAAAATTAATGTGATTAGTTTCATTGGATCCTCCCCCCAAAGATTAACCAAGTCAAAAGCCTATCAAGATTTCAATTCGACGCAAGATAATCTTCAGGGAAAGTGGACTCAAAGTTTAAGTAGCCTTTTATGCAAAAATTGTTCGAAAAATCCAGGCTAGGGAGCTTTTTCGTAGGTGCTCTTTGGCTCTTCTCGATAGCGCCAAGATTTAACTTCATCGGGGCAAAGAGAAGTCTGAGATAAAATCGTAATTTGGTCGTTAAAAATACATTTGGTAACATTTGGATACCGACTCAGCGCAGCGGCATTCTTGGACAAGTAACCTGTCGAAATAACGGCCAAGGCTTGGGGATCTCGACGTCCGAGATTTTCTAATATCTCGTCAAAACTACCTATAATCGGGTTCCGCCCTGCATACCAAACAATGTACGAAGCAGGATCTTCCCAAGTGGACTGATCTTCCATAGACCCAACAAAATACATATTCTTGTTGTCTTTTATTTGTCTCATTGTCGACATGAGGCCGCGAAACGGATTTTCGTTTCCCGAATGCACACGTATTGGGAAAATATCAACCACAGTAAAAAACAAAATCCCTAGAGCCAATCCAACCTTTGAAATTGTTAACGTTTGAAATTTTTTAAATCCCTTTGCTAGCAAAATCCCCGAACCCAAAGCCAACCAAGGAAAAATGGGAATAACATATTGGGAGTAGTGCCTTGTGCACCACGAATAACCAAGGGAATGAATCAAGAATTCACTCAAAACCAGCAGGGCCCAATCTCTTTTTTCAAATCGCCAAAGTGTTACGCAAGAAACTAGTCCTAAAATAGTTACCAGGTGCCCAAACTGAAATGCTTTTTTCACATACCAAAGGTAATCAAGAATTGATAGGGACTGAGGATTATTAAGAGTTTGCTCAAGTGCTTCTCGTTGCCAATACTTTATCCAGAATAAAAAATGCGCAGAATTGTAATGACCCCACGTAAAAAGCAAAACTGGCATTAAAATTGAAAAGTTAAACATGAAAAATGAAAAATACTCTCTCTTTTCTAATCTCTTGATCCCAATAAAAAATGCCACAGGAAAAAGCGCAAGGGCACAAACCCCTTTTGCCAGTACTGAAAAGCCTAAAGAGACCCCAGCCAAAAAGAGCAGGCGCTCTTTATTTTCTTGAAGCCCCCTAAAACCAAAATACGTTCCCGCCCAAACAAGGCCAATCATAGGCATGTCTAGCCAACCGCTGCTGGTGTAGTTCATGAAAACATTTACCGTGATAAGTGAAAAAACAGAAAACAAGGCGGCTCGCTCATCAAAATATCGTCGAACAGTAAAAAAGAGCGCAGAAAAAATCCCTAAGGCCGCAATAGAGGATAACAATCGTATGGTTTGAGCAGAGGCTCCGAATAATTTAAAAACTAAAGCGTCTAACCAAATAATCAACGGCGGATGATCGACAAAAGGATTAAAGAAATGAGGTGCCAGGTGAAGATGAAACCAGTTCCAATCCTCTGAAAGATTTCGAGCCAGTGACCCATAACCCGTCGCGCTATTACCCAATCCCGGTTCCCAAAACCTTGCAAATACGGCAAAAAACACCATCAAAATCAGGTTGATATAAACGCTCTCGCGCTTCAAAAATGCCTTCATTTCACCCATCTATATATGCTTATCTATCTAAAATCAGTCATTATTTTTAGGCTATTAAGAAATCGCTAGAAAATACCGACTAATAGCTAGTATGCGGCAGCCCATACCAAAGTCTTTTTTTCTAATTTTAGGTCTCATGCTCGTGTCTTTACTCGGGCTAGGTCAGGCTTGCCAAACCGCCGCTTTTGAAAGATTTTCGAAAATCAAAGAATCCATGAATAAAGACGAAGTACTTGATCTCGTCGGCTCTCCAAACCGTACCGAACAATTTGATGGAAAAGAAAAGTGGGCCTACCGCTATTACAACAGCGACAAAGAAGAACTCAGACAAGTGACTTTTCAAAATGGAACAGTGGTTTCGTTTGGTGAAGACACTGCTGAACTCAGCAGAATTAAGGATATTCAAAAAGGCGATGAGACGCGGGCAAAAAAAAGAGCGGCTACAAAGTCTCAAAGTATAGATATGGCGCCGGCGGATCAAAACAAGTCTGATTCTGCAGAGAGAAAAAATCTTGAATTAAAATCAAGTGATCTAAAACCCGCCGATCCACACACTGCAGAATATAAAGAGATGAAGGGCCATCGAGGCTCATCCAAAAAAACTTCTGATCAAGAAGCTAATTAATTATTCCATTGTGCATTACCAGCCCCGAAATGGTCTACAAAGTAAATCGGGATTCAATGATTTTCCCTTTTCTCCACAACCACCGGAATCGGCGTGGATTTAGGGACAGGTTTTGACTCGTTAATGACTTTGCTCGGATAAATATTTTCAGCTTTTCTCTTCAATCGAGTCAGTTGTCCATCAATACCCGATTCTTTTTCAAGTTCTTTGAGCGATTTTATTTTGAGATGGCGATATTTGTTCTCGCTCGTATCCCCTTGCTCAGGGTGCTCAAACCTCACATGTTCGACTTCAGCTTTGTAATCTTTGAATACACTTTTTAAATCAGCGTACTTCTTATTGATTTCTTTAATGAGAGCTTCCCGCTCATCTTGGTCTTTGTTTTCATTCTTTCCATGAATAAGTTCAGCCAGCTCGTCTTGAGCTTTGACAATCTTAATGGCGTAACCCTTTAGGTTTACTTCATGTCGCGCCCACTCGGATGCAAACGCAGATGGAAAAGCTAAAAAGCCAAAAATCAAAAACCAAACTAATGTTAAAACGCCCGTACCTTTAATCAATTGTTGAGATGTCCATTTAATGGCTAACGGAAGATGTTTGAGTCGCGAAACAATGACCGACGTTACAACGGGATTAAGATTATTCAAGTTGAGTTCTCCTGTCTTAATACCGGCCATAGCGGTCTCCACACTAATGTTTAATCTCTTATCGCTGAGACACTCTTTTAAATTCTCTCTCAACTCAATGGTATCTATGCCTGAAATCTTTAGATCATAAACTAAAACACCCGAAGCGAGAGATCCCAATTCCTGATTCCCAAAATCTGCCACGTCTTGAAAATCAGTATTACCTTGAGCCTCTTCTTTCATTAATTAGCTCCGTGACATTTTTTATATTTCTTTCCGCTTCCACAAGGGCAGGGGTCATTGCGTCCCACTTTGTCGTCGCTGCGCACCACTTGTTTAGGTGCTTCACTTTCACCATGTGAAAATACCATGCGCTGTGATTTTGGGGTTAGAGCTATCTCAGGGGCCTGATCATGTCTCACCAGTTGGATTTTCATCAACAACTCGACGGTCTCTGTCTTGATGATGGTGTCCATACTGCTGAAAAGACCAAATGCCTCTTTTTTGTATTCAATAAGGGGGTCTTTTTGAGCATAGCCTCGTAAACTAATGCCTTCTTTAAGATGGTCCATGTTTAAGAGATGTTCTTTCCAGCGAGTGTCTATACTTTGGAGCAACAACGACTTTTGCAATTGAGAAAAATCTTCTCCCACTTCTTCTTTTCGATGTTTGAATTTTTCAAAGACCGAAGTTTTCACAGCGTTTTCAAGTTTGAGATAATCTAACGAATGAAGAGAAAGCCCATTGTTAAAATTGAGCTTAATCCCAAAGTGTTGAGTTAAAAAGTCATTGAGCGCGTCTAAGTCCCAATCATTTTTCTTAATGTCTTTGCTAGCAAAACTATGAAGAGCTTCTTCAGCAAGCTCCTCTACCATTTGCTTTACGATATCTTCGATGCGGTCGCCTTCAAGAACTTGGCGACGAAGCCCATAAATGGCTTCTCTTTGAATATTCATAACATCGTCATATTCAAGAAGATGCTTACGCATATCAAAGTTATGTCCTTCTACTTTTCTTTGGGCTCCTTCAACAGCTCGTGACACCATTCGTGATTCGATGACTTCGTCTTCAGGAATATTGAGCATTCCCATTATTTTTTGAATTCGTTCGCCATTAAATATGCGCAATAAATTATCTTCAAGAGAAAGATAAAATCTTGAAGATCCCGGATCGCCTTGCCGACCCGATCGCCCTCTTAACTGATTATCTATTCGACGGCTCTCATGACGTTCAGTGCCGACAATATGCAATCCGCCGGCGGCAATAACTTCGTCATGTTCTATTTTGCACTGAGTTTTAAATTTTGCCAAAGCGATGGCGTACGCTTCCACATCGTCTTCACCCACACTAGCTTTAGCCATAAATTCAGAGTTACCACCCAATACAATGTCGGTCCCCCGACCAGCCATATTGGTTGCAATTGTAATGGCACCTTTTCGACCTGCTTGAGCGACTATCTCAGCTTCACGTTCATGGTGTTTAGCGTTTAAAACCGTATGCTTTAGGCCTTGACGCTTGAGCATGGCCGATAAGACTTCGGACTTTTCAATACTTGCCGTACCCACAAGACTGGGCTGACCTTTTTCATGACGTTGCTTTATGTCTTTAATACAGGCTTCGAATTTGCCTTTTTCACTTTTAAAAATATGATCGTCATGATCTTGACGAAGCATGGGCTTATTGGTGGGAATGACGACCACATCTAAATTATAAATTTTCTTAAACTCGGCGGCCTCAGTGTCTGCCGTACCCGTCATGCCGGCGAGTTTTTCGTACATTCTAAAAAAGTTCTGAAATGTCACTGTGGCTAAAGTTTGATTTTCATTAGCTACTGTCACACCTTCTTTTGCTTCAACGGCCTGGTGTAACCCGTCACTCCATCGGCGGCCCGGCATCAAGCGGCCCGTGAACTCGTCAACTATGATGACTTCGTCGTCTTTGACCATGTAATCTACATCGCGTTTAAATAGATGGTGCGCTTTGAGTGCTTGATACACGTGATGAAGAAGTTCAATATTTTGTGAATCGTAGAGATTGCCTACATTAAGCAGTCGTTCGACCTCATGGTTGCCGTCGTCAGTGAGCGATGCCGTGCGGGTTTTTTCTTCAATTTTAAAGTGCGCTTCGTTTTTAAGACGAGGAATGATTTGATTAACCGTATAGTACTTATCAGTGCTGTCTTCTGCGGGCCCAGAAATAATCAGAGGTGTTCGAGCTTCATCCACCAAAATAGAATCGACTTCGTCGACAATGGCGAAATTATGTTCTCGCTGAACATATTGACTCAAGTCAAATTTCATATTGTCTCGAAGATAATCAAAACCGAATTCATTATTGGTGCCGTAAGTGATGTCGCTTCCGTAAGCGATTTTTCTTTCTTCGTCCGTAAGGTCGTGAATAATAACGCCAACAGAAAGGCCGAGAAATTTATAGATGCGACCCATCCATTCGGAGTCTCGTTTTGCCAGGTAATCATTAACTGTGACAACATGAACCCCGCGACCCGATAGGGCGTTAAGATAAACAGGTAAAGTTGCAACTAATGTTTTACCCTCACCTGTTTTCATTTCAGAAATATTGCCGCTATGAAGAACCATTCCACCGATGAGTTGAACATCGAAATGGCGCATTCCAAGAATTCGAACACTGGCTTCACGGCAAACTGCAAAAGCTCCGGGAAGAAGTTGGTCCAAACCTTCTCCTTTTTTGAGCCGCTCGCGAAATTCCAACGTCTTGTTTTGAAGTTGGCTATCGGTCAGGGATTTAACACTTGATTCAAGGGAATTGATTTTATCAACAAGGGGAACATAACCTTTGATAATACGTTCGTTTCTTGTACCGAATACTCTTTTTAAAACGTTACCAAGCATAGGGGTCAGTTTACTGATTTCTTTTTGAAGAAGCAATCACTTGGCGCATGGCCTCATAAACCACTACAGAAACCGCATTTGATAAATTCAAACTTCTAATGGGACCCCAAAGTGGAATTCGCAAAGTCTGACCTTCCACTTCGCGAAGCAACGCGTCGTCAAGGCCAACGGTTTCTTTGCCAAACACAAACCAATCTCCAAGTTCATATTTAACATCAAAAAAGCTTTGGGAAGCTTTCTTACTAAAATAATAGACCCGTCGTCCATCAGGTACTTGTCTCAAAAATTCATATCTACTCTCATGTTGCGCCAAGTCAAGCTGGTCCCAATAGTCAAGTCCCGCTCTTTTGACCGCTCGATCGCTGATATCAAATCCGAGTTTACCGACGAGGTGGAGGCGACAGGCCGTACCTACACAAGTACGACCAATGCTCCCAGTGTTGTTTGGAATCTCAGGTTCTATAAGAACTATATTGAAGTTAGGAGATAGGAGTTTCATAAATTGCAAACTCTTGCCCCAAAAACTCCAATCTTGATTTTTTCAGGCTAAATATCTGTAGACGTCGATACCCAAGTTGGTAAGAGCCAATCGACGACCTTTATCAATGATGAGTCCCTTATTCAAAAGATCACGGTAGATATCAAGATTGATAGGAACAATATCGCGGCCGCTGCTGGCACCAAGTTTCAATATATATCGCTTTTGAGAATCTGTAAGTAAATTCGAAAGGGGAGGCTGTACTTGCATTGAAGCGCGGTAGTCGCCCGAGTCAATAACAGTAGATTCTTTTGGAAGTTTCAAATTATTTAAAACATAGACGAAGCTTGTTACAGGTTTTTTTCCAACTTCAAGGGTAATGGGTTTTTCTACCCTCATATAAAGACTTTTTTCAGGTGTGGTCAGAGAAAATCCCTCAAATTCATCCAAAATTTTGATTAGATCTTTAAAATTATTTAATGTGAGTAGCTCCCCTTTTACAACTCCAGGCCCCTCAACCATTGCAGGATAACCTACGGGCAAACGGTAGAGTGTGCCTTCGCACGTGCCGGGCTTAACTTCTTTAACCATGGCGGCCACCTTATTGTGATGAACCATGCCCTTCATCATTGAACCGTAAACAAATAGAGTACTTTTACTCATACAATCTCTTACCTCACTTATAAGATGATAAATGAAACCCCTAATAACATAAGAAGTGAACCCATAATTCGTGGTTCATTTTTCTCTAACCATTCTAACTTAAAAGAGTTCAAACCCTTCATAGCTAACCAACCCAAAACGACCATTCCTACCACAGTTAGTAGTGACATCAGTAAACAAAGTTTTAAAATTGGAAAAAATCCAATGGGTCCGATGAGAACAAATACAGGCGCTACGACCAAACAGGGGCTTAAACCCAACATAAGTATCAATGAAGACGCCGCCACCTTATTAGCAACTTCATGGTGGTGATGCTGAAATCCTGACAAAAAATAACCCGATCCGAAGGCAAAGAGTATGATCCCCGGAATTATTCCGTGGTACGCCTCAAAGCGCTGATCCAGTTGATGACCTAAGTAACCAACTAAAAGACCAACAGTAATTGTCGAAATCGTGTGCACAAGAGCACCCAAGCCTAATAAAGAAAGCGTTTTTTTAGAAGTCCAAGATTGGCTGCGGCCAACAATGATAAAAGGCAACCAATGATGTGGGACCATCGAATGAACAATTGAAATTCCTACAACGCCAGTAGCTAAAGTGGTGAAAGACGTGGACATACTCGAAAATATATACCAGATTTTGACGCCTTACACAATGTGAATTTCTTTCAATTCACCGTCAGCGTTTTTTGGCGCGGGCTTTTTTCTTGGCTTTTCCACCCCTGCTCATTTTTGCGCGATAGACATTGCCTTTTTT
>JAHFAE010000006.1:46137-46636 GCA_023250675.1 Oligoflexia bacterium | reverse complement strand
AATAAAGGTAGCCGGACTCATGCTGAACACCGGTTTTTACGACCGCTTGTGGCTTGCCGGCACCTTTTCCGCCACGAGCCATTTTTACGCAGTAGATTGTTCCTTTTTTTAAATAGTAGAGGTAATTTTTTTTTCGAGTGATTTGAGTTTTCGCAACCATCGTGGCCATATTTCCCCCTTTGTTGAACAGGTAAACTCTTTCTTGTTTCTTGATGAAATTCAAGCCTAAATTGTATTAGATTTCTTTCATAATCCATTGCGTAACGGGGTCGTCAAGTTGGCTTTGGATGCGAGAAAGGCGACTGAGCGAAGGCGAATCGTATCCTCAACGATACGTTGAGCCTTCGCGACCGAGCCTGACGAAGGCGCTGAAGCCATATTGACCACCGCAGTAGTAATGGATTATGAAAGAAGTCTATTGACGGCTTTAAACCAACTGGGTTCAGATTGCCCTATGTCACTTCCCAGTTTAAATGGCTTATTATTTCTTGTTGCCAGC
>JAHFAE010000006.1:36177-46127 GCA_023250675.1 Oligoflexia bacterium | reverse complement strand
GCTACCTTGTTTGTTCGCTGCCTTTTGGAGTCATCCTTAGCAAATGGGTTTTAGGAAGAGATGTTCGAAAACACGGTAGCGGCAACATCGGCGCCACAAATGTAGCTCGTCTCATGGGCAAAAAATGGGGAATTCTGGTTTTGTTTTTAGACGCTCTCAAAGGTTTTATCGTCGTCAAATTATCATTAATGTATGACGATCTCGCGTTTGCGAATTTGGTGGCAGTCGTTGCTGTATTCGCTCATTGCTACCCTATCTATTTAAAGTTTCGTGGAGGAAAAGGCGTCGCTACTGCTCTTGGGGTCATCGGCGCTTTGTCGCCCCTCGTCTTAACTACATGTATGGCCGTTTTTGTAGGAATATTTCTCATAACACGGATCATCAGCGCAGGCAGTTTGGCAGCTTCGTTGGCTCTGCCTCTTATTTCTTACTTTTTGCACGAAAATATCTTCATTGGGGTTTCGGCGATTTTAGCACTTTTGGTTTGGTGGAAACATCGCGAAAATATCCAAAGACTGCTCCAGGGCCAAGAGCCAAAATTTTTCTAGTTTCATCTTGCCCTTAATCATGCATTATATTATTAGGGTCGCCGGCAGCAGGAGGGCATGAGACATGGCTGAAATGGGAAGCGGTTATGTGGCATATATGGGCCATCAATGGATCACCATTGAAGGCGAAGTAATCACAGTCGGATTCATGGAAGAAGCCCTTGAAGAGCTCGATAATATCATTAAAGTTGATTTGCCTGCGGAAAATGAATCAGTAGAAAAAGACGAAATTTGTGGTGAATTAGAAACAAAAGACGGGAGCCTCAATATTTACGCTCCCGTTGAGGGCACAGTTTTAGAAATCAATACAGCTGTGGTCGACAATCCCGAACTCGTTCATGAAGACCCTTATGGGGATGGGTGGGTTATTAAGATCGAAGCTGCCAATCCAGACGATGTGAAGGAACTAACTAGCGGAGCCAACTACGACAATTAATAAAATTCTTTTCCTGGCTTCAATCCTATTCTCCTTATCCCTTGTCCACGCCGAAGAACAACATTCTGACGAAGAAGAAGATACGAGTTGTACTGTGAGTATGAGTTCTTCCCTTTCTCACCATTTAACCGAATATCTTAAAAAAACCAACTCTGATTCGACTAAAGAATTAACAGTGGATCTTTGCCATGCATCACCGAACGGTCCGGCTCCCTGCCCTATTCGAATGACAGAGGATCGCGTCGTTGACTTTCAAAGAGCAGCCTCAAGACCTGGGGGCATTACAATTATTCCCGTACTCGCTTGTGCTGCATCTATGGCTGAAGGAGATATCTCAGAGGAATTGCGTGAACTTTTAGCCAAAATGTTTGATCAACACCGAGGTCGTTTTTTTACAGAATGGCAGAAAATTCCGCCTGAAATAAAACCCATTGCTCCTAAGTTTGATGACTTCGTGATGTTGGCTCCCCAGTCTGTCGATGACTATCATAAGAAAATCAAAATCTTTGAGTCTCGATTAAAACTTCTTGAACAAGCTCCCACTAATCTCAAATTGGATTTAGAAGATGTCATAGCAACTCTGAAAGAAGCCGTTGGCGATGCTCACGACGATATGAAAACCGTTTTACCCAACGAAGGTGAGATTACCTTCAAGACTTCACAATTTTTTGAAAATTTGACCGATAAGTTTGTTCGAATGAAGACCGAAGAGAGTGAGCAAAATACAGAGCGCCAAATTATTTTAGCGAATCAAACCCTTCAAGAAGAAGGGCTCACATACAAAGTTTATTTAAAGTCTAAAAAGAAAGATTGGAATATATGTTCAACGTCAAGCCGCACCTCCTCAGGATGCAAGATCACTAACGTTGCCTTTCGCGAAGGAATGAATTCTTGTGGCAACTACGCACTCTTGGGCGTTGCTAGCCAATCTGGTGCCATGTGGACATTAGTAACGTCTATGGCGCGGAGTAATTTTCGAGTCAATGCGCCGGAGCTTTTCACTCCCACCGCCGTTCTCATGCAAAAATCAGAAGCTGTTGTAAAGTTTTGGAATGTCCCTGAAGGATTCACTCCAGTATTTTTAAGCGCAGACCTGAGTGATTTATTTTTAAAGACAACAATTAAAACTTCTGGTGGCAATAAGCTCGGCGAATTGACAATGCTTGTGCGGGGCCTCGGTGCCACTCAATTCATAAATCTTAAAGACAAAAAAAATCTCATTTCAATTGGCTCAAAATCGATCCAGCCGGTGAAGGGTTTGGATGGCTCAGAGCTTCAGATTCATTTGTCCAAGTCCTGCCGAGAATAGATTTTAGTGACCAGGACAGAAAAAAATGTTCTCGTAAAATCGCGAAATGGAAAGTCAAATCCTGGCAAAGTTTTGATCCAAATTTGGTCCCGTAAAGAACGCGTTCAAAAAGCACTAAAATATTTTTTACTTTCTTGGCTTGCCGCGTTTTTTTCGATCTTCTTACCCGTAGCCCATTTCTTCTTGGTTACAACATTTATCATGATTAGTCCTATTCTCTCTTATTTTGTTTATCGACAAGAAAGCGCCGTCATTGGAGGCTGCAGCCTTTGCCCATACTGTGAAAAGCCATTCCAGATTGCAAAGGGTCCTAATCGGTGGCCCATAGACGATCTCTGTTTAAATTGTCAATCTCACGTTGATATAACACTGCAATCTGAACCGAAGTAGCAATCAGCGGGGACCTATCAACTAGATATCTGACTGACTCGGTGATTGAGATGACGGATTTGCCGGTGTGTCGGTATTTTGTTCTTTAATATCGGTACCATCAAACCGATAGATTTTACCCTGACCTTCCATGATTGTTTTTAAAGCAACAGGGCGACCCCAGATCACGAAAAGGTTTTTCATAGTTTCAGCGGTGTAATTGGGCTGAAGATCAACACCCTCGTGGAGATGTTCTAATAAAAGTTCGCCTCGATTTTCGTAGTTGCCGTCTGTAACTTGAATGATGGGTTGGCCCCAATTAGTGAGTTGAAAAAGTAACTTCTTTTTTATTTCTGGAAACACTCGAGTGTTAATCTCATATTGACCTGTACGTCGATTAAAATTGTAAACAAACATTTTATTTTCTACACAAAATTCTTCAGTTAAAAATGTGTCAATAAACGTAACGTCATTATAGTTTCGTCGAACTTCAAATATTTTCTGATGGCCCACGCCCAGGTCTTTATTCCAATTTTTCTTGGTCAAGTAGTCGTCACATTCGTCGTATTCTTTTCCGAACTTCCCCTTGTTCCATCGATCTTCAATATTCTTAAATAGCTCTATGCCCAGTTTATAAGGATTAAGCTTTCCCGCACTAGTGGCCACGGTCCCACTGTGATGATCCGCATAATCGACAACTTCACTGTCTTTCAAAGCTTTTTGAGTCATGATCTTAGAGTGCCAATACGAAGCCCACCCCTCGTTCATGATTTTAGTCATCCCTTGAGGAGAATAGTAGTAGGCCTCTTCGCGAACAATGCTTAGAATATCTCGTTGCCATGCTTGCAGAGGCGCATGATTCATTAAAAATAAAAGCAAATCTTTTTCGGGATTTACAGGGAATTTCTCTTTTTTCTTTTGCTCAGATTTAATTTTATCTTCTTGGCTTCGCACGAACTCGTCAGGGTTAATAAACGAATTCATATAGCCGTGTTCTGTCTTTAAAAGTTTTACAGTTCTTTCTTCGCCATTTTCTTCTGGGCGATGTCGTCTAATATACGGTGAATGTCGATCTATTAAATTTTCTAGAGAAAGGCAACGATCGATAAACTCTTCTACAGCATCGTACCCGAATCGATCTATATACCGCCTGATGCGAGTGGCGTGATTAGCCATTTCATCCATCATTTTTCGACTTGTGTGAGCAAACCACTGGTTGTTCTTAAAAAAATCACAGTGGCCATAGACGTGGGCCATGACTATTTTTTGATCCACCATCTCATTGCACTCGAGTAGATAGGCGTAACAGGGATCATTATTGATAACCATTTCATAAATTTTTGAAAGACCATAGGCATAGCTTTTTGATAACTGTTCGTACTCCATGCCGAACTTCCAATGCGGGAAACGAGTTGGAAAACCGCCGTAGGCCGCAATCTCGTTCATGGTATCGTAGTCGACCATTTCAAAAATCGTCTCAAAGAAATCTAGGCCGTAGTCGCTGGCGTATCGCTCAATTTCTTCCTGAACCTTTGCATACTCTGGGGGTAAATTCATTTGCCTTTACCTAAAAAATCTTTAATTGAAGTGTAAATGCCGTCGCGACTCTCTATTCTTGAAGTAATGACACGATCGTCTTCAGAAAATTCCTTTTCTAAATCTTTTATGAATTGCCCACTCCCGTATTTACTCTCTACTTGGCCATAACAAAACATGTTGGCACATTGAAGAATCTTGTCTTTTAAAAGTTCAATACAAAACCTTGTGTCTTCTCCACTCCAATTGTCGCCATCGCTGAAATGAAAGGGGTAAATATTCCATTCTGAAATAGGGTATTCTTCGTCAACAATTTTTTGGGCCAGGGTGTAGGCCGAGCTAATGAGTGTTCCACCGCTTTCTCTTGTTCTAAAAAATGTCTCTTCATCAACCTCTTTGGCAGCAGCATCGTGAATGATAAATCGAGTATCTATTTCTTTGTACTGAGATTTAAGCCAAGTATGAATCCAAAACGTTTCTAGCCGCACGATTTCTTTTTGCTCATCGCCCATACTGCCCGAGACGTCCATCATATAAATGATAACCGCATTACTCTCGGGGCGCTCTGCAAATCTGAAACTTCGGTATCGCATGTCTTTTTTGATGGGCACGACAATGGGAGAATCGGGGTCGTAGGTTCCAGAGATAATTTGTCTTTTCAAAGCTTCTCGAAATGTAGATTTGAAGTGTCTGAGACTATCGGGCCCCACTCGGTGAAGGCCGCTGTATTTTGTTTTTATAGCTTTAATTTGCTTTTTACCACGAGGTTGGATTTTGGGGAGCTGTAATTCTTCTCCCATAATCTCAGCTAATTCTTCGAAGGTGAGGTCGACTTCTACTATATGTTCGCCAGGGGCGTTACCCGCTTCGCCAGCCCCTTCTTTGGGATCGCCCCCTAGGGGAGTTCCGTTCTCTCCTTCACCTTGTCCCACACCACCTGAACTCTTGGGGCCATATTGAAAATGAGGAATTTCAATTTGGGGAAGAGGAATCGAGACAAAATCATTTTCTCGTTTACCAATCATTTCGCCGTGTGAAATATACTTTTTGAAATTACCCTTGATCTTACCTTTAACAATTTCTCGGAATCGATTATGGTCCTGCTTTATATGCAGGATCATCTGGACTTCACATCTCCACGAGCAAAGATACTTGCAACATAATTGAGCACATCGCTGGAGCAGATCTCACAATAGCCGTAGTCTTTAATGAGTCGGCTTTTGACCACATCAATTTTTTCTTGGGTGTTCTTATCTACAACGCTAGTTACAAGACTTGCGAGCTTTATGCTGTCTTTTTGGTCTTCAAAAAGTTTGAGTTCAAGAGCTTTATGCAAGCGTTCATTGGTTTTGTAATCAAACTGCTTGCCATCGATGGCCAGTGCACCGATGTAATTCATAATCTCTCTTCTAAAATCGTCTTTTCGTGATTCGGGTATATCAATTTTCTCTTCAATAGATCTCATGAGACGCTCATCGGGCTCTTCGTCTTGACCGGTGTACTTGTTTCGTACACGTTCTTTTTGGGTATAGGCTTTTATATTGTCGATGTAATTAGCGCAGAGTCTTGACAGAGCATTCTCATCGGCACTGATGGCCCTTTGTACTTCGCTTTTTACAATGTCTTCGTATTCTTGTTTTACGACAGACAGTAATTCTCGGAATGCTTTTTTCTTTTCATCGCCCACAATAAGACTGTGGTGTTTCAAACCGCCCTCCAGTTCGTTGAGAACCATAAAGGGATTCACACAACCCATCTCGCCGTGCTTTGAGTTCACAAGGGCATTGGAGATTTTATCTTGGATATACCGAGGAGAAATCCCATCTAAACCTTCACGAATAGCTTCTTTTCTCAATTCTTTTACATTGTCCTCCGTATAGCCAGGTAATGTTTTGCCGTCGTATAATTTTAGTTTTTGTAAACGAGACAAGTTAGCTTTTTTAGGCATCTCTAGTCGCGTGAGGATGGCCCAAATGGCTGACATCTCAATGGTGTGAGGGGCAATATGCTTTCCTTTAATTTTTTTCTCATTGAAGTCTTTCTTGTAGATTTTTACTTCTTCTTTGAGCTTGGTTATATAGGGAATGTCAATCTTAACTGTTCTATCGCGGAGGGCCTCCATAAATTCATTATTCTGAAGTCGGCGATATTCTGGCTCGTTAGTATGACCCAAAATTACTTCGTCAATGTCGGTCTGAGCAAATTTCTTTGGTTTGATTTTATGCTCTTGGGATGCTCCCAACAGATCATACAAGAACGAAACGTCTAATTTAAGAACCTCTATAAATTCAATAATACCTCGATTGGCAATATTGAATTCACCGTCAAAATTAAATGCGCGGGGGTCTGAATCTGAACCGTATTCTGCAATTCGACGATAATTTATGTCACCTGTGAGCTCTGTTGAATCTTGGTTCTTTTCATCTTTGGGTTGAAACGTTCCAATCCCAATTCGATCTGCTTCGCTCAATACAAGGCGCCTGATTTCAATATGCTGAAGGACACGGTTGACGTCGCCCTCATATTTGAGCATGAGACCTTTGAAAATATATCGGCAAGCGGGGCAAAGATCCCCATCAATTTTAATTTTGTATTTACTTTTGCCACCACGATTGAGTTCTTCGACAATATTTTCACGAATTTCCACTGGAATAAGATGCAGGGGCTCTTCATGCATGGGGCACGCAAACTCTTGAAAATCTTTACCGAGAAGCATGTGTCTATCGCGCTCTTTGTCGGTCCAAGAAAATGTGTATAGAGCTCCCTCTTCGGTTTTTGAGTAAGCCTCAAGGCCGTGCTTGAGAAGTCTTGCGATGGTGGACTTGGAACTACCAACGGGACCATGCAACAAAATAACTCTTCGCTCAGTGCCATAGGACTCCGCCGCCGAGCGAAACGTGTTAACTAGTTTCATCAATGATATATCAAGTCCGTAAATGGCGTCTTTGCCACCATTTCGTTCATCGTCAAAGAATTTGTAATGCACGATTTTTTTCTTAAACTCAGTGTACTCATTCACTCCGTAACCCGTAATCATATCGTACACCCGTTGAAATGCCGTACGTGTTAACTCAGGATGATCTTTGACTTGATTTATATAGTCAGCAAAAGTTCCGCGCCAGTTTAGATCTTTAAATTTTTCGCTAGCTTGGAATTGCGAAATGAGTCCGTAGATGTCCACATTTGATTTGCCCATCATCTGCTCCTTGGGCATGGTTTGATGATCCCTTGCCCTCAATTATATTATCGGGTTTACAGCGCTTTTTATCAAGCCTCAGCGCTCGGGCACAGAAAAAGACTTGAAGCCATCGGGCACTTCAAGATTTAGGAAACGCTCCGCATTAGGGACGTTTGTTTGGAGGTCATTGAAGTAGAATTTTACGAGAGCTTGCTTGGCTGGCAATTTCAACAAAACCTTAGAAGCCCTGCCAGTCAAAGGTCCGGTGGTTTTTCTCTTATCCCAGTCGACCGTGTATTCCATCTGCCCGGAATTACCTTTACAGCCCAGTAAAAATCCATCAGCCATCTCGCATTGGTCCATAGGATTTTTCTTTTCAAGCAAAATATTTATGAGTGTTGACGAATCAACGATAAGTGGAAAAATCGGATCAAGAGCATGGGGCCCTGGTTTGCCGGTAAAAAATTTCTTGTCGCGATATAATACATATTGAATTTTTGATTCACTCATTACAATTGATGCTAATGGCAGATCTAAGCTTGTTCTAAGGTCAAGGCGCAATGCACTCGGCGAAATAATAGTAATATCGCCCTTTGTTCGATAACCATGAACCTCACGTTCTACAAAAATATCAGCAGATAATATTTGTGGAGAAAAGAGTTGCACTGCCATAGGAACTAACGATTTTTCTTGAGGTATTTCTTTTTTTTCGGGAGTTGAAGAGCAAGCGACTAGAGAAAAAACGAGGAGCGGAAGTAGGTTTTTATTACGGGTTAATTGCCGAGGATGGCTTTCTGGATTCATCCAATGATTTCTGAACACTGGCAGCACTATCGATACTAGTGATTTTCTCTTTGATTTTAACAATATTGTTCTCGTCATTTTCTAACGTTACGGCTCGAACATACATCCGGCGAGCCTTGTCACGCAAACTATATCTCAAATAGGCGTCGCCAAGATGTTCAGCGATAATCGCTTCTTCGGGTTTTAGTTTACACGCATTTTCTAAAGTAGCAATGGCCTCCTTGTACTGTCCCCGACGAAAGAGAACCCAACCCAACGAGTCAGTAATATACCCATCGCCTGGCTTTAACTTTAAAGCGTGACGAATGAGTCGTTCAGCTTCTGCTAAGTCGCGATCCATTTCGGTCAACGTGTACCCTAAATAATTGAGAGCTTGCACGTGATCGGGATTTAATTCTAAAACTTTTTCATCGAAACCAAACTATCTTCTCGTTGGCCCGCTTTATCTTGCATGCTGCCCAAGTAAAAATAGAGTTGATCATCTTTAGGAAAGATTTTAACTGCGCCCTGCAAAATCTCCGCCGCTTTTGTCGGTTGACGTTGGTCATCATAAAGTGATGCGTAAAAACTATAGAACTGAGGTACATCTGACTTATTTTTTATAGCCTCAGTCATGGTGCTCATGGCTTTTGAATAGTTGTTGAGAAGTTTTTGCAAATAGGCCTTGTGAACTACCGCTTCAGAATAAAGATTGCTTGAAGGTTTTACGATCTCAAATTGCTCGATGGCTTCGGGATAGAGCTTTATTTCTTCATAAACTGCCGCCAAATAAAATCTAATTTTCTCTGAATCAGGAGCACCTGCCAAAATTTCTTTTAATTTATAGATGGCTCTATCATATTTTTTTTGTTCAATAAGGATGAGGGCCATCTTCACCTTTACGTTTAGATTGTCTGTCTCTTGATCCTCAATGACGGCAAATTGTTTATAGGCTTCGTCGTATTGATCGCGCTCCATATATAATCTACCTAAAGAAGTTGCCACTTTTGCTGAAGGACCGTGTTTTTCTTGAAAGCGCGAATAAAGTTTTATCGCTTTATCAAATTCTGATTTTTGCTCGTATAAAAACCCGAGAGCTAGAACGGCTTCAATGAAATCAGATTTCGCGTCTAGGGATTTTAAAAACGCAGTTTCTGCTTCTTTTTCACGTTTTCGTTCAAGCTCAACCCGACCCCAATAGTAGTAAACTAAATGAGCTTGCTTTTTATTTTTGGCAACCAATTTGAAATGAGCCACACTTTCCTCATATTTTTTCTGCTCAGCTAATAAGGCCCCAATATAAAGGGCGGCCTCAATATTTTCTGGATCCGATTTCATCACGTAGCCGTATTGCTCCAATGCCTTCTCATAAAGCTTTGAGGAGCTATAGAGGCCGCCTAACAAGAGGCGAGCGTCCGACATGTTTGGATCAATTTGAACAGCTGCCTCGGCCTGATCCACCGCTTGTACGAGCTGACCTTTTTTCACATACTCCGATGCGAGCTTGAGGCGAACGTGGGCGCTATTCGGATCATAAACCAATGTAAGTTTATATTCTTCAATTGCACGAGTGACATCGCCTTCAAGGCCAAACGCTTCAGCTAATGCAAAGTGGTAGTCTGCTTGGGTGCGCATATAGAGGGGATCGTTGGTCTCAGATTTAATTCCACCGTTAGCAATGGAGGCTTCATTTCGGTCGGCGTGCGAAGCTTCAACGAGAGGAGAATTTTTTTCATTTGATTTTGGAATCGAGGAGCAGGCAACGAAGAATTGGAGGAAAATTATAGAGAT
>JAHFAE010000006.1:0-36167 GCA_023250675.1 Oligoflexia bacterium | reverse complement strand
GTGGACTGCGCTCGACCCATGAGTTCTTCCTCCAGTTGTTCCTCAACTGTTCCTTCATAGGTTTTTTCGGAATTCGCAGGTCTATTCTTGACGGGAAAACAACTAGACTAGGCTATTTCAATGAATGGGAACGATGCTACCGACAATTCCTTTTTTGAGGGTGAAGTCGCCACTGGGTGTCGCCTCAACAATGTCTTTTATATTTTCATTTTGCTTTACACTTGGACCAGCGCTCCACACGGCCAGGTGGGTGGACAGGCCTTTTGAGTTTTTAATAAATGCAAAACGATACTGATTTCCCCATGGGTCCTTGCCAGCTCGACCTTCTGAGGCAGCGTTGTCTTCAGCAACTGCACTAGCCAAATTTCTCTGACCATGAGCTGATCCGGGACCAGGCTTTAAAAGAGAAAGAGTGATGGCCCGGATATCTCGATTAGCAGTTTCAAAATCATTTGATTTGAATGTTCTTGTTAGAATGGGTACTGAAACAAACAAAATGACGCCAAAAGTAGAGACCATTGTGAGAAAGTCAAATGACGTAAATCCTTGATTTTTTTTAGTATTATCAATCATAGCTAAGCCAAAAGTCCCGCAGTGATTGACTATTCGGCATAGCGCTTAAGAACTTTAGTCTAAATTGTTAAGAACTTTAACCGAAGATGCCACGAAAACAAGTCAAAGAATTGTTACGCTGCGTCTTGAAACCTCTATTGAAAGATTTTCTAACAAGCTTGACATCATGTGGCTAGGGTGTAATTCTCACGTTGTTTTAGAGTTTTAGTAAGAGTTAAACAACCAATTTGTGCGCTTGCACCATAGGAGGTTTGTTTGGAAACGCAAACTCAGAGTCCGACAGTTACAAATCCCAACGCAAAAGTTATTAAGCGCTATCAAAACAGAAAGTTGTATGACACACAGCAAAGCTGTTACGTCACTCTGGAAGACATAGCGAAAATGATTCGAGCGAACGAAGAAGTTCTCGTCGTCGATAACAAGACGAAGAAAGATATTACTTCTTCAACTTTGACGCAGATTATTTTTGAAGCAGAGAAGAAAGCGAAAAATTATATTTCCATCGAAACTTTGCGCGAAATAATTCAAACCGGCACGGGCAGTATCTCAAGCTACTTAGAAAAAGCTTTGAACAAGCCTGTGGGTACCCATGGTCCTGGCGCTAACGGAAGCCAGTCTGTGGATGTTCGCGAATTGCTTGATAACACCACTCGGTCTTTTGACGATATTCAAAAGAAACTCGATGATCGCATTGCCCGGGTTACTGAACGTAGTGACATCGGCAGCGTTCAAGAGCGAATCAATCAGCTTCATCAAAAATTGGCTACCATTGAAACTAAGATTCGCGAGTACGAATTAGATAATTGATATTTAGGTTGAGCTTAAGGAAAAGCCTGAGAAACAATTCTCAGGCTTTTTTTTTGGAAGGAAAATCAGATGTCACGCCTCATCGCAGTTTTTATCGCCTTACTTTTTCTGGCTTTAGCTTTTGAAAGTGAAATGGCATTTTCAGAAGAGGGCCGCCATTCGGTGGGTTTTCAAGCAGGACAGGTAGGCCTTACAAATGATGTGGGTCTGGTTTACGGAAATGCCTTGGGGTGGGGACTGTTTTTTGATTACGCCGCCAGTGACTGGTTAGAATTTGAGCTGGATTACCTCAATAGCAAACATTCTAGTAATAGTTTGTCATTAGCTCAAAGTACCTACGAGGCAGCAGTTCTTTATAATGTAGACCAGATAGACGTTTTTATTCCCTACATTAAATGTGGCGCAGAATTTGTGGGCCACACCCAAGATTTGGTTTCTTCAGGTGGAATCAAATCTTACGAGGCTAATGCATTTGGATTGGACTTAGGATTTGGCGGAAAAATCTTACTTGGAAAAAGTTTTATGTCCGGAGTCGATTTCGCCTACCACGGGATTTTCGATGCGAGCGTTACCCCTGCCGGTGCTGCGACAACCAAAGCCGCTCAAAGTTATTTCACAGTGATGCTTCGTCTGGGCTTCGTTTTCGGATCTGCAAAATAAATTTTTCAGCTATTGGAGTGATCGCCAGTTTAGAAAAACTTTTTTTCCGGCGGCCACATTAATTTGAAAGGATTTTTCTTCTCCCGAAGTTTGCCCCGCGCTTGTCAACCCTACTATTTTAACATCGTGGACACCTGGCGCAACTCGCACTCTAGCGAATTGTAAAGTCTCTGGCAACGTTGACCAATGGCGAACATCAGCTTGGTCAGTAGCAGCAAGACCAATCCAGGTGGCCAGGCCGAGAAGTTCATTTTTCTGGCGCACTTGATCAGAAATGATCATTCGGCTTGCAACGTTTGCGGCCGCTTTCGCCACGAGAACAGCATAAGCGTCATCAAGTGTTTTAATGGCTACGTCTGAGACACTATAAATTTTTTGAGAATCTTCGCTTTTCTTTTCGTCACCTACTTCGATCCGTGCTGTTTGTGTCAGACTCGACCGAGCGTAAAATTTAGGAAATCTATGGTTCTCGGGATGGGGTTTTTTAACAGCACTTCGACCCTGCTGGTAAATTAAAATAATCTCACCCGTCTTGGCTTCTTCTTTGGGAGTAGGAACAGCAACTTCTTCGCCAAATTGCTTTTTCCATTTTTTTAAATCTTCGGGTCGATCTAAACGTTTGGCTAATCTGATCAAATCTGACTTTAGGTAGGCAAAATCGGGGGTGAGTTCTTCTGCTTTTTTGTAGTCGATATAGGCGTCTGTCAAATTACCCGAAGCTTCCCAAATCAGGGCCGCTAGATAGCGTGCAAAGGGGTTTTGTTCGTAATTTCTTTTTGCTTCAAACTTATATTTGTATAATTTTTCATTCACCCTTCGACACTCAACCAAGGCATCCTCGAACTGCCCATCAAGCACATAGTCTATGGCCAAAAAAGCGTTAGTGATGACTTTCTCAAAATCTTCCCCTTTGTATTGTTTAATGTTTTCATTAATGAGCACTGACGCGATTTCTGCACTGATACTCGTGTAGTCTTTAATTTCGCCCATTTTATCGGCGGCCAACAACATTTTTTCACTTTCGCGGTATTTACCGGCTAAGTGCAAAGCCATTCCGCGGTCATAAAGATACAAAAGCTGATCTTTAGAATCTTCCTTAGCATTCTTTTCTAAAAGTTGGGCGGCCTTGTCATAGTCACCAGAATAAAAAGCGTTTTGTGCATTTTGCGTTTCAAATGGATACGTAGAACAGGCATTGATAAAAAAAAGGGTTGATCCTAAAACGACAGCAACCCTTTTTCTAAATTTAAAATTATTCACTTATGCGACGCTTTTGGAATACCTTTCGAATTTGATCATGGTCTTGCCAAACAGAAACGTTCGTATTTAAGTTTGTGAGATAGAGGGTAATTTTATAATAAACAGTTTTGTCTTTTCCTACTTCTTGGGTGATTGAATCCAAGCGACCGTTAATTATGTAATCGGCACCGGTTTGTTTTCCTTTAGAATGAATAGTAGCTTGATCCATCATCCCAGAATTTTGATAATCGTATTCTTTAGAGACATCGTCACGGGCTTCTTTATCTACGAATGCGACAGCACCTGATTTACCTAGATCAACTTTGATCATGTCCATGATGCTTTGAGTATCAATATGTTCGTCGGTTTTATTTTCAAGTTTTGTCACCATGACAACGGGTGGTTTGTCAGCTTTTGCAATGGGTTTTGACGCCACTAAACTATCTACCAACTTTTTAGACATATGCTGCATGTCACTTTCAGAAAATTGGTCGTTCAAGAGATTCGTCGTTTCGGGATTTTCGTAATCACCTTTAGTAAAAGCACGGGGCCCGCAAGAGGCCAAACTGAGGGCGCAAAGCACCAAAATCGTTAATTTAAGCATTGTGACTCCTTATTGTTTTGTTCTTATGCAGATGTCAAATATTGGGACAATATTGCCAGCGTAACCTATTGAAAATCAATAGGAATCTATTGGGCCTTGTGGCATCACCCTTGCTAACTAAATAGGGTAAGAAGGGGTTAATTTCACTATGGTTTCATGGATTATAATAAGCTTTTTTTGCCTCTTGCAAGAAAACCTGCAAGCTGAAGAACATCAAATTCAGGTCAATCAGGCGATCAAAGAAACCTATATAAATCAAGAACAGGCCGAAATTATAATCGAAGCCGAGTCTCGAAGCCAAGATCCTTCATCAGTTCAAACGAGTTCAAGCTCACATCAGATTCCAGTTCCTTCAACTAACAATTCAATGATTCAAGTAGATCAAACATCAACCGATGATCGATGTTGGAATTCTGATTTAAGATCACGGCAATTTCGTCAGATGGATCCCGAAGGTGACATTTTGACATTGCAGTATCAAAATGACATGAAAAATAAACATGACGATCAAGTTAGGGACGTTTATTTTAAGGTTGTGAACGAGCGATTGAAAAAAGCCAAAGTCAGATTGCCTTCAGAAGTTAGCCGAGAACTAGAATCTCGAATTTACGGACATGCAAAATAATTTCAAAAAAAAATATCTTTATTACAAAATACTTTTCACATATTGCTAACCCCATTGAATGGGAGTATACGTGAAACCGGTAATGGAAGCCGCTGATCCCGGGTGGCTTGCCTGTTCATTTACTGGACGTATTATGATCACAAATCTCTTAATCGCAATTCCCATGGTATTGGCCCTTAGCCAAAATTCATTTGGCCAAGATTTCTCAAACTGCCAACAAGCTTTCTCTGATGCTCAACGTTTAGCTTTGTACGGCACCTATTTTAACTCGAGCATCAAAGGCGATATCGATCGTATTCAAGACATTAGTACAAATATTGAATATTCCCTTCGTGAACTACGAGCCATTTCAAATTCAAACGACCAAGTTGCTCAAATCGGCAATTCAATTTCTAATTCTTTAGATTCAGGAATGGTTCCTAATACTCAAGAGGCTTACAATAACAATGTAAACACTCAAAATATTCTTCGTGGAGCTTTAGATAAATACGAAGCAAAATTAAACGCTGCAGGTTTAGCAGATGTCGTTTCTCATTTGAGAGCCGCATTAAATTCAGCTGGGAATACGGAGCGTTATGCCAAGGCCTGCGAAAATTCAGCTAATACAGTGAAAGCTAAAGCTAATCAACTCGAGAATCAAGTTCGTGCTCAAACCCAATCTGTTCGTGGTTCCATCAATAATGAAGTTAATTATTTGAATCAAAGCAATTCACACGTTCAGTGGATTACGGAACGTTTAGTGGGTCGAAACTACTGGAACAGTCACCAAGTTGATCGTTACAGCAAACTTGGCTCGTTGGAGCGTATTATGGATTATATGGGTTATAATTCTTGTATTAAGTAAGCGGTTATCTATTATTAGTTTCTATGGGGCGACTTCAAGTCGCTCCTTTTTTTTGCCGTAATGGCTAGAAATCAAGGAGGTTTTCTAGTCCAAAGGATAATATGACAGGACAATGGCTACCGCGAATGATCTCCTGTCGTCTCGCTTTAAGTCCTATTTTAATAAATTCTTATAATTTTAAACGTCCCACCATTTATAATAAAGGCTCCTTACTGGGATCTAGTTTTAAACAGATTTTTGAGTGACTGATTAGATTAAATTTTAGATAGATTTATAAGTAGGTGGTTAATAAATAGGAGCTCCAAATGACCCAAAACAAATGGATGGGTTTTGCGGTTTTTGCTGTCTGTCTCATTTCACAATCTGGATTTTCAAACGGGATATTTCCGCCAAAACCCCGCCCCACTCCGGGGCCCACTGCGGCACCGACTCCTAGACCAAGTCCTAATCCCGGTTGTTCAAATGCAGGGCCCGTCGTTGGCCGCGATTTAGACGAGTACGCCGTTACATTTCAAGCTAATAACGGAAAGTTTGTCGTTGCCGAGTGTGGTGGTGACGACGTTGGAGAAGTTTTAGCCAATCGTGCGAATGCAGGGGAATGGGAAACCTTCTATCTTAGATTATTGACTGGGGGCTCAGTAAGTATTCGAACAAGTCATGGGCGCTATCTCAGCGCCGAACTAGGTGGCGGAAGCGATATTCACGCGAACCGAAGAACTTTTGGCTCATGGGAATCATTTCAACTTATTGGCTCGCTCACTGAAGGGGCCCATGTTTTATTGAAAACGTCTAATGATCAGAATTTTGTTTCAGCTCGCGTTGATCAAAATCCACCGGTTGTAAACGCTCGAGTTACCGCCATGGGACCGTGGGAACAATTCAAGGTTCACCTCATCGCAGCCCCGTACCCTGATCCAAAGACTTACTCCAATTCTCAGCTAAGAGATTTTCAAGGGGACTTAATGCTTTGGGTTCCTGCCGTAAAACCTAACTTTGTAAACGGTGAGGACCCGGTTTCACATATTCGAAGAGTTGGTGACCAGGGAGCGGTAGCCCGAGGCATTGAGGCGGGGTGGGTATGGTCGCTCAGTGTTTCGCGATACCCAAAAGACCAACGAGAAATTATTTATAAAGCGGCTCTTGATCAAGGGTACACACACTTTGCTGTTCAAGTTACTCACTGCACGGCCGACAACGGTTACCATGGTTTGTTTCCTACCTCAGCGGCAGACTGCTCCGTGTATGACGACAAGCTCAATACGATATTGCGTGAACTTTGGGCCCATAAACTCATACCTATTTGTGCCGGGGTAAGTCCTGCCGATGGGGTGGCGCCGGGGTTAGATCGATCTCTCTGCCGTGTCGTTATGAATGATTGGGACAATTCTGACCAAGCCGATTGTCGTATTAAAGTATTGGCAGAAACGTTTCCTGAAGCACTAATAATGTTTGAATTGCCCGAATCATCTGTTACGCCTTCAAAAGACAGTTGTTCTCCGTCGCCGTTTCCGACAAATGGTGGAGATTGGATTCGAAAGGTTCAACAAAAATATCCTAATTTTTTTGCCGTAGGTTACGAAGTAAATCAACCAAACGGAATGGACAAGAATGTGGCGCAGTTAAACCGAGCCCACCCTTGGTGGCGTGATGTGCAAGAAATTCGTTTTGAAACGGATACATATTGGAAGTTCTGGAGTAATTTAGATTTCAATACTCAAAAAAAATATAACGACGATCTGCAAGCTCGAGCACCGTGGCTATCTGGATTTATGAGTGGCGGGACAACCCACGCACCACCTGTCAACGGAGGCTCACATACGGGAGGATTTTTAGGAGAAATAGATATTGGCCAAGTAAGCTTAAAAAATATTTCTGCAGATTTTGCCCAGTGGCCTATTACAACTCACATTACAAAAATAGAGCTCAGGTATACGGGAGTTCACATCGAGCTTGATAATGGTCGCCCCTTCATCTGGCCGGATACACCCGACAGGCCAGAGATGGGACCATTATTATACACTAT
Source organism: Oligoflexia bacterium (assembly GCA_023250675.1). GTDB lineage: Bacteria > Bdellovibrionota > Bdellovibrionia > JABDDW01 > JABDDW01 > JAHFAE01. Next base: position 28,792 of record JAHFAE010000006.1, on the reverse strand, counting down.
TGGAATGATAGAAAAAATAAATGGGGTTTGGTATGGAAGCGCTCCCATTCAACTCTGGCGTGGACTTCATGAAAACGGCGGAGGCATTCAAATTCAAAACATAAATGACGGTACAAACCGTGGCCAAATTCAGTCTAATTGGTTCTACGATAGCCGGTGGGGGGTTTTGGCCGGATATCAACCCAAGCCCGGCGAAACAATTGGGCTCTTTGTTTGCGCCGGTGATTGCCGAGATGCCAACCCCCTAACCTCACCAATTCATGAGAGATCAAATATAGTTTTGATTTCGCTCCCTAAAGCAAATGAAGAAATTGTCCTTCAGCCTTAATTTTTTGGAGTTAAGACGTTCTTGCTTCATTTTAATGTTCGCTTCCAATAGCTATCTGCAAAACTGTAGTGGGTTCTTGCCGTAATAATCACATGATCGGTAAGAGGTATTTGGAGTAAAAGCCCAGCCTCTTTTATTTTCGAACTCATCTTAATATCGGCGTCACTGGGAAAACAGTTACCAGATGGATGATTATGAACAACTATAATAGAAGAAGCGTTAAAGATTATACCAAATCGAAAAATATCTCTGGGGTGAACAAGACAAGAATCGACAGTACCCCTAAATAGCATAGAACAATGTATAATAGTACAATAGGGATTAAGGGCGATGGCCCAAAATTCTTCTACATCATGACATTGAATCTTTAATCTTAAAAAATTTGCCGTTTCAAGGCTATTGGTGATTTGCATCACCTGCGGCTATTGCAAGAACTCTTGCCAGCTCTAATGCACCTAACTGAGGTTTGAGGGTTTGGTGTCCGACGGGCCGTCGACCGGCAGCCGAATTAAAAACTCAGCGCCGCGCGGCTCCATATTCTTAACGCTGATTTCACCACCATGCTTTTGGATTATGCCGTATGAAATGCTCAGGCCCAGGCCCGTTCCCCTTCCTACCGGCTTAGTTGTAAAAAACGGGTCGAAAACCTTATCGAGTAAATTTTGATCAATGCCCGGGCCGTTGTCCCTTATTACGACTTCAATCCATGAACCTTGAGCTTTCGTTGCTATCCAAATTTCACCTTGCTTTTCTATGGCTTGAGAAGCGTTGGTAATAATATTCATAAAAACTTGATTGAGTTGGCTAGCATAACATCGAACTTCAGGTAACGATCCATACTCTTCATAGACACTAATTCTATTTTTTAATTCACCAGATAAGAGTCTCAATGTATTTTTAATGCCCTCATGTATATCAACGCGTTTTAGCTGAGCCTCGTCTAAACGTGAAAAATTACGCAATCCTAAAACTATATCTCGCGTTCTTCTGGCACCCTCTTCACATGAAGTTATGAGCTTAAGCAAATCCTCTAAAATAAAATTGTAATCTACTTCTTTTTTAATTCTATCCACTTCTTCAGGGCCTTTGTCTAAAGCCTTCAAAACTCTTAGTAGTTTTTCAACGTAGTCCCTCAAATGAGCCATATTTGAGTGAATAAAACCGATCGGGTTATTGAGCTCGTGAGCTACACCGGCAACAAGTTGGCCTAAGCTCGCCATTTTAGCCGATTGAATCAAAGTTGTTTGAGTTGATTGGAGTTCGAGTATCTTGGATTCAAGTTCTCGCTTAGTTGTAGAAATACTTTTTGTCATGCCATTGAAGGAGTCGATCAATATTCCTAATTCAGTTTCAGATTTGTTGGGGAGATTTAAATCAACATTTCCTCCTTCCATTTTCTGGGTGGCTTCTACTAACTGATAGATGGGCTTTACAACTCTATTAGAAACGTAAATAAGTGTGGGGATTAATAATAATAAAATAAAAAGTGTGATTGTAATAAGTGTCGCTTTTATTTTTTTAAGTACGCGCTGGCTATCCGTTTTGCTCGCTGCTAATCCAAGAGTGAGATAGGTACGACCTTCGTTATCGATGATTTTTCTAATGGTCATGCCAAAGGGATCTCCTCGACTAGTGAGGTCAAAAAATACATAATTTGAAGTCCCGATTTTTCCTGGAAAAAAGTCTTTTGGGTACAAAAAGAAATCATCACTGGATGCTGCCGCCGGAATTCCTTTTTCATCAAAAATGACTGCTTCAAGATTGAGTCTTTTTTTCAGGCTCTTTACAAAACTATCTCCTAGTTCAATAACTTCTTCTAAATAACCGGCCGTCCTTCCATCTTTTTGAATGATCCGCGTATAGACAATGAGATCTAAACCTACATTGGGCTCTACTTCTCGGATTTTGGCCTGACCCTTTTTGTTAATATCGACTATAACTTTGTCTGTGAGAAAAATATCCCCCGTTTCAAGGTTACTCTGCGTTTTAATTTCTCCCGTAGGTCCCCGTGTTTGCGCAACAATAAGGCGACCTTCATGGTCAAACAGAACCATTCTTGCTGCCGAATATGTTTTAAGCCACTCATTGACGATGCGCCGTGAGGCAGAAATATTTCTCGTACCAACCTGATATATCAATGTGGGATCAGAGCTGTGAATTTTGCCATTGGTGACAAGATAATTTTCTAGATCAGCCAGGCTAACACCGACTTCTCTGACGTTGCCCTCAAGTCTTTTGAGCAGTTCTGAATTAATTGATTTTTCGTAGAGTACGGTGCTGTAACCTGTAACAAAGGCGAGCGGAATAATAGTGAATGCAAGAAACCACAACGTGAGAATACTTCTCAGTGATTTAGGGGCTCGCTTCATGGGATGGCCTCACTGTCGCCTTTTTGTACATTTACAGGTTCTTTTTCAACACCTTTCTCTTGCATTTCTCCTGGCTCAGGAATTTTGCTAGTTTTCGAGTCAATTTTTGGCCCTGGTTTTGGCGGGGGCTTCAATTCTAACTTCGGCTCTGCATTTGATTCCACTTTCTCAGCCGGTCCATGCTCGGGATTCAATTCTAAATTGGATTTCGGTTTTGGCTCATTATTATTTTCTGTCGCTTTGATTTCTCCATTGAGCCTTGACTCTCCATTTTTGCTATAATCACCAACCGGTTCAACAGATTCGTCACCAGAACTTTCAACTTCAGTTCCGATATCATCGGATGCATCCTGATAATTGGGTAAGGGTGTCGCCGTAGGGCGAGGGACAACACGAGAAACAGTTTTAGGCTGAAACAGTTTTACTGGAGCTGCGCCGACCATGGGGGGAGGTTCAGGCTCCAACCCAGTTAGAACTGAGGGTGTGGGCAAGGGAAGATCTAATGTTATAGTTTCTAGAAGGGGAATCTGGATTGTTTGAGGTAATGTTCTATAGGTATTTATTTTTCTTACTGCTCGCTTCCAAGGAAAATAATGAAGACCAACGAACATAACACAAGCAATCGAAGCGTATTCCATGGTCCATTTTAAACTTGGCGGCAAGTTTCGCCACTGCAAAAGAACCATAATATTTTTAAGAGTTTTCGTTTCAGATTTAAGTTTAGTTACTGTGTCAGCAGTTGCCTTCAGGTTTGAAAGATCTATCAAAAAAGATTTCGCGTCGTTTAGGTTTTTATAGACTATTTCGCATTCCATACAATCCCGAATATGTGCTTGAACTTGAATAAACTTTTTGCCAGAAATCTTATCTTCGACTAGAAGGTGGATTTGCTCTCTGTTTAGAAAACATCCGCTCGCCATCATATGGATTTCAATTTTCCAGCTACAGACTCAAGACCTCGGCCCATTCGATACAAAACCGTCCCGCAGGGAATATTCAGTGCTTCACTAATAAACTCTGGCGAATACCCAAGAATGTACCTAAAAACGAGGATAGCCCTCACTTCAGGCTCACTATCCTTTAAATAATTTCGCCACGCCGCCGCTCTGTCAGATTGCAAGGGCTGCCACGGGTGTCGAGATTCAATATTAATCAACTGGAGAATTCGATTTTGGTAGCGATTATAAATTTCCCAAAGCCCATTTAAAATGATGAGATCTATCTTTATGTTTTGATTTCGTTTGTGGTGGGAGTTGATTTGCTTGATTACTTTTGATGAAAAATTCAGGGCCTCATCTTCGTCGGGGAGAAGAAAAAAGAAAAATTTGAGGACCGTCTGATAATGGACCTCATTAAGCATTATTAATCCGTGGTGAGTTGTTTGAGAAGATCCAATTCCTCAAGCACTTTTCCAGATCCCAAAACAACGCAAGTCAATGGATCTTCTGCCAAAGAAACCGGCAAGCCTGTTCTCTCTCTTAGCAATATATCAAGGTTAGCCAGCAATGCACCACCACCGGTGAGAACAATTCCATTGTCCACAATGTCTGACGCAAGCTCCGGCGGCGTTTTTTCGAGGGCCGTCTTGACGGCGTCGACCACTTCGTTTACGGAGTCTGTCAGTGCATCATGCACTTGAGTCGATGTAATCTCAATTGTTTTTGGAGCACCTGCCACGAGGTCTCGGCCTTTAATTTCCATCACCCTTTCTTCGTCAAAGGGATAGGCGTTGCCGATGGCCATTTTAATATTCTCTGCGGTTCGTTCGCCGATTAATAAATTAAATTGTCGACGAACATAGTTCACAATACTCTCATCAAATTTATCTCCCGCAATCTTGATAGATTTGCAGTAGACAATCCCACCTAAGCTTATAACTGCCACACCGGTTGTACCACCGCCAATATCGACGACCATATTTCCGCTGGGTTCAGTAATCGGTAGACCTGCCCCAATGGCTGCTGCCATGGGTTCTTCAATAAGATAAACTTCACGAGCGCCCGCGGATTGAGCAGATTCTTTGACGGCCCGCTTTTCAACTTGGGTGATTCCGTAGGGCACGCAAATGATAATGCGAGGACGCACAAGTGCTTTTTTCCCACCCATGGATTTCGAAATAAAATATTTAAGCATGGACTGAGTAACTTCAAAATCTGCGATAACTCCATCTTTTATGGGCCTTATGGCGACAATGGATCCGGGCGTTCGACCCAACATTTCTTTGGCTTCTTTGCCAACCGCTAAGACTCGGTTTTGAAGTCCTCGATAATTTTTTTGAACGGCGACTACTGACGGTTCATTCAGAATAATGCCTCGGCTTCTTGCGTAAACAAGAGTGTTCGCTGTACCCAAATCGATGGCTATATCGTTGGCAAAATAGTCGGAAAATTTCTCAAAAAATCCCATGTGGTCTACATTAAACTTTCCGGGGCTACTATAAGTCAAGTAATGGAATCAACGGCGAAAAATTATTTTACCACTCAAAATGGCGCACCTTGTCACCTCGTTCGTCAATTTCGGTCATGGCCTGGGCGCCAATCTCAAGGTGCAAATCAGTATAATCTCTAAAAATTTTATTGGCTGAGTCTTTAGTTTTAATTTTTTCTAGTGGAAGATCGCTGACCAAGAGAAGCGCCCCGCAGGGAACTTTGCAAGCAAAAGCAGTAATAAACAAAGTGGCGCATTCCATTTCAATGGCCGCCACTTTTTCTCGTCTCAGTGTCGCCTTAAATTCTTCGTCGAATTCCCAAAATCGATAATCGGTAGTGTGAACAACCCCCGTCTGATACGTTTGGTTTTTTTCTATAATAATTTGGCTTAAAAATTTTTGAATCTTGAATGTTGGAAGTGCCGGAACTTGCGTCGGCATAAAGTGAACGCTTGTCCCCTCATCCCTGATTGCCGCCATGGGAAGTAAAAAATCACCGATCTTTAAATCTCGATGCAAACCACCGCACATACCTAACATAAGAACTGCATCCGGAGCGACAGACGAAAGCATTTCGATGACTAAAGCGGCGGTGGGACTCCCAATTTTAAAATCCACGATGCTTACACCCAAAACTTTACTATGAGCTACGCGCATCACCGAACCCGAATGGATCGGGGCATTATATGTTTTGCTAAACCGATCCATGTAATATTCAAAATTTGTTAGAATGATGTGCTTATGAAAATCTTGATGGCTTGACCCCGTGTAGCGCTCCAGCATATTGCGTGCAATGGCTAACTTTTGGGGATTATTCCAGGTGCGCTGTTGATCTTGTGGGTCTGTTGACGGGCCGGATGATGTCATTTTCATAAAAAGCTCTTCCTTGCTATCGATATTAAATTTAAATACTATGTTAATTATGTCTGATCAGCAAGCGTTCGAAAGTTTAAGAGCTTTTTTTGAAGAAAGGCCCATTTGCGCCAGTGCTTCTGACTCTTTGAGCCAAAGTGTAGAAATTGGTGTGGTCATCAATGGCAATTTGGAATGTGTATTTCATAAAGAGAATGGCAGACCTCGGTTCTCACAACGACCTGCCTCCAAACCGGACGTCGTTTTTCATCTCAATCAAAATTCAATTGAATCTCTCGTCAATGATAAGACTGGCGAAATTGGAGAATTGGGAATCAATATCGTTAAAAGTTATTTAGCCGGTGACATTAAAATACGGGTTGTTGGTTCAATGATCAATCTACTCACTCAAGGTTACCTCGGCGTGATAAAGGCTGGCGGAATTTCTTTTGCTAAATTTCTTGCATCCCACGGAGTTAATGGGTTGGGAAAAATAAAAGATGTTATTCAGGGATTAAAAAGTAGAAAATAGACATTTTGGTGCGAAATGCTCGCGTGCTCTTGTACAACGATGTCAATGAATCCTAGCCAATTGCCCATATATTATTTTCTCCAACCCATTTCAAATTTGAGGTGGTCAAAATACATTTGTTTTTCATGGGTAAGCTGCTCTTGTGTCCATTTTCTTTCTTTCTGAAATACGGCAGCAATACCGTCTAAGAGAGAAAATCCATGGTCTTTTCTCGCTAAAAAGAGCGGTGATCGCCTCACCATAAAATCTCGCAAGTGAATACACATGGTATGGCGAATGGCAAATAAAGCTTCCATCTCCCAAGGATTTTGCAGTCCATACTCCTCGCCTTCTTCGAGAAGGTCTAAAGCCTCAAATCCGTGGCGCTCGGCGAGAAACTTGGTTTCGTTTTCAGATAGACCATACTGCGCTGACCACAAGATAGATTGACTTAAACTTGCCGCCTGCTTTTCGACTGTAATATGGGGATTAATTACATCGCGAGTCTGATTTCGAGCAAACTTAACTCTTTCTTCGAGGGTAAATTCATTTTTCAAAACTTTTTCTATGATGTCTCGAGACATGCGGCGATAAGTTGTATATTTGCCGCCGGCGACAAATGTTACGTTTTGGGCCGTTGGCAAAATAACGTGTTCGCGGCTGACTTTGCTTTCTGTTTGGCTACCGTCATTAACAAGGGGGCGAACACCCGAATAAGTCGCCAATATGTCGTCTTCAACAATTTTCGCCTGGGGGAAATATTCTGCCACAATTTCTAAAAGATACTTGACGTCAATCGAATCGCTATGTACCTGACTAGGATCACCTTGAAAATCCGTATCCGTAGTTCCAATAATAACCATCTCATGTCTTGGAATAGCAAAAATGATTCGATTATCTTTGCCCGTACCCATAACCATAGCATCAGTAATGGGAAGACGGCTCTTGGACAAAGTAAAATGTATTCCTTTACTGGGGCGTAAAATGCTTTTCCACTTCATCAAAGTCGACGCGAATTGATCGGTCCAAGGGCCAACGGTGCTTATAAAATGTTTGGCCTTAATTTTGACTTTGTTTTTGGTAAATTGATCCACCACTTCGAGTGAAATGAGACGATTGTTTTTATCAAATTCGCCACTTCCTGCTTGCGCATAGTTTGTCAGCAGAGCCCCGTAAGAATGGGCCGAACGTAGAGTCTCAATTACGAGCCGGTCGTCATCCATATAGGCATCGCTATAACTGTAAGCTCCAACGAGTCCCTCACTTCGAAGACTTGGGAATGTCGAAAGAGTGGCCTGGGGCGACATTCGCTCGTGAAATTTAGGTGCGTGAAACAGTGAAAGGGCATCGTAAAGCCACATTCCTAAACCCATCTTAAACATTCCTACCCTGCTATCCTTATAGATCGGCAAAACAAACGTCAATGGATGAACAAGGTGGGGCGCGATTTCAAATAGAACATGCCTTTCATTGAGAGCTTCAAAAACCAAACCGAATTCTAGATTTTCGAGATAGCGTATACCACCATGAATGAGTTTACTAGAGCGACTGCTCGTACCAGAAGCAAAGTCATTTTGCTCGATGAGACAAACATTCATTCCTCTACTCGATGCATCGCGAGCTGTACCTGCTCCCGTGATTCCTCCACCGATTATGCAGAGATCGAATATTTGTTCACCAAGATTTTTCAGGTTTTCATTTCGCTCTAAATGCGAGAATCTTTTTGAAAGACTTTGCATTTTATTCCTTATTCTTAAATCTTTTAAGGGTCATAAATATTTTCTCTGACTTTAAAAGTCGGTAAATCTCAAAAATCATCCATAAGCCGTATGCTGAAATTACATATTCGCGGGCCGTGGGAAAAATAAATTGTACGAGCCACAAGATGAAGAGTCCAAGAGCGTCTTGCAGACCGAATTCCAAATCAATTAAAAACAAAACGCTTAGAAACGATTGTAAAACAGTAAGTAAAATTTCATTTTCTTGAAGCGCGTTAAAAGTAATGGCGGTAAATTCACCTTTTGAATAGCTATAAATAATAGGCAACATTCCGGCCATTATGGTCCATTGAACAATATTTGAGCTCACCATATTAAGGAGCGCCATGGTCACTTTGCTCGCCCTCCTCGCCCATTGAAACGCCGTAACTTTTTCTGGAAACTCGCTCACAAACGGGGCGCACCATTGAATAAAGAAAAAAGAAGAAATTCCAAATAGCGCTGCTAAAGCCTCTAGACTGTGGAGGAAGGGATCAACAGAAAATTCAAGAATCACCCCACCAAAAACAAATAATCCAACAATTCCTAATACTCTCGGTACCTTTGCTAACGGAATTATCTTTTTTGATATCCAAGGTAAATCCTCCGTTTCTTCGTGATCTGCGGCTGGCATTTTTGAAAGTTGATATAAGTACACGGTGTAAATAAGAAATAATGAAAAACTATCAAATACCGTTAACGTATCTTTGAGCCAAATAAATAAAAAGTAAATGGTGGCAAAAAGTAAAGTGTAGACCTCTAAAATATTTTGAGTTTTAAGTTTTATAACGGGCCATTTGCCTTTAGCTTTCCTGCCAAAGAAAGCGGATGTGAAATAAATCAGTGGCCACCCTAGTCCCACCAAAAGTCTCAACGAACCGGTGAGATTCGCTATCATAAGCTCTTGTCGCTGTTGCCATGCGATTACTGCTTCAACTGCAAATTCGGGAAATGTTTGGAGCCATGCCAAAATGGCAAGAGCAATACCCTGGCTGATAAAAAGTGCCGCAGTCTCCGCCCCCCAGCCAATGATGAGAGAAGAAAATATGACGGCGGGTACGGTCCAAATGATGTGATGCCATTGCTCCATAGCTTTTAATCCCCTAATTCTCTTGTATTGGCAAGTATACTGTTGAATCATCAAATTAAGTACACGGGAATCATGACAATCTGAATCATATGACTTGGAATTCAAATGTTAAGAAGGCTATTGATCTTGCTCTTGCAACTAAACGTCAAGATAAATTGGCCGTTTTTGATGCAGATGGTACTCTTTGGTACGACGATCTCGGTGAGGAATTCTTTGAATATCAAGTTACAAACAAACTTGCGCCGGGCTTGAGGAATATTGGTGATCCTTGGACTTACTATCGTGAATTGGAAGAAAAAAATCCAATTCAAGCTTACGGTTGGCTGGCACAAATCAATGCTGGAGTTGAGGAGTCGCAACTACGTGAACAGGGGCGGCTCAATTATCAAAAAAATTTCAAAAACAAAATCGACTCTCGAATGTCTGATTTAGTCCAAAAACTTCAGATCCATAATTTTGAAGTTTGGATTTGCACTGCCAGTGTAAAATGGGCCGTGGAACCTGCATTGAAGGATTTAAAAATCCCCAAAAATCAAATTATTGGGACATCTGTTCTAGTAAACGATAAGGGCATACTCACAGATAAGGTTGTGAAGCCTGTGCCCTATGGGCCCGGTAAAAAAGAATGGCTCCAAAATACTTTTAGGTTTCAGCCTAATATTGTAGTCGGAAATTCCATGGGCGATATAGACATGTTGGGTATAGCCTCAGAATTGCCATTGGTGATTTGTTTTCAACCCCATCGTATTGAGATTGAGGAAAGTGAAAAGCGCCTCTTAGTCGAGGCAGAAAAACTGAAATGGCCGGTCCAGATATTTCACAATTCTTAAAGTCAAATCTAGCACCGCTTTTGTTCTTGGTTGCCGTGTTTTTGATTTGTACTTTTCCAATTCAAGAGGGCGATATTTTTATTTATCTCGCCATGGGCCGTGAATTTTTTAGAACAAGCCAATTTCCTCAAACTGACATATTTATCCACTCCCTTCAAAATCACCCCTGGCATATTTTGCATGAGTGGGGAGCTTTCGCTCTCTCTTATATGATTTATGTGGTGGGTGGCTACACAGCGCTTATTTTAATCAAAGCCTCAGCTGTTACATTTTTATTTGCCGCGGGGTTTTGGTTTTCTCGAGTTTTAAGTTTAAATTCGCTTGTATTTGTTTTATTTGCAGGCCTTGCTATCAAAGCTTCTTTGTTTAGGCTTTTTGAGAGATCTTCTCTCTACACTGATATCGTGAGCGCTATCATATTGGCATTGATATTGTTAGAAAATCGCAGACCTTCTCGATTTTTTAAGTTTATTCCTCTGCTTTTTTTGGTTTGGGTCAATATTCATCCTGGTTTTCCAATTGGACTTTTCTTACTTGGCGTTTTCATTTTGGTAAATTTTCTTACAGGCAACCTGGTACCAATTAAGAATCATTTGAAGACTTTGGCTCTATCGACATTGGCTTGTCTAGCAAACCCGAGGGGGATTTACGGGGCCTTGTTCCCTTTTGATTTCTTTAATAGTAATGGTGATTTTTTAGCAGCAAATATTTATGAGTTTATGTCTACTTTGAATCCTCTGTTTCGAACTCGATGGGAAGTTTACACACTCATTATTCAATATTTAATTTGCTTGGGACTTCTTATTGCAAATAAAAAAAGTAAACCCTGGTTTGAAGTAATTGTTTTAGTCTTTTTCGTCTATCTGGGATTAGCACATTTTCGATCAGTCACCACTGCTGCTTTTTCAATGATGATTCTAAATATTGGATTAGCGTCTCACTTAGAAATATTTAGGAGGCAAGCCGGGTTGATCTGGGCCTCTCCATTTTTGGTCGCTCTTCTTTTCATGTTAATTAAGATACCCCTATCGGGCTACACCTACGGTGGCGATTTGACACGAAAAATGGGTTTTGGCTTAGACCAAAGAATATTCACTTCAGAATCTGTGCAAGCTTTTGAAGCATTACCTACTACAGCAAATGTATTTAATTCATTTTCTTTAGGCTGCTACTTACCTTGGATGTGGGATGGTAAGCGAAAAGTCGTTTACGACTGCAACGACGATGCTCCTGAATTGTATATGGATACCTACGGTAAAGTTGCCCTCTCTCAAGATCATCTAAGTTACGTCGTTAACAAATACAATATTGGTTTTTTCATTATCTCTCTTACACCTTCTGAACTTCCACTGATATATCTTCTCCATGATCGGCCCGAGTGGAAACTCCATTTTCACGATGGCGCTACGGCTTTGTTTGTCCGGAAGGATCTTTTGAAGGATTACTAATTGACCGACCGAGTTTCACCGAGTTTCAAACCAAGATAGTTAGCGTAAAATTTTTCACTTTTTAATTTTGAACTCATCGTGTCGCCCCGGCCTTTTGCGGTGAATCATTGGCAGGAGCAGCTTCCATTCTTGGGCCTGCAAAAATAGGCTTAATATCTCGATCGCCCACTAAGGAGAGTGCCTGAAACCTCAAATTGAGCCAGTTTGCAAATTGAGGGTATCTTTTAGCCCACCTACAAACTTGTTCTATTGTGATTTTATTTGAATTAAGTTTTTTAAATAAAGTTGTGTCGTCTCGTGTCCAAAGTTCGATTGTGTTAGATTCACCGGCGGCGTAGGTTGTGGTCTCGATTCCTGTCATATCCATGATGAGCCTTGCATCGTATAATATAAAAACACCACCAACTATTCCAAGTGCAATTTTACCGATTACCGGAACAACTTTCGCCAGAAACGTCCCACTGAAAAATGCGCGGCGCGCACCGCTTTTTACCGCTCCCAAAAGTCTCAGTTGCTCAGTAAGTTCTTTAACAGCGGTTTGGGATGGATAAGATTTAGCCTTCTCAACAGCTAGTTTTTTTGCAGTGTCTTCAGCAAGAACCCCAACTTTACCAATTGCCTCATCGACAGTTTTAACACCGGTGTTTCTCATAACTGAATTAAGAGTTTTTGTAATTTCCTCGGCATCATATCGCAAAGAGCCAGTACCAGAATATCCCGATTTTAAGAGGCGCTCTTTAAATCCAACAACATCCATTCCCTTAGGAATTGCATTTTTGATGACAGAATCAACTGAAGTCTCCATACCTTCTGGCAAACTTTCTACTTCTTTTTCAAAAAGTTTCATCGCATCTCGGGTCTCTCTTTTAGCCCATTCTCTCTCAACTAGTGCGCCGGGTTTTATTTTGCTCTTTGGCCCGGGGACCATTGGCTTTTGCAGTTCTGCTATTCTTTCTTTAATAAGACTGTGAACTTCTTTGAGGCTCTTCACCTCTAAACCTGAGGTACTAATTACTCCAAGGGTAAGAGTTGCTAAGAGCGTTTTTGACTTTTCAGAATTTGGATCCCCACGTTCTTTGAAGCTTTGAAGGGCCACATTCAGGCTTTTGTCACACTCTGTCTCAAATAGTCCTTCAGGCTTTGCAAAACTTGGGCTCCCCCAAATTGTCAACAGGACAACAACCAATAAAAGATTTACCATCATAGAACTTGACGACGTTGGAAACCAGCCGCCCTGAGTCTCCAGAACAAATTCTAGTTTTTTTTTGGTCTCATGCATATTATTGCTGCCTATTTCCATTTGCCTGTTAATGCGACTTACTATCCTTTACTTTGACCAACTACCGTTTCGATCTCGGCAATTTCTTTTGGCGCTATTGATGTCATCACATCACAACCGCTGGCTGTTACAACAACATCGTCTTCGATCCGAATTCCAATGCCACGAAATTCAGCAGGCGCGCCGGAGTCATCTTGGGGAACATAGAGACCCGGTTCGACGGTGAAACACATGCCGGATTCTAACTTTCGAGCTTCACCGTTTTTATTATAGAGACCTGAATCATGCACATCCATTCCAAGCCAATGGCCTGTGCCGTGGGGATAATATTTTAGATAATCTTTTTTCTCGATGATGTCTTTTTTATTTCCACGCAATAAACCGAGCTCCAACATTCCTTCTACTAATCCATCTATGGCACGAAGATGAACGTCGGCAAACTTCACGCCGGGTTTTACAAACTTAATGCAGTCTTTTTGAACTTTTAAAACAGTACTATAAATCTTAGCTTGGGCCGCGCTAAACTTTCCACTTACGGGAAAGGTTCTCGTGATATCACCCGTTAAATAACCATATTCTGCTCCTGCATCGACGAGGAGCAAATGATCTTTTTTACATTCATCGTCATTAAAAACATAATGAAGAACCGTAGCATTAGGGCCACTACCGACAATGCTCCCGTAACCGACCCGCTGAGAACCTCGTCGGCGAAATTCTCTTTCAATTTCTGCTTCAATTTCATACTCAAAAATACCCGGCTTACAAATTTTCATCGCGGCGATGTGGCCGTGAGCACTGATTTCGCAAGCCTTGCGAAGATTTTCTATTTCATCAGGCCCCTTAAACAGCCTTAGTTCACCAATCATTTGTTTTGCATCTACAAATGTCGGCATTCCAAGGCCCGATCGCCCTTGACGCCTGCGAGCTTTTTCAACAGCTTCCATTACCATTTTATCGTTTTCTTTATTCTCTTCTAGTTTGTAATAAACTTTTTCGGCTGCACCGATCAATTCTGGCAGGACAGAATGAATCTCAGCGATGGGATAAACTTTATCTGGTGCAAAATACTGTTCTGCCCCTTTTGTGCCATATCTAAATCCATCCCAAAGTTCGCGGGCAGGATCTTTTTCACGAACAAACATCGTAAAGGATGAACCGTTAAGAACTACCACACTCTCTGGCTCTGTGAACCCCGTCACATAATAAAAACTGCTGTCTTGCCTATAAGGGTGGTGAACGTCATGATTCCTAATTTGTTCAGGGTGGGAAAAAAGTATAACAACACCATCACAGGTTTGTTCAACCAATGATTTTCGTCGTTTTTTAAAAATATCTTGTCCGCCCTTGGGTCCTTTAATCATTTTAATTTACCTCTTATTTTACCTCGGTCACAAAACCGATTCCCTTTAATACATCATTTAGACTCGAATTTCCAGCCCGTTCACCAATAGACACGGCCTCTCGCCTTTTATCAAAATCGGCCAAGTCTATATCCATAGCCACTTCTATAGTGATATTGGCAAATTGATGTTGAAGTTTAGAAGATGATTTAATACCAGACCAAAGAGTCCGAATCTGGTCATCGTTAGAATACTTTAATTTATCAAGATAGGTCCCCTTACTTATAACATCTATATAAATGATGTATTTGGCACCAGCATTTCGAAGGAGCCCCGCCCAATCACCGGGTGCCACGGCTGCCGCCGTCCAGCGGTGCCCGTCTTTTTCAAAAGCATTATATAAAGGTGGCAATGCTAAACATCGAATGAGCTCGTCTCGTGCTTTGCCTTGACTGATAAAAACTGTATCTTCACCATCCGTGGCAGGACATGAAAATGGAATGGCCGTGTTTTGAAGTTCGCGATCATTAAACGCAAATCTTAAAAACGAAAACAAATCGCCAGGGTCTTTGGCAGTTAAACGTCGATTTAATAATGTGCTCTTTGGTAGTTGGTTTTCTTGAAGTTTCATCATTTCCCACTCGGCTTCGTTGGCACTTTTTGAAGCAGCAAATCCGGCTGCAACTAAACTTCCCCATTCCATTCCACCTATGGCAACAATGGGAACTTGTGCTTTTTCTAAAATTTTTAGAACTCCGAGATGGGCGTAAGCACGAATGGCGCCCGGTCCTAAATAAATGCCCACGGGCAATATTGGTCCTTGTTGGTCAGGCGTGGTTTTAATGCCTTTGATATCTGAAGACAAATTTGAAGCGCCACCAATCTGACTTGCTTCGGTCGAACCGTCAGAATGTCGCTGCACACTTTCACATCCGCAAAAAAGTATTGCGCAAGTGAAAATCCAAATTGCCAGTAATAAAAAACTCTTTGTTACCATCGGTGCCCTCGAGCATACTTGGAAAAACTTTCAGACCTACGAAACCAAGTTTTTCGCAAACCCCTTTTATTTTCTCTTGAACCTTTAAATGGAGCAAGGAATCTTTGACAATCCCGCCTTTACCAATTTGACCCTTTTCAACTTCGAATTGTGGTTTGATAAGCGCCAAAATGATGCCACGGGGCTTTAAATATTTTGCCGCTTCAGGCAATATTAGTTCTAAAGAAATAAATGAAACGTCGATGACGATGATGTCGACTTGAGAAGGTACGAGGTCTTCAGGAATTTGCCTGCAATTAATACCCTCAAAGGATTTAACTCGTGGGTCATTTCGGATGGACCAAGCCAATTGATTATGACCGACATCAAGGCCGATCACCGACTTCACCCCAGCCTGCAACAGACAGTCAGTAAATCCTCCGGTGCTCTGCCCAATATCAAGAGCCACCAAGCCACGTAAATCAAGTTTTTGGAATAAAAGTGCTCCCTGAAGTTTTTCACCGCCACGAGAAACGTATTTTGGATTTGCGCCTTCTTTAAGGCGAAAAACCGTGTCTTTTAAAAACATTTCTGAGGGTTTAAGCACAAGCTTATCACCGACACAAACTTGACCAGCCATCACGAGACCTTGTGCTTTAGTGCGAGAATCCACGAGTCCTTGATCGACTAGAAGTTTATCTACTCTAAATTTCGCCATGCCAATCCTAATGGCTTGGAGTTACAGAAGGGATCTCTTTTTTTGCTTGAATTGATTTTACTAAGGTCTCCAATTTAATATTTTCCACCGATAATTTTTCAATTTTACTAAGGACACACTTGATGATCCCGTTGCGATCGATTTGACATGCGGATTTAAGATTAGCGACGCTGCCATGTTCAACGAATTCATCGGGCACCCCTAGATTAAGTACCGGCACAATCACCGATTTTTCTGCAAGAGCTTCTAGAACTGCCGAACCTAAACCTCCTTTTACAGAATTTTCCTCAATGGTAACAATGAGCTTGGCGCAGCTCGCATCGTGAAATAAAGCTTGGGCGTCCAGAGGTTTAATGAAACGGGCATTTACTACTTCACATCCTACACCACGACTTTGTAATTCTCTGCCCGCTTCAATAGTTGGATAAACACAAGAACCAGCGGCCCAAAGGACAACGGTCGGATTTTCATGCCTCAATAATTTTTCTGATTTACCCAACGGAATCATTTTAAATTGGGTATCGAGGCTCACCCCGTAACCTTCCCCTCGAGGAAATCTCACCGAAGCCAATTTATCGCAATAAAGTGCCGTGTAAATCATGTGCTGCAATTCATTTTCATCTTTCGGCGCCATTATATGAAATCCTGGCACACATCTCAAAAAACTCATATCAAAAACACCATGGTGAGTAGGGCCATCAGCCCCCACTAAACCTGCGCGGTCTAAGAAAAAAGCCAAGGGAATTTTTTGAATAGCTACGTCGTGAATGACTTGATCAAATGCTCTTTGCAAAAATGTAGAGTATATGGCGACTGCTGGTCTTAATCCGTTTAGCCGCATAGCTCCTGAAAAAGTAACGGCATGTTGTTCAGCAATTCCCACATCATAAAATCTATTGGGGAAAAGTTTTTGAAACTTACTTAGGCCAGTTCCCTCGGGCATGGCCGCCGTTACCCCTACAAGCTTGGAGTCATTTTCGGCAAGGCGACAAAGTGTTTGAGAAAAAATACTCGTGTAACTTGGTGCGGCTGATGGTTTTTTTACCGGCTCTCCGGTGTCCCGGCAAAACCCTGTTACGCCGTGAAAGTCCCCTGGGCGATCTTCTGCTGCTTTAAGACCCATTCCTTTTTTCGTTTTCACATGAACTAGAATCGGCGGATCAACTTCAAATTCTATATTTTTCGCATTGTCTCGTGCCAATTTCATGGCCTCAGTACTCAAATTTTTTACACTCTGAAATGTACTTATCAATTCATCTACTTTGTGGCCATCAACAGGACCCACATATCGAAAACCTAAGGCTTCAAAAAAACTAGAAGCAGAGAAAAGGTCTTTAACCACATGGGTTAAATGTTTGACTTTCTCGTAGAGGTGATCGTCACTTGCCTTGAGAGTTTTTTTAATTTCAGCTCTCACACGATTGTAGAGGGTATTGTTGATGCGCTTTCCGAAAAATCGAGCCAATGCGCCGACATTCTCTGATATACTCATTTCATTGTCGTTAAAAATAATAATGTAATTGGGTCGCTTGAGATGCCCTGTATGATTAAGGCCTTCATATGCCATTCCTGCAGTGAGAGCCCCGTCTCCGATGATTGAAACAACTTGGTTTAATGTGCCTCTTTGCCATTCTCCCTCGGCAATTCCAAGACCCGCACTTATTGAGGTGGAGGAATGGCCCGCACCGAAAACGTCATATTTACTCTCTGTAATTTTGGTAAATCCTGAGATTCCACCGTCTTGTCGTAAAGTATGAAAGCGATCGCGTCTCCCCGTGATGACTTTGTGAGCGTAACATTGATGACCCACATCCCAAATGATTTTGTCATCGGGGGCATTAAACACATAATGAATTGCAGCGGTGAGTTCGACAACTCCAAGATTGGCTGCAACGTGACCGCCGATTTTAGACATTTCACTGACCAAAAAATTTCTCAGCTCTACTGAATATTGTGCTAGCTCACCTTGACTTAGCTTTTTAAGATCTTGAGGGTCATTGATTTTATCAATTAACTTCAATGGGTCCTCTCGATAACATAGTTTACCAAGTCTCGAAGGCCTTGAGCCGAAGATCCCCACGTTTCGATGGCTTGTTTCGCTCGAACGAATAAGTTTTTTGAAATGAGTTTTGCCTCGTCTAGGCCGACAAGTTTGACAATGCTGGGCTCTGCATCATTGTTATCGCCGATATCGTCTGCAAATTGGTAAAGAAGCCCCAGTGCATCGGCGTATTTTTCAAGTTGTCTTGATTGCTCTTCGTCGACACCACAGATCTTAGCGGCTGCCATCACAGAAACCTTTATAAGGGCTCCCGTTTTCATTTTGTGAAGAGATTCTAATTGAGCCCGCGTCCAGCCCCCTGCACGAAGGGATAAATCAGCGGCTTGCCCGCCAACCATCCCTCTAGCTCCGGCGGCTTTTGCTAAATCAGAAATAAGCCCTAGTGCGAGATCCGGTTTGTCTTTATATTCTCTGGTTAAAAGAGAAAAAGCTTCAGTGATTAATGCATCGCCGGCCAAAACAGCCAATCCTTCACCAAACATTTTGTGGTTAGCGAGCTTCCCTCGTCTAAAATCATCGTTATCCATACAGGGTAAATCGTCATGAATGAGCGAGTAACTATGAATTAATTCTACGGCACAACCAAAAGGCAGAACCAATTCTGGTGATTTGCCTAAGGCCTCGGCTGTTAGAAGACTAAGAATGGGGCGAAGGCGCATCCCCCCTTCTTGGGCTGAATAAGTAATGGCCTCTAGGAGATTGAAGTTACCTAATTCGTTGGATGAGTTTTCAAGACCATTAAGAAAAGTTCTAACGTAACTGTCAACTTTAGACTTTAATTCTTGAAAGTGTTTATCAAACTCCATAGCCCACCTTTTTAATCAGTGGCAAAATCTTTGGTGACTTCGGTGCCGTCGGGGCTAACGGAGAGAAGCAGTTTTACTTTCTTCTCTGCGTCGGCCAATCTCGTATTGCAAGATCGAGATATTTTTACTCCCTCTTCAAAGAGTTTGAGGGACTCTTCAAGTGGGATTTCACCGTCCTCAAGTTTGTGAACGATTTCTTCTAAGCGTTTTAGGTTTTTTTCGAAGTCCATTTATGCTCCTAACGGGAGGCCATAAAGAATGCCAGAACAGCCCCCCAAAGTCAAAGAATCATTAAAGAATTTGAGAAGATAGCTCACCATCAGCGAGTTGAATTTGCACCCTATCTCCTGTTTTTACTTGTGCTGATTTTGTTATTATTTGCTCCCCTTTTTTGACGATTGAATAGCCCCGTTCTAAAATAGCCAGGGGACTTAATCCGTTGAGAAGTGCTGCGAATCCGGCAAAGCCTGTTTGTTTTTTTCGGAGAAGTTGCCAGATCCTATTTTCTAGACGCTCATTCTTATTTACTAGCGCTTGTTGCGCCAATTGAAGTCGTTTTTCGGGACTCCCAAGTCGTTCCCTTAAAAATTTTACATTTGTATAGCAGTCTTGAAAATAGCGCTCCA
The DNA here is from genome assembly GCA_023250675.1 of Oligoflexia bacterium. GTDB lineage: Bacteria > Bdellovibrionota > Bdellovibrionia > JABDDW01 > JABDDW01 > JAHFAE01. The sequence continues at coordinate 9,372 of JAHFAE010000006.1, read as the reverse complement.
TGTTCTGCGTTAACCGATTGGACCAATCATCACATCGAAGCATGAGGTCTTGGAGTTTTCTTTTCGGATCGATGAGTCGCTTTTGTGTTCCTAGAAGTTTTATTTTTAAAAGCTGAAGTCTTTTTACCATTTGCTGAGTCCCGTGTCGTTGCAAAAGATTGACGCGATCAATGAGATCCGCCTTGTTTTTTACAACCAGTTCAGCTGCCGCTGAAGGAGTTGGGGCTCGAAGATCTGCGACAAAATCACAAATTGTAAAATCAACTTCATGGCCGACTGCCGAGATAGTAGGAATTTTTGAAGAGCTTACAGCTCGGGCCACCTCTTCAATATTAAAGGCCCAGAGATCTTCAAGAGATCCACCGCCCCGCCCCACGATGAGCACATCAAAACGGCTGGTGCCCATTTTATTTGCAAGATTAATGGCTTTTACGATTTCGCCTGAAGCTTTGTCGCCTTGTACACTCACGGGGAAAATCGTTATATCAAGGCCTCCTCCAAACCGCCGAGACAAAATATTGAGCATGTCACGAATGACCGCACCTGTGGGTGATGTCACAATTCCGATTTTTGATGGAAATGCAGGAATTGTTTTTTTTCTTGCTTGATCAAAGAGCCCCTCTTTTTTAAGTTTTTCTTTGAGCTTTTCAAAAGCAACTTGAAGGGCTCCAAAGCCAACGGGCTCCATAACTTCGCAAAAAAGTTGGTAGTCGCCCCGCGGTTCATAGGCTGTAACGCGGCAGCGGACCAGAACTTCCATTCCATCTTCTGGTTTAAATTTTAAGGTTTGCGCAAAGCCTTTGAACATCACAGCTCTGATTTGAGATTTAGAATCTTTAAGAGTGAAATACATATGACCCGAACTGGGGATCTTAAAATTACTGATTTCACCTTGGACCCAGAGAAAAGAATAGTTTTTCTCAAGAAGCCCCCGAATGGATCTGTTTAGATCAGACACGGTCATCACTTCGGGTTCATTGGGTATTACGTTGGACTCTTGAACTTCTTGCTTAGGATATATTTTCTGTACCGGTTGTTCCTGAGTTGATGCCTCTTGAGTTTTGATTTCTTGGGGATTATTTTCTTGCGCTTCCAAATTCGCCCTTAATTTTTCTTGAGAAGCCTTTTCTTCAATTAATGTGTTTATCCGCGTTTGAACGGCTTGGTCTTGTGGGGATTTCTTTTTTACCGAGGATTGAGGTTTCTTAGATGCATCTGTTTTGTTAGCCGATGGCTCTAAAAAACTTAGCTGATCTGACATTGAAGGGAATTTAGTCTTTGAACCCCGTTGCGGTCAAGTCAAAGCCAAATATTTTGTAGAGACCAAAGTCCACCAACTACAAGGCATAGAAGGCCTAGAAAACGTTTGGGTCTTATTTGAGCCCAAATTTCGCCAAGTAACTGGTTTTGTCCGAGTTTAATGAGGTCCGGACGGCTCCACACCATTGTCATCAGGGCGCCATAACCAAAAATAACAAAGGGGAATATGAAGTCGAGTTTTTCAAGGGTCATATAAGCTTATCGGTAACACCAAGCAAAGTATTAACATAAAATTCCAAGAGAAAATGTCCTTAACTAATTACCAAGGATGGACCTCACCAACAAATAACATGAGTTAATTTTACCTGAGGCTTTTTTCCTAGACTCTACCTCGTTTGTTTGTCAGGTTGTCTCCGAATTCATTTTTATAGGAGAACGAAAATGCATCCCAATATTGTATTAAATTGGTCTGCCATTTTAGTGGCAATGGTTATTACGTTTATGTTTGGCGGATTATGGTACGGCCCCATCGCTGGCAAAGCTTGGGCGAAGGCCATGGGCATGGATATTTCTAAAAAACCCGAGCCCGCGGTTATGAAGAAAGCATTCTTACTACAGATCATTGGATTATTTCTGCTCACCTATGTGATGGCTCATACTGTACCCATTTGGCGCGCATCGGTTTGGGGAGCTGGCGAAGATATGCCCAATTACACCTACGGTTTTTTCGGTGGTTTTTTCACTTGGCTTGGATTTTACGTGCCCATGCAATTGTCAAAAGTAGCCTGGGAAATGCGCCCTTGGAAAATATTTTTTATTAATACAGTTCATGATTTTATCAATCTGCAAATCATTGCCCAGGTTCTTTCAAACTGGCGCTAGAGGAGTATAGATGAATCAATTTAAAGGGAAATGTCAAAGTTGCGGCATGCCCGTTTCAAGAGCCGAATATTGGGGCTCAGAAGCCAGTGGAACCCGCAGCGAAAAATACTGTTTTCATTGTTATAAAAACGGAAAATTCACCGATCCTCATATCAATGTCGATCAAATGGTTCAAAAGATCCGCGGCAAAATGGTCGAAATGTACATCCCAAGTTTCGTCGCTTCATATATGGCGAACGGTGTTCGAAAGTTAGATCGCTGGAATAAAAGTGGCCGTCGAGATGCCAAAGCACCTTTTACTAGCGAGCAATACCCCGACTAGGTGTTTCGGTGTTCGCAGCTACCGTCGAAGATGATTGGCATTGCTCAATCCAAGTCTTGGCTTCAAGCATTTTTTTAATCACAGCAATCCTTTATAAGTCGATCCGTGGACGCATAAAGGTCTGGAGCGGACAACGCAAGAAGTACACCTGTACCGATAAATACATGTCTATCACTTCGATAAAATTAAGCTTTACAAGCACTTGATGAGATCGTATTTTTTGGCATTCATTTTAGCCCAGGTAGCTCAGTCGGTAGAGCAGCGGACTGAAAATCCGCGTGTGGGCGGTTCGATTCCGTCCCTGGGCACCAAACTTATCACTGGTCGAACAATTGTGTTTCTTCTTACATTTCTCAAGGTTGTCCGACTTGTCTCGCTGAGCTTTTCGTGGGATTCTCGCATGTGAATGAATCGTAATTTTCGCGCACTAACCCATCGAAAATTTCTTATTATTTGGCTTGGAACCATGTTGTCTAATATCGGCAATTGGATGGAAAACGTCGGCCAAAGTTGGGTCGTAGCGAGCCAAACTCACTCTGCTTTTCATGTTGAACTCTTAAGTTTTGCCCAATTTTTACCGGTTATTTTTCTAGCTCTTCCGGCGGGAGTTCTGGCAGACAAATATAATCGTAAAACCGTTTTATTGAGTGCACAGCTGGCAATGTGTCTATTTGCGACAACTCTAGCCATTCTCGCCCATTTGGGGTACGCGTCTCCAACGCTTGTCATTTGCATTACATTTTTAGAGGGAGCGGCCTGGGCATTTAATGGGCCCGCTTGGTATACGGTGGTTCCTAACCTCGTTCCGCGAAAAGATCTAACTTCTGCCTTCGCACTTAATTCAATACAATTTAATATTGCTCGCCTGGTGGGTCCTGCCATTGCTGGATTAATCGTCGCCCACTTTGGATTTGCCTATGCCTTTGATCTCAACGCTTTGAGTTTTTTGGCTGTCATTTTTGCCATTTTGTTTGTGAAAATTGATTTTCAAAAAGACGACGCAAAAAATTCAAAAACTCAGCCCATAACTTTTTATCAAGCTTGGAAATGGGTTTGGGAACATAAAGGTACAAAGCGTCTTGTTATTAGCATTGCTCTTTTTGCTCTGCTCTCGGCACCTCTTCAAGGTCTTATGCCCTACTTTGCCAGCGATATTCTAAAAACCGGGCCACAGGGGCTGGGAACCTTGCTCGCTTGCCTTGGAGGAGGAGCAATCACCGGGGCTTTTCTCTTAGGTTACGTCCCCGCCGACTATCCGTTTAGCAAACTCATCCCTTGGGCATTTATTATTTTAGGTGCGTTTATGCTGATCTATTCACAATCGCCGTGGCTTGCATTGACCTATCCAATTCTGTACCTGGCCGGAATTTTTTGGCTTTGCATAATGATTTCGACAAATACGGCTATGCAACTCTTGATCCCCGATAAAATTCGAGGGCGTGCCATGAGTATTTTGATAATGGCTCACGTTGGAGTTTTACCATTTGGCCACATGCTTGGTGGAATATTAGCCAAACACATTGGCCCACGCGATACCACTTTGCTAGATAGCATTTGTCTTTTGATTGTTGGATTTTATACTTTGATTAAAAAGAGACCTGAAATGGACGGAATCAGAACGCCTGTGCTAGATCCGCCAATAAGTCATTAATATTTTCTATGCCCACGCTGATGCGAATTAAATTATCGTCTATTCCCAAGGCTTTTCGTTTATCAGCAGGCACACTGGCATGAGTCATAATGGCAGGATGTTCAACGAGCGACTCAACACCACCCAGCGACTCCGCCAAAGAAAAAATCTTTACCTTTTCTAAAAATTTTCGCGCCGATGGCAGACCACCTTTGATAAAAAACGTGACGATCCCACTGAAACCGGTCATTTGTTTAAGAGCCAACTTATGTTGCGGATGAGACTTGAGCCCAGGGTACAACACGCGCTCAACTTTTTTATGCCCCTCTAAAAATTTGGCAATCACCATGGCATTTTCTTGATGGGCTTTCATGCGCAAAGCCAAGGTTTTTGTACTTCTTAAAACAAGAAATGCATCAAAGGTCGACTGCTGAGTACCCATGGAGTTTTGAAGAAAATGAATTTTTTCATAAAGCTCTTGGTCATCGACAAGGACCGCTCCACCTACCATATCACTATGGCCATTTAGATATTTAGTCGTGGAGTGGCAAATGATATCAGCTCCCCATTTAAAGGGTTGCTGGAAATAAGGGGACATAAAAGTATTGTCCACACAAACAAGAATTTTTTTAGATCCGCACATTTTTGAAACCATTTCAAGATCTATTATTTTTAAGAGCGGATTGGTTGGTGTTTCGACCCAAATCATTTTTGTATTTTTCTTGATGGCTTTTTTAAGGGCATATTCTGACGTAAGATCAACAAAAGAGAATTCAATGCCGTTTCTACCTAATACTTTATCAAAAAGTCTAAAAGTTCCGCCGTAGACATCGTCTGAACAAATAAGATGATCCCCACTCCTTAAGAGTAGGGCAATCGTTGTCGCTGCAGCACACCCCGACGCGAAGGTCAGACCGTAGTTGACACCTTCAAGGGCCGCTAAATTATCTTCAAGCGCTTTGCGAGTTGGATTATGGGTTCGGCTGTACTCATATCCTTTATGTTTACCCGGCGACTCTTGAACATAAGTCGATGTCAAGTAAACAGGAGTCATAATAGCCCCTGTCGAAGGGTCCGGGCACTGTCCCGCATGAACAGCAAGGGTTTCAAATTCTAATTTTTTATCTTTCAATCCACCCTCTTATTTCAGTCGATTTCCAAGGTACGAAATAAAATCTATTTTTGTCATGATTCGAAGCTCTTTATTTTGGTCACGAACCAATGCCACGAATCCCTTACTAAAAAGCTCTGATAATTTTTGAAGATTGTCTTCTAACTCAACCATGATTACTGATGATTTAATAAAACTTAAAATGGGGTCCGCCGGTTTAATCAACCCACTCACCAAAGGTAAAATAAGATCAGACTCGTCGATCACACCGGTCAACTGATCATCGGTAAATACAGGAAGTTGGGAAATACCGGCGTCCTTCATTCGATTTATTACCTCGGAGACCGTATCGGTATGATTCGCCGTAATGACTTGACCTGCATGGCTACCCATAGCGTCTAAAAGATCTTTTACTTTGTCTGCATAGAGGGGACTATCTAGAAACCCATTCTCCCTCATCCAGTTATCGTTAAAGGCCTTGCTTAGATACCTATTTCCGCTATCTGGCAAGATTACGACAATATTCTTTTTGTCTCTTAAACTTTTTACATATTTCACTACACCGGCCACTGCCGAACCACTACTTACTCCTGAAAAAATTCCTTCTTTTGTCAGAAGATCACGGCACATTAGAAAGGATTCTTTATCATTAACTTGTATGAACTCATCAATGATTTTGAAATGAACGTTTGTTGGCAAAAAATCTTCTCCGATACCTTCAATTTTATAAATTTTAGTGGTCGTACCAAGTTTACCGGTGCGATGGTAATCAGTGAGTACACTGCCAAGTGGATCAACGCCAATAATTTTTATTTGGGGATTTTTTTCTTTAAGATATTTACCAATTCCACTAATCGTACCCCCCGTTCCGACTCCCGCAACAAAAGCGTCGATTTTGCCAGCCGTTTGCTCCCAAATTTCTGGCCCCGTCGTCATATAATGAATCTCTGGGTTATCGGGGTTATGATATTGGTTTGCATAGTAGGAGTTGGGTGTTACTTCTACGAGTTTTTTTGCCACCGAATAGTAACTTCGGGGGTCTTCAGGATAAACATTTGTAGGGGTAACGACAACTTTTGCCCCGAAGGCCCTTAAACCTTGAATTTTTTCATCACTCATTTTATCTGGCATGACAAAAATGCATTTATAGCCGCGTACGGCAGAAGCGATGGCAAGACCCACTCCCGTATTACCAGAAGTGGCTTCAACAATCGTACCCCCGGGTTTTAGTAAACCCGATTTTTCAGCCTTGCGAATTATATACTCGCCGACCCTATCTTTAATACTTCCGCCGGGATTAAAATATTCAAGCTTTGCAAAAATAGAGGAGTTGGATGAACCAACGACTTTATTGAGTTTTACTATGGGTGTATAGCCTATTGTTTCTAAAATGTTATTTTTAATCTGACTTTCCATCACCCACCATCAACTCTAAAACTCGATTGATACGCTCTACCGGGTCTAAGCTATATCTGATTTCAAGTTCTTTCATCTTTTTTTGAATTTGTGCTTCGACCGGTTTATCTCTGAGGAGTTCTTCTACTAATGATTCAAGTTTATTGACACGGATATCCAGCGACTGTTCTCTGTTCACGATGAATCCCCCCTTTTTTGTGCTGTTTAACTATTTATATCCCACATTTACCAAGTGTCACAAGCTTTGACGCTATTGGCCATTTGGTTTTCTTAGTCTGAATTTCTGCCTTAATACGGGCCGCCCACTTATTTGAAATGTCACCACACCGTTCTGATAGGCCGCCAATGATTTTTGAACGCACTCATTTTTGCCATTGCACCAATTTATAGAATGTTCACCAGGTGAAACTGGTAAATTGATAACGGGAGTATATCCTTGAGACTTTCCATCAATAAGAACTTCTCCCCACGGTTCAGATGTGACGGTAAGTAAAAATGGACGCATATTGCTTCGTATAGCACCGTCGACTCCGGCCGTACGAAATGAAAAAAATAATAACATGAGGACTAAACTACTTACTCCAAAATTTCGTGATACCTTGGGTTCGTTTACTTTACCTGTCAAATAAGAAGCCAATGCCATTGTGCTTTGTTTTGGTTGAAGGCATGACGTATTTTGAATCGTGTGTGATAGCAAATCTTGCATTTCTTCATCGGGTAACAAACTTTGAGGAATTAATTCTAGCAATTCCTTCATAGAAGCTCTATCGCTGGCAAAATATTGAAGACTCCCCTTAAAAAAGGGAGCCCACTTAATATGCTTTGTCCACTGAGGGTTAATCAAAAAATGAGCGAGCTCTTCTCGGGCATTTTGGGGCGAGCTAAATTGCAAGGGATCTTTGCCTTCAAGAATTTCTAATGCCAAAATTCCCAAAGAAAATACGTCTGATGATTGAGTGGGAATTTCTCCTCGCCATCTTTCAGGGGCCAGATAGTCGATACTACCCTTATTCTTGATCATTTTTTTGACATTTCCCAATTCGTTGGGGGCTAAACCGAAATCTGTGAGCTTGATTTGTCCATCATTCGAAACTAAAATGTTTCTTCCGCTTAAATCGCCGTGAACAACTCCTTTCGCATGGGCCAAAACCATCGCTTCGCATGCGGACTTAATGATGTAACATGCTAATGAATGTTTCTGCAATTCAGGTAGAAATGGAATGATTGTTTTTAAATTGCTCCCAGGAACATATTCAAGCATCAAAGCAAACTTTCCGGAGTAAGTTTTCTCATATCCATAAGTTGATACAATACTAGGATGTTTCAGTTCAGACAGACGCTGACCATCATTAACAAGCTCGTCAAAACTTTCGGAGTCTTGACGACGAATGATCTTCAACACTACATCTTGATCGGGTAAACCTTCAGTTTTTCGCGTGTATAAAAATACTTCGGACAAACCGCCCGCTCCGATTTTATGTTTGAGTTCATAGGTGGAGCTTGACTTAAACTGGTAATCAAAATCCATAGGGCAAAGAAAGACTTCAATATTCGGACCAATTTTAAGCTATTTCATCTTGGCTAAGGCCAGAGCTTTAGTGGCCCAAATCGAATTAGTTTGTAGAGAAACTTGCGCTTTACGCACAAAGGAGAGGGTCCTCATTGGATGTGCCTCAAAATTTGCATAGGCTGTCAAATAAACTTGCTGCCAGGCAGCTTGTCTACAGGGTTGCCATTTTGCCTTTCCACCTTTTAGAACCATGCTCTTTATGATGCGCTCCAATGAGTCCACATCCTTTACTAATTTTTGGCATAATATGTTGAGATCCCCTATCATCTGTTTTCGGCCAGGAGAATAAATGGCAATCTCCTCTTCTCTATCTATGAATTTCATACATTGAATGACGGATTGAATTTGCCCGGTGCCGCTTCGGGTGGCACGGCACCCAGCTAAATCTTTATCTTGAGACGAAATTTTTGCCGCCATAGTAGCGGCACCCCGTTCGAGTAACTTATGTTGCAACTCGATGAATTGCCTCAACATGTATTGCCCCTTGTCTTCAGAGTTCCAATGTATGGATGCCTCTCCAAAAGAAAATTGAAATAGAATCCAAATAACAAGAGTCAACATAGTTAAATCCTCATTTAAAAATCCAGCAAAAGACTATTCAAAACAGGGGCCACTAATATCAGCATAATTCCAGGCAAAATAAGAAGAGTAAGGGGGGCCAAAAGTTTTAAAGGCAAAATCTGAGCCGCTCTTTCTGCCCTATCTTCTGATAAGAGATAAAATTCTTTTTCTAAATCAAGAAGATATTGGTCGATGGGGCTCCCCTTTAATCCCTTTTCTAATACCTGTATAAATCCTTTTCGAATGGGTGATTTTGTCAATTCAGGGAGAGAGGGCAAAATAATCTCACTTTTTTGGCCCGCCAATAATCTCTGGGACCAAACTCTCATTGATTTTGAAAGCGGATCGGCTTTTTTAGAAAGAATTTGGGCCAAACCAGCTGAAATGGATTTGCCCAACTGCATTTCTAATCTTAACAATAGTAAAATTTCAAGTAACACAGGCATAGAATTCATAATTCAATCCTACGCGGTTGAGACAATTTAAAAACCCAAGTTACGCCCATTGAAACAACACCCAAACTCAATAACATTACGGCGCGCCCTCTCATTGAATGAGTGAAAATTTGAAAATCAGAATTTAAATTCCATTGGGCAAAAAATATGACAAGGTACAAGCTA
>JAHFAE010000076.1:5849-14614 GCA_023250675.1 Oligoflexia bacterium | reverse complement strand
TCAAGGTAAGTTGCTGGTGCTCACTGCAAGGCCGCTCCTAGGCATCACACCTGGTGGTTTGCCAGAAGGTTTTATTTCTGGATTCATGGCATCGCGTGCTCCATTTTGGTATCGAACCAGAGTTTTGCCCTCAAGAGATATTCTTATGTTGCCTACTTGGGAAGAAAAAATGGACAAAGTTTTAGACCAAGCTCATCGACAAAAAGTCGACAGCATTGGGTCGATTCCTGCACTGGCTTTAACATTTACCGAGCGTGCTTTGATAAAGTTTGGAGTAGAAAATATTCGAGAACTTTGGCCCTCCTTCAGGGGGCTACTTTACAGTGGGGTTGGTTTGAGTTCGGGGGATAAAAAGCGATTTGATTCTCTTTGGGGTGCGACACCAGATAACCCAATTAGCTATTGGGAGATGTACGCTGCTACGGAGGCGCAGGTGGGCCACACCTATGATCGAAATTGGCCGGGAATGGTTTTCAATCCATTTGAAAATTTCTATCAATTTCTTGAAAATGATAATGGACCCTTGCTCCAGCTTCATGAACTTGAGGCGGGCAGGCGCTATGCCATTCTGATTACAACTCCAGGGGGCTTAATCAATTATCGCATTGGCGATTGGGTCGAAATCACTTCAGTAAATCCATTGACATTTAAAATCGCGGGTCGTGATAAAGATGAAATCTCTCTTGCCACGGAGAAACTAAATCTTCTTCAACTTCAAAGCGCTATTTCAAAGGTTTCTGAATTAATTAAAGTCCCCATTCCAGAATTTGTATTTTGGCCCAAAGAGGGTCGTCCCCATAATTTAGTTTGTGGTTTACCGGCGCATACGGTGAAAGATCTTCGAAGCATGAGTCAGCTTCTCGACGAGAAGCTCGGCGAGAGAAATCCAAGTTACAAAGAAATGCGCATGAACAACATGATTTATGGCCCCCTCGAAATTCAAGAATTGCCACCAGAAATTTTTAAGGCCTATAGAATAAAAAATTTGGACAAGGGCCAGTTTAAACAAAAGCGCGTTTTCAAAAGCGAAGAAACCTTTAAAAGGGAATATTCTTTATATTGAGTTACAGTGGCCCGGAATTTTTGGCCATAAACTGTACCTTTCTACTACCATGGGATGTTGTTGAAGTCATTGACGGATCTACAAATTCATCAGCTAGATTAAGGACATTCGTTTTGGCTCAAAGCAGTAAATAGCTTGCGAAATGCCTCTGACAATCTTCCAACGCCATTACCCTTTAAAACCGAGGTGGTAAGTTATCTGACAGACAATGGACCAGTATCAATTTTTACAATCAACTAGTCGATAAATAGTTATGAAAGCGTCTGCACTCGTTTTAATCGCATTTTTCGTGGCCGGTTTGGCTAGAGCAGAAGTCGTTAAAGCCAAAGGTGCGGTTAATCGTAAGCATTTTTACGAATCTTCTCAAATCGATATCGAAGATATTATTAGAGCTGAAGAAGACCCCGGTTTCTTAAAGTACGTCAAAGATCGCGAACGTCAAAAAAAATTAGAAGAAGTGGCCTATATTAATTGCAGAAAACAACGTAAAGCCGAAGAAGCCGCTTATGAGAGGGCTCGCGTTCAATTCGTCATTGAAGAAAGTAAAAAGCCTATTCGCGATGATTCAAAAGCAGAGGCCCAGTATGAGAGAGAACAAAAAGCTTTAGAACAACGGCAAGAGAAACTTAGAAAAGAATATGTCATCAGCCAGCAAAAGCACGAAGCCCAGCTTAAGATGGAGCGCATGGCTCGTTTACAAAAGGCTTTCTCACCTGATCGTATGCCTGCCTCTGAATAAACTTCACCCCTTCCACACACAATCATCTGTTCGTACCAGCGAAGGTCCGCAGGAATTGTTTTCTTCTCAGATCCATCTAAATTGCGATAATAAATCCCTACGTCTGTAATGATCCCAAACTCGCCACCATAATTAAACAGTTCTGGAGCATCGGCATTCTCTTTTTTCTCGACGTCGTATCCATGATGTGGATCAATTTGTCCTTTTAGAACGGCTTCATAAGTTCGACCACATTGAAAGACTGAAATAGGATTTGAAGGATCAGTCTCCTGGGCATTACAAGCCAGCAAACAAAAAAAAGGAAAGATGAGCAAAAATTTTGAATAGATCATTTGATAATGTATCCTTGTTCATCAAAGTTAGCTTGGTCGAGCTGAAACTCCGATTTTCCATCAGAAAACATGAGCGGATAATGTAGCTGAATTCTCTGAATAGTTAGTTTGGGCAGATCATAAAAAACTTCAACGATATATCCCGTGAATCCCCCATCAGTATATTTCTGATACGACGGTGACCAGTCGCCATTCACATCATAGCGTCCAACACGAAATTTATGGTACGCTTTCGCATCTGGCGAATGATCTCTTTGGAATTCCTTTAGATTGCCAGAAGGATAAAACGTAGGCCAACCAATCTTTGCGTGGTTGCAGTTCCAAGTTCCCTTTGGAAGTGGCTCGCAAACAGCAATAGTAATTTGAATGCCATTAAAGTCTGTTTGAGTAAACGGCAGCATATAGAGTCGGTCGACAAATCCCTTCATAGTGAGGTTCTTCAGCTGGTCTCCAAAAATGAGTGAATTGAAATACCGAGTAGCTATCGAGTAGGTGTGTCCGTAAGAAATAGCCTCGCGATAAATAACTTCATGTAAAATCAGTGCAGCCTTAGAATCATTATCTAGAAAGTCCCACAGGTCCTGGCTCACAGTATATCGAGGGTCTCCTGGAAATCGCGGCTCTTGTTGGATCACAATCTGCTCGATATTGCACCCTACGGGAAGCGCCAGGTAGCCCGCGTCGGGAACATCGTCGAGCTTTACACCTTTCAAGAAAAGAGCTTCGCCAAAAAATGCCTCAGACTGAGCTAAATAAGTTTCACCCCTTACAGGAGAAAACAAGTGCAGTCGAGTCAGCGCAAGTTCAATTTTTGCCTGAACCGACAAATTTTTGTCTCCCAAATTGTATTGTATTTTGCGAAGCGTTTTTGCCTCATAAAGGTCGAGAAATTGTACGGATTGGATTCTTCCGTCGGCTATACAAACAACCACATCTCCACCGTTCCCGCTTTGCCCTGCGTTGGCGTATGGAGCAAGCATTGAGATCAAAAGCAGAATCCAAATTGCAGTGATTTTTTTAATCATGATAACCCCTTCAAATCAGTGATCGGAAACAGTGAAATACAAAGTTGGTAAACTTCGTCACACGAGTTGTGCGATTCACATATGTCATTAATTTTGTTTTTGAACTTTATGATTTCCCTCTTCAGTTCGGGAATTAAATCTACCGGCAGCGCGACGGTGAGACTTGAGTTTTCTCTAAGTTGAATATCAACTGCATCGATACATTCGATAGATTTTTTTAATAGTTCTTTTTGGAGCATTTTGCGAGCATAGGAGGTCTTAGCAGTGTTATTCCATTCAAGGTTCTTATGCGTAAAGGTAAGATGTCCTTTTTTTACTTGTTTTAGAACGCCAAGTTTTATTAGGCGCTCAACGGCAACCTTGATCGCATTTTCATTCACACCGATCCTCTTGGCCATCCATTTCAAATCGTACCGGAAACCTTTTGTCTTCATCAGCTCAAGAATAGCGAAGTGAATCCAATCCGAAATGAATTCAAATTTTTCATCCTCAATGAATTCAAAGCTTCCACCCGAAGTATTGTCGAGTTCGAGAGGTTTAATCCCTAGCCCGGAAGAAAGATGAAATATCATTTTCTCGCTTAACTTTACTCGTTTTGCCAAAATTTTCGAAAGATGTGACTGATCTATTCCGAGTGAAAGTGCAAAAGCGCGAAGAGATAGGCGCGGGTTCTTCTGAACCCTTTTTGCAAACTCCTTTTTAAGCCGAGAAACCACTAGGTCCTCTCTCGGAGAGAGCAAGTTTGAATTTTTCAAGTGCTGTAAATTCACTTAGTTCATTCCTTTTTGACAGAAGTAGTCGAGAAAATCTCACCTGGCAACAGATTATTCCTCAAAGTGAGGAATAGGTATTCCTCACGACCTAAGAGAATTTTCCAAGAGCCTGCGCAGCAGTTAAGATATGGCCATTTGACTTCGTCTTTCAAGGTGAAGATCGGCAGGAAGTTCTGGGACTCCGATAGCGTAAGTATCGAAAGGATGCTCAACTCGGCCGAAGGAGCAAAATTAAGAAATCGTTCTAAATTTCCCTGCACTTCTGAAAAAATCGAGCCTTGTATCGCGAAGCTTTTTTACGGAAAAATGAGATTTTCAAAAAGTCTCGACCGACTTCGAAGCTCCAGATCTCTTTAATTGCAAAGGGAATTTCAAAATCGGGACTTCATTCGGTGCCCTAAATTGTTTTTAGCTCATTCTTATAGCGAGATAGCTGAGACTTTCAGACTTTAACCATTGTACCGTATTATCAATTGTCTATCGGTTTCTCATTACTTTTCGTGGCAAATTTTCTGTGATCGCCGTTGTCATTTAAGTATTTATTTATGTGGTCTATTCCTAATGCCTCTATGGTTTCCCTTTGATTGCAGTATCGACATTAGAGCCTAAGAATATTGGCGGCGTCTCCTCCCAACGTCTCTTTTCACTCAGGCTTTGAATTGTGGGTGTTTAGGTGAAGGTGCATTTCATCCTTGCGCTGGCGCGGGCAAACCCTTGTCCCACTTCTCAAGTCCCAGGTCACAGAGTTGGTCAATAAGTTCAGAAAGCTGAAGATTTTGATTCGGACATCTTCGTTTGAAATGGCTCTAGAAAATTTGTGATAAAAAAACGTTTCTGCTTTGAGCGAATGCTCACATCGCCGAAACCTTACCACGGGGTTTAAAACTCACTTTTTCGAGTGGCTCAATTTTCGAATTGGGATTGAAGAGAATGGGATTCAATAGTCGCCAACTGCAGGACTGCATTGATTTCAAACTATTTCAAAACCGGAGTCGCAATTTCCCCACCTCAAAATCTATTTGGTGTCAAAAGGCACATAAAATTCCTTCAAATTAAATTCATTGCTCCCCACCGTGGCCGCAACTTTGCTCAAGTTCTCATATTGTAGTGCTAGGCCTCTGGTGGCCTTAAGCCAATTAAAAGGGAGAAACAATGAGGAAAATAATTCAAAAATTAACAATATTTGCTGGGGCCATAATTATTACGAGTTCGGCATTAGCCTTTCAACAATCACCTTCTCGCCCCCCCCAATTTGCCGCAAGTATTAATTCTGTCGCGCGAGCGGCGAAATTAGAATCAACTCGCGTTTCTCGTGCCATTGGCAAGGCAGAGAGTCTTATTCGAAACGACTACCAAAGAGAATTTGAGCGGGCCATGGCCATGGTTTGCCAAGGCCATTGCAGTCCCGGTATCACTGATTCGCTCAATAAAATGCACGCCATTTTAGACAGTGCTCTCGCCAATACAGCCAGTGCGGGCCAAGGCGTAGGAGCAATCGCCGCCGCATTAGATGACGTCGTCGACCAAGTTAATCAAGCCCAAACTGAAGTAAACGGCTCGCGCCGACGTTGATTTTAAGAGGGGCATGGAGGCCTATCTGACGAGCCAGGATCATACTATACTTTGGTCTAGTAACAATTGGCAAATTGTAGATCTCTTGTGTGAGATGTGCTTTCATCAAACTCAGGAGGCAACTATGGAAAATTCAGAAAAAAAGTGCGGCTGTTTTTGCCACAATTTTAATGGAATTCTCATTGCTCTTTTGGGTTTAGACTTTTTATTGGGTCGTTTAGGTGTGATCAGTGAGCAAATTGTTTCGATAGCATGGCCCGTATTATTGTTACTTATCGGTTTGAAAAGCAGTTTCGGAAAAGGTAAGTGCAAATGTTGCAAAGATTCTTAAGCTTCTCTTGAAGCTGGCCCGGGGTGAAATGCCCCGGGTTTTTATTTTGATATCAAAAGACTATCCACTTTTATATCCCCACACAGTCAAGATAATCCCAACCAACCAAATGAGAATGTTATGGCTAACGAAATAAGGATAAATCATCAATGCTAAACCGATGAAGACTTGGAGATAGTTGAAATCTCGTTTTCCCATTCGAAATATGTAAATTCCAAATATTCCAAAAACGAGACCGGCGGCAATAGAATTTATAGATAAATCAAAAAGTTCGTTCACGATTTTAAATAAAGAATATCTCGGTAATTGCGGCATTTCTCATCCACATCAAGCCCGTACCCAACAACAAACCGGTCTTCGATCGTCTTGCCGCAATAATCAGCCTTAATAAAAGTTTTGCGCCGACTTGGCTTGTCCAGCAATGTACAAATTTTAACTGACTCTGGTTTAGAGGCCTTAAGATGATTAGTAAAAAGAGTGAGTGTGTGGCCCGTATCAAGAATGTCCTCTATAATCAGCACATTCTTGCCTGTAATATTCATACTTATATCTTTGATTATACGAACAGTACCCGAACTCTCGGTCCCATGTCCGTAACTAGAAAGGCGAACAAAATCAATTTTTAAGGGCAAACTAATTTGTCTTACTAAATCGGCCGCAAAAACGATACTTCCCTTTAATATCACAAGGGCAATGAGTTCTTTTCCAGTATAATCGTTAGAAATCTGTAAGCCTAAACGTATGCAAATTTCTGAGATTTCTTTTTCTGAAATAAAGGGGAGGGCTTTATCTCTAAATCGAGGCAAGACTTTGCTCCATTAGAGGCTCGTAACTCCGACTTCTTGGGCAAGCTTGAGATAGTTTAAAGCGCTGTTATGTTGGGGGTCTCGAGATAAAATAGACTCCCACTCCTGAATAGCTTCAACCACACGATTTGAATTATAATAAATAACACCCAGCTTAAGTCGTGCCGGCAAATAGGCAGGATAATAATCGATAACTTTTTTTAATTCTTTTACGGCCTTAGCAGCTTGATTTTTTCTTAAATAAACTTCAACAGCTTTCATTTGTACATCTGGTTTGCGGGAAGTCAGATTGAGCGCCTTATAATACTGTTCCAACGAATCGTCGTAGCGATGATACTGAAAATATAAATCCCCCAGTTCCAAATGCTTGCCTGCGAGCCGTTCTTCAATGTAGGGATCACCCTTTATTTTATTACTTTCTAGAATTCGTTGGGCTTCTTCAAAAACACCGCGGCCCTCTTCATACTTTCCTAAATCATTATAAATAATAGAAAGACCAACGCTTGCGTCAGTAAACCCCGGGTCTATTTCTAGAGCGCGTTTAAAAGTTTGAATGGCTCGGGTGAATTTACCTTGGTCATAATAAATTGTCGCCATCATATGAAAAGCTTCTGGAATTTTATTATTCAATAGAATGAGTTGCTGTAAAAGCCTTTCGGCTGTAGCCATCTCGCCGTTTCTAAATTTTTCGCGAGCAACGTCAAGTAATTCTTTCTCGTCAACGATTGCCATATTTATCCATAGCCCGGTGGGCCTTGCTGGTCCAATCCCCATTTGGAAAACGATTTATAAGTTCTTTAAGATATTTTTCTCCACGGTCTTTACTATCTGACTCGTAGGCACTAACCCCAGCCTTATAAAGGGCCTCTTCATCAAATCCTCGATTGGGATACTTCACAAGTAATCCCGCATATCGTCTTAATGCAGAGTCATATTGGTCGCGGATAAAATAGTAATGGGCAATATACATTTCTTTTTCTGCCAACATCCGCAAGCTGTCATTTTTTTTCTCGGTAGCTTCTTTGACATACTGCGAAGTAGAAAATGAATTCAAAACTTCATTAAAATATTGAATGGCCTTATAGGCGGGACTCAAATCGCGATCTGATGTAGAGGGAAGCTGATTATAAAAACTCATAGCAAGCCGAAAGGTAGCGTAGTCGATCTTAGGATTCTTGGGGTGAAAATCTTTAAATAATTGATAAGCTGTTTGAGCTTCAATAAAGGCTTCACGTTTGTAATGAATGTCAGCTATATGAAGTTCAGCTTCCACGGCAAATTTACTATAGGGATGTTTATTTTTTACCTCGTTAAATTTTGTAATGGCTTCTTCAAATCTTTCATCATCTTCAAATTCTTGAGCGGCCTTAAACGCAGCTTCAGCTGAATTACTCTCGGCCAAAGAGCCACTGGAGCATCCGTTGCCGGCAATGCCAGCCAAAATAAGAATAATCAGAACCCAATACTTTACGCGCATTTGTGGTAATCAGTGTACGAAAACTAGCTACGAAAGTCTACTAGATGGTTGTAGAACTCTGTGAAAGTTAATTTAATGACACTTGCCACGGGGACCGAAATAATCATTCCTAAAACCCCCATAACCTGGCTTCCAATAATGATCACAATGACTACGGTTATGGGATGGAGATCCACGATTCGAGCGACCACGAATGGAATAATAATGAGCATATCTACGATTTGGGCGATAAAATAAATGCTTCCAACCAAGGCCACAGCCGATGAGGAGTCTTGATTGACGATGGCCACGATGATGCCGGGGATTGACCCGATAATGGGTCCCACATAGGGAATAAGATTGGTGACTCCGGCAAAAGCAGCAAGAAGAGTCGCGTAAGGAAAATCGATAAGGTAGAGCCCGGTCCAAACGACGCCGCCGACGATGAGCGACTCAAGCAGTCGAGCCCTAATGAAATCTCCCAGCTGCATATTGATTTGATAAAGAATATTTAAAGCCATTTCAAAGAGATTATTGGGGACAAAGTTTAGTAATTGTCGAAGAATACGTCGCCCATCTCGCAACATAAAAAATGCGAAAAATGGAGCTAAGAGCATTGTGGTTAAAAGCTGAGTGATCCAATTGGGAATATTGTTGAGAAACGCGCC
>JAHFAE010000076.1:0-5807 GCA_023250675.1 Oligoflexia bacterium | reverse complement strand
ATTTTGAATCCAATTTGCACTCTGTTCTGCAAGGTCGACTTTAATAAAGGGCGCCAATGTGTTGTTAAGTTTTCGTGTGTGTATTTTTGTTATGTCAGAAATTCCTTTTACATATCTGGGAAGCTCTGTTTGAAGATTTGAAGCTTGCTCAACTATTCTGGGTACGAAGTAACCAGAAACTCCACCTATGATCGTGCCTGTAATAAGAAAAGGAAAAATAATGGCCCACGTTCGACTGATCCTTCGCCTTTCAAAATAATTAACTACGGGCTTAAATAAATAAGTGACAACAAAGGCTAAAAGCGAAGTGGTCATCATTCCGGGTATGGCCACAAGAATGACAAGAGATGAAATCAAAATGACAAGAACGATTATCAGCTTGATCTTTCGTTCGCGACTAACGATTTTCTGTCTGAGTTGTTCGGGTGTCAGCAATTTGTTCCTCTTGAAGTTCGGCGAGCAAGCGAATTTCTTTTTTCAACTGTGTGATTTTTTCAGTCGTTTCTTTAAGTCTGCGACCCAGAACTTCTGCCAAGCGAAAAACAACTTTAACCCCCGTAGTGGGGCTTCGCTCAAGAATTTCCAAAAGATCGGGTTTAAAAAACCCGATGAGCACTGTGTCTTCGGCAGCTGTGGCTGTGGCTGAGCGGCGGCTGATCTCTTCAACCAAGGAGAGTTCTCCAAAAAAATCACCGGGCTCAAGGCGGGTTACTACAATGTCTTTTTCTTTGTTTCGTTCCATCAGTACTTCATCGATTACGCTAATGTCGACACTGCCCTTCACAATGATGTACATGCCCACGCCACTTTCGTTTTGGCGAAAAATAGTTTCGCCCGAGCGAAATTTTCGAATATGGATAATGTTTTCAATAAACTTAGTTTCGCGCTTTGATAGATTTCGAAACAAAATATTGTTGGCAATAATACTGTTGATGTCTTGAGCCCGCTCAAGGCGTTTAAAAATATTATCCCATAGAAAATTCACCAGGGACCCCAGCCCGAGGTAATCATGATAGATGACTCAGGTATCCAGCCTGTGACTCCGTTGGGGTAGGTCACCTGCCTCCATCCGTTTGAGTCGTCAATGACTTTGACTTCTAGTCCTTCTGACAACTCTAAGAGAGAAGCATTTTGGTTATTAGGGCCACTTCTTAAATCTTCTTTGGCAATAATAATGGTTCCCCGGTCTGAATAAGTGTCCACTAATTTAAGAGAAGCCATTATAAAACAGCTCAAAAATAATATAGCGGAGATAGGTAAAAATGCATTCAATGGTGGTCGACCTTCGACAAGCCTTGCTATTTTTAAATATTTAAAGAGTGCACCTAAAAAGAAAATTGATAAAAGTAAAAAGGCCCCGAGAAATTCATCAAACGTAAATCGATTCAGCACTTCGCGACGAAAGAGTTCAAGATTTCCTTTGTTTGAAGCCATGCTTTGAAAACCCGAGGAATCTACGACAAATTTTATATTTGCTAAAAGATCGCCGTCATGGGGATTGAGGGCTTGAGCTCGTTTATAAAAACCCAGAGCCTCACCAAAATGCTTCTGACGCAAAGCGGTATTTCCTAAATTATATAATGCGGCAAACTTCCAAGGTCCCTCTTCGGAAAGTTTGAGAAACTTTTCACGAGCAACTTCCCATCGTCCCTGCTGAAATGCATTAACGCCTTCTTCCAAAAGGGGATCAGATTTGGCCGACAAGCTTGTAGGTAGGAATAAGCTTGTCACCAAAATTCCCAGAATGATAAGGCATTTAAGGTTACCTTTAAACATATTAAAAAGTTTATGCTCTGGCTTGAGGGTTGGCAATCCCCTAAAGCCGAGATACCATGAAAATTTGAGGATGAATATGTCGACGAACTCCGAAAAATTCTTTGGCTCAACGCGCCTTAAAGAACAAATTGAAGCACTTGTAGGGGAGCTCAAAAATGCTCAAAAATCCCTAGACAAGGTCAAATCTGCCAACGACCCCGAGCCGTACAAAACTTATCTCAACCATCTGCAAACCATTCGTGGAAGAAATTTATATTATCCTTACCTCGGCAGCGGAATGGGGAATGGTCCCTATGTTGAGCTCAATGACGGCTCCGTAAAACTTGATCTTATAAATGGAATAGGAATTCAACTTTTCGGCCACGGGCACCCCGAGCTCATAAGAGCTGCAATTCGTGGCTCACTTCAAGATGTGGTAATGCAGGGAAACTTGCAGCCCAATCAAGAGTACGGAGAACTCCTCGATATTTTAATAGAAGCGGCAGGTAAAAAGTCGCGATTAAAAAAGGGTTGGATCGGTACCTGTGGGACCATCGTTAATGAAAATGCTTTAAAAATAGCACGACAGAAAAATTCTCCAGCCCGAAAGATAATTGCAATGGAGAATTGTTTTGCAGGCCGATCTACATTGATGGCTGAAATCACAGACAATGCTGAATACAGAGTAGGGCTTCCTCGTTACAATGAAGTTTTGTATTTACCTTTCTTTGATAAGAAAGACCCTCAATCTATTCAAAAAACAGTTTCTATTTTGCAAAAACATATTGGTGAAAATCCAGGTAATATTGCATGTTTTGTTTTTGAGCTTCTACAAGGAGAGGGCGGATTCAATCTCGCGCCCCCAGAATATTTTAAGGCGCTCCTTGATATTTGCAAAATGAACAAGATCGCCCTTTGGGCTGACGAAATTCAAACTTTTTCAAGAACGGGAGAACTTTTTGCTTTTGAGACATTAGGCTTGGGTGAATATATTGATATTGTAACTCTAGCGAAAACCGCTCAGTGTGGTGCGGTCCTTTATACTGAAGAATATAATCCAAAACCAGGTCTCATTGCTGGAACCTTTACGGCATCCACTGTGTCAATGGCAGTTGGAATTCAAACAATAAAAATGCTCTTGGGTCTTGATGGGCAAAAACCACTGGTGGGTCCCGAAGGGAAAATACATCAAATTCACAAAAAATTCGTCAGCATGATCGAAGAGCTAAAAAATGGATCTTGCAAAAAAATAATTCAAGAAGTGGGTGGTTTGGGTCTCATGGTTGCCATGACACCTTTTGAAGGAAACAAAGAAAAAGTAGCTAAACTCCTTCAGGTTTTATATCAAAACGGTCTTATCGCATTTACATGCGGTCATGGGCCATACCGAGTTCGATTTCTTTTGCCTCTTGTGTTAGAAGACAAACACATTGAAGAAGCAAAATTGATTTTAGAAAAATCTCTCATTGAAGTAGGGGAGATGAAATAGCTTTGGACTTCTTAGATCTCTGTAAAAAAATCATTGGAATAGACTCAACCCCGGCAATGGGGAACGAAGAGGTGGCAAAATTTTGTGCCGATCTCTGTGAGCAATCAGGTTTTAAAGTCAAAATGCAAGAGGGAACTCTAGACGGAAAAAGACAATTTAATTTATTAGCTCGTCCCAGTGTGAAATCTGCGTCTACCGAAGAGGTCATTTTTCAGACCCATCTCGACACTGTCGAGCCGGGCCCCATGGGCTATTGGACAAAGACTGACAATAATCCGTTTGCTGCCACCGTGGAGGGGGATCTTATCTACGGCCTTGGTTCTGCTGATGTGAAATTAGATTTTTTATGCAAGTTTCGAGCGCTTAAAGATTTTACGAAATTAAGCCAGAAAAAACCGTTTGTCCTCGTCGGGACTTTTGGTGAAGAAATCGGAATGCATGGCGCTCACCTTCTTATGGAATCAAAAGCAGTCAAATCAAAAATGGCCATCATCGGCGAACCTAGTGAATTAAAAATCGTGCATGCTAATAATGGCTATATTGTAACTGAATTCTTAATTCCCTTTAGCCAAGAAGAATTATCATATCTAGAAAATCAAAAAACCTCACCTTCGGCAACGACCCAAGAAAAAGTTTTTCACGGTAAGGCTGTTCATTCAAGCACTCCCCAATTGGGGGAGAATGCCATATTAAAACTTATCGAGTACTTGGCGAAACTTCCTGAGGGAATTGCCATTTTAGAAGCCAGGGGTGGTTCAGTTGTTAACACAGTACCTGCCGACGCCCATGTTGAAGTCGATGGCGTGGTGACTTTTTCTTCATCAATTGGATCAAAACTTGTAAAACTTGTTCGAGAGTTTCAAAAGCTTGAAAGAGAATTCCTAAATTTCGAAGATCCCTCTGTTTTTCCGCCCTACCCCACGTTGAATGTGGGTGTTTTAAAGACAAACGAAGAAGGCTTAAAAGTGAAAGTGAGCCTTCGAATGCCTCCAAACATTACTGATAAGCAAATTCAAGACTGGTTGAGTCACCTTGGGCGTGTCGCAACAATTCTTGGGGTTCGTTGCATAGTTGAGCGAATTTCTTATTCTGCGTTGACTTCTCTTGAATCCCCTCTTGTCTTGGGTGCTCAGGAAATTTCAAAGCAAATGAAGTTACAAGATAAGCCCATCGCCAAGGCAGGCGGAACAGAGAGCAGCGTGTATCGCAAATACGGAATTGATTGCATCGTTTTCGGACCAGGAGTGAGTCTCGGTAATAGTCACACGGCCAACGAACATAATAGTCTAAAGCAGCTTGAAAAAGCCGTCGATTTTTACGGTCACGCCTTCAAGAGATTTTGCCTGTGAATTTTTTGCTTAGAGAAGTGAGGGCAAAAGACCTTCAAACTATTTTTGAGCTTGCCGATACTTTTTCACTTTTAAATCTTCCTCCTGACGAAAGAATTATTGGTGAAAAAATCAAAGCCAGTGATAAGTCGTTTAGAGGAGAATCCGCCTCTCTAGAAGAGAGTGAGTATTTTTTTGTCATTGAAGACATCGAAAAAAAGAAAGTCATTGGGACATCTCTTATTCTCGCAAAGCATGGCACAGAAGAATTTCCGCATACTTACTTTGATGTTAAAAAAAAAGAAAGATATTCTAAAGAATTAGGCATTGGCTTTATTCATCAAGTGCTCAAACTCAGTTATGATTCTGACGGCCCGACTGAGATTGGGGGCTTACTCGTCGCTGATCACTATCGAGGCCGGCCAGAAAAAGTAGGCAAACAAATTAGCCTCATTCGTTTTCTTTATATGGCCATGCATAGGCAACGATTTGAAGATCGAATATTATGTGAACTAGCACCTCCTCTAAGTCCCGACGGTCGAAGTGAGTTTTGGGAGGCTCTGGGTAGAAAATTCACGGGTTTGCCTTATATGGAGGCCGACTACCTTTCTAGCCAAAATAAGGAATTTATTAAAAACCTTTTTCCCGAAGAGGACATTTATACTTGTGTCTTAGACGCCAAAGCTAGATATGTCATAGGTCGAGTCGGCTTATCGACGATGCCGGCCAAGCACTTGCTCGAATCCATAGGATTTAAATATTTAAACCAAATTGATCCTTTTGATGGTGGTCCCCACTATGGGGTTGCTCTTAAAGACATAACTTTAGTCAAGAAGACGAAACAATATGAGTTGAGTGACGGCAAGATTGGCATCTTTAATACATTGGCGTTGGTTGGCCTAGACCATGCCGATGGATTTAGAGGCTGTACCAGTTATTTTGAACTTAAAAACGGAAAGGTCGTCGTCCCTGAAACAACAAAATCTCTTTTAGATGTGGCCAGTGGTGATAAAATATATCTTACACCATTGTCTGAAGGAACTATTTAGATGCCTTTGAAGAGATTTGACCAAATTCCGTTTCTCGGTGATTTCATCAATGGGGAATTCGTCAAACCCATTAATGGAAATGGTTCTATTGATAAAAAAAGTCCAGCAGACATTAAAGAGACTGTCATTGAGTGTTTCTACAAATTTGATCAGATAAATTTGGCTTGTGATGCAGCAAGGCGCGCT
>JAHFAE010000075.1:6802-14735 GCA_023250675.1 Oligoflexia bacterium | reverse complement strand
GAGAGACGTGATGTTTGAAATTGCTAAAAACCATGCACTGAAGTGGAGAATATTTTTTTAGAACTGACAAAAGGAACATGGGTTTGTCTTCTTGGCCCACGTGCAAAATTTCGTGGTCTATTCCTTCAGCCGTAACAGAGTCTCGACTGACATTAAATTCAATGGGTTCTGCACCAAATTGGTAAGAGGTATTTAAAACATCAAAGTTCAACGTTGCACTAAATAACAAGAATTGCCGTTCCCGAGGAACCCGACGCAAGATAAACTTCATGTCGTCTTTAAACCCCATGTCAAACATGCGATCGGCTTCATCAAAGACGATAGCTCCCACTCCGTTGAGATCTAAATCATGGGACTTGTAGAGGTCTAAAAGTCGTCCAGGAGTTCCTACGACAAATTCCACCCCCTCGCGCAAGGCCTTTTTCTGAGTATCGTAGGTACTTCCCCCGACGATGACAGTACTTCGCATTCCTACTTTTTTACCAAATTGACTGATGGCGGCTTCGACTTGTGCGGCAAGTTCTCGGGTGGGCACCAATACCAAAACATAGGTATTTTTCTTCCAATTTTTAGGAACCCGATCGCCCGTTTCGCCTGCTCGAAGACGGACAATTCTTTCGATAAGAGGAATGACGAAGGCCGCCGTCTTGCCGGTGCCCGTTTGGGCTAAACCCGAAACATCTTTACCATTTAAAACGGCAGGAATTACGGCTTCTTGAATAGGCGTGCAGTCGGTATAACCAACCTCTGCTATGGCCTCACTGACTTCTGGTCTTAATTCGAACTCGGAGAACTTCATGATGATTTCATCTTCTATTGCTATTCGCCTGGGCGCATAAATGCAAGAAAAGATTCAGGAAAGATTCAACATTCGGTCAAGCGCCACACGGGCATTTGACTTGACTGCCTCTGAAAGCTCTACGGTTTCTAGTTGGTCTAGATGGTCTATGGTGTAGCAAAGATTAGATAAATTTATCTGATACATCGTAAGACAAAGGCTTCTTTGAAGCTTAAAAACCCGCCGGTCAGGATACTTGGCCTGCAATCGAGTGACTAAGTTTACCTCAGTACCCACAAATGTCGTTGATTTTGGGGGCTGGGCGGCGACGTATTTGACAATGAAGTCGGTGCTGCCTGAAGCATCGGCGAGGTCTACGGTTTCCTTATCGCATTCGGGATGAACAATGACTTTACAATTGGGGAAATATTTTCTCACATGTTTAATGTCGCGAGCTTTGAATTCCATATGCACCGGACAATGGCCGGCCCACAGAATTACTTTAGATTGCCGAACCTGATCAGGCGTCGTACCGCCGTGGGGTTTGGCGGGATCCCAAAGAATCATTTGATCTAAATCAATGCCCAGTTTTTTACCTGTGTTTCGTCCCAAATGCTCGTCGGGAAAAAAGAATATTTTGCTACTTTTTTGAAAAGCCCACTCAAATGTTTTTTGGGCATTAGATGAAGTGCAAACAATTCCTTCTCGTTCACCACAAAAAGCTTTGAGATCGGCTGTGGAGTTCATATAGGTTACCGGGATCACTTTTTTGTCCGAACTATTTTGAGCGAGTGTGATTTTCTCCCACGCCTCTGTCACCTGCTTCATATTTGCCATATCAGCCATTGGGCAACCAGCGTCAGGATCGGGATGATAAACTTTTTGATTCGGCTGACAAAGAATAGCAGCGCTTTCAGCCATAAACCTTACACCGCAAAAAACGATGTTCTTACCAGAGGATTTTGAAGCCTTATCGCTTAATCCAAAACTATCCCCAACAAAATCGCTTAATGATGTGATTTTAGGCCGCTGATAATGGTGACCCAAAATTACCAGGTCTGAACCCATCAGGCTTTTTAGGTTTTTGATTCGAGAAACTAACTCGTCTTCTGGTAATTTTTCGTAGTCTTCAAGCTTTTCTAACTTCATCGGGTGCAATTTAGCACCCGTAGTCATTTTCACAAGTCCAAAAGTATTAGAATATTTTTTTAACTGATCGCGTCGCAAGGGTTCTCCTGCTGGTCTATTGACAGTTAGCGGTCGTCACCGCCATTATAAGAGAGATCTACGTAAAAACTTTACTCTACGAGGAATATCTGGACATGGCACTACCGAACCTGCTCAATGCAAAACTCACCAAGATCGTCGATATAACGCCCAGTGTTCGTGAGCTCTATTTGAAGCCCATGGGACCAAATACTTTTGAGTTTAAGGCGGGCCAGTTTGTTATGTTGCATATTCCCGACCCCGCAAATCCAGGCAAGTTAGCGCAAAGAGCTTACTCCGTGGCATCTTCTGACTTGGTCAAATCCGAGTATCGCCTTGTTATTAAATATTACGATTTGGGTTTGGCTTCGGGTTGGGTGAAGACTTTAAAAGGTGGAGAAGAAATTACGTTTACAGGTCCATTCGGTAAGTTTTTATTTAGAGAGCCGCCAGCAGAGCAAGTGATCCACGTGGCCACAAGCACGGGTCTTGCCCCCTTGTACAGCATGCTCACATCAAAGTGCATGAATATGACCAATGTGGATTTTAAAATTTTTATGGGTGTTTGGAATGAATCAGAAATCTTCTACGCTAAAGAATTAGAAGAAGTTAAAAAGAAGCTGCCTCGCCTTGAAATCAATTTTGTTTTAGACAAACCTAACTCCCCCGATTGGAGAGGAATGAAGGGCTTTGTCACCGAATATATCGCTAAGTGCAATCTTGAAAGACCAACAGAATTTTATATTTGCGGAAACCCGGCCATGATTAAATCCGTGAAAGAAATGCTGACGGCTAAAAACTTTCCCAAACAAAAAATATACACCGAGTCTTATGGTTAGAGATTAAATCCCAAAACACCAAGGGCGAGTAACGTCGTATTATGAGTGACTTGATTGGCCAAAGAACTTGCATTGGCTATACCAGTTTCATAATCAAGATCAATTCCAAGAAAAAATCCACCCATGGGTAAGCGAAATCCTCCGTGAATGATGAGGCCATAGTCGTCTTGCTTATAGTTTGCTTCATTAAATGAGGTCGACAAACTGATTGGATTATTGAGGTAAGTTCCTTTTTCGCTGATATTCCCATTGGCAAAACCGTAGTATATTCCCCCTCCAAAACTAAACATTTCACTGAGCCAATAGTCGATGACAAATGGAAATTGTATATATGGAATCTTAATGTCCGTGTCTCTTAAGTAGAGAGCACTTGAAGTCGATTGGTGGGAACCCAATTCGACGCGTAATGCACCTGTGGTCAATGTAAAACCGTCTCCAGGAAAATCAAATCGAGCCAACAAACCATAAGCATAATAGGTTTCACTTGTTGTTTCGATGGCGGGCACCGATGCCACCGCTTGGTTGGCATAAGAGATCCCCCCGGCGGCATAGATGTCGATCTGACCGGCTTCTGCTGAATTGGCCGTAACCATTGCAAGCAATGTGAATATTAACCTTGGGGAGAGGGCTTTCATATTATCCATTGAAACTTATCACAAGGTCTTATTCCAGTCATTTTTTGACACGGCGGCCTCCATTGGGCAATATGCATTAAATATGAGTACGGAGCCGGGCAAACCACAACTTAAACGTGATTTCATCGATTATCACGCCATCGGAATGATCAAACATCTCCAAAGAGCTGGATTTACAGCTTACCTCGTCGGCGGTTGCGTTCGAGATCTTATGGTTGGTCATATGCCCAAAGATTTTGATATTGGGACCAATGCTCTGCCTCAAGAGGTTAAACGTCTTTTAAGTTTTGCATTTATCATTGGCAGAAGATTTCGACTGGTTTTAGTCAAACGTGAAGACAAACAATACGAAGTGGCGACTTTTCGTCGAGAACCCCATGAGGGCGAATTTCCAGAAGGGGTCCCATTTGGCGATAATATTTTTGGAACTCCCGAACAAGATGCCAATCGACGAGACTTCACATGCAATGCGGTGTTTTATGACCCTCTTTCAGAAAAAGTGATTGACTATGTCGATGGCCAAAAAGATATTCATGACCACATCATTCGAATGATTGGAGATCCCCAAAAACGCTTGCAAGAAGATCCCATTCGTATTTTGAGGGCGTTGAGATTTTCTCATAAACTTCATTTTCGAATTGATTCTGAATTGCGATTTAAGATGTCGGAATGCTCACCGACTTTGCCACTTTCGGTTTTGCCTCGTCGACGGGAAGAATATCTAAAACTATTAAGGCTCAATCATCCCGATCGTGTTTTTCGCGAAGGCTATGATCTTAATTTATGGCATGCCATTGCGCCTGAAATTCATAAGATTTATGAAAAAGAAGATCACGTGGATCTTTTTGAAGACCGGTTGCGTCGGCTTAATTCTCGCCTTATTGACCCTTCAGATACAGCACTTCTTGCTGGTACCATGATATTAGGTTGGCTTAGGGCTAATCGACCGACGGCTGACGAATTTATTAGGGCCAGCGATTTTCATCGTCACGATCAATTAAATAAATTAGCTAAAGATCAACTCGGACTTCACAACTGGGAATTAAGCAAAATTCTGCGAGCTATCGCACTTCATCGTGTTTTTTCAAATCCCGAAGAATTCAAGCGAAAGGGCCAAAGACGAAGGCAAGCCGTTATACAATCAGAAGCCTTCCAACTTGCGGTGGATTTGGCTCATATCGACGCGTCCATGGATCCTGAGATTTTGGAATTCTGGGACGCTCAACTTGATTTGGCGTTAGAGCAAGGTCATATTGAAAAAGCCGCAGCCCATTCACCTCGGCGAAAAAAAAGACCCCGTCGTCGCCGTCGCAAACCAACCTTATAAGGTAGTACTTAACAAGGTTTAATATTTCCTTAAGAAGCGAATTGCAGAATCCACGCCGCTTCTAAATCCAATTCAATTGTCTTTCGGATAATTTGAGGTGTCCGCCGGATCCGGCGGGACTCTCCCGAACTGTGAATATTCGAATCGGGATTGGCCTCTACTGAAAGCGATACGGGATATTCCGCCAAGGCAGCCAATTTCAGAAATTAAGTAATATTTGATTTGAGGATTGAACTTTGAAGGCCAAAGATCGGCCGTTTGAGATTGGCTTTTCTCAAAAGATAATGAAAGTGTCTTACGTTTTTCAGAAATTGACTCATTTATTCAGTTGGAATGCAGTACATAGAGATGTCACATCGCCAAGAAAGCTTACAAAGAATTCAGACGCCGAGAACGAAAATGAAGCAGAAAATTGAAATCAGTTTTTTAAAGCTCAGGAAACTTAAACTGCGGCTGATTGAGTCTGGCGTAGTGCCTGATCTTAGCTTCACGAACCCTTTTGTCTTCTCCTGATGCTGGAATGCGGTAAACGCGGGTTAGATCGTTTTCGGCAAAATCGATAACGACGACCCTTGGTTTAACAGTATTTTTTGCTTTTGCTTGACTTGTTAGAAAGAGACTTGCTGCCACGAACACAAGGGATAAAACCTTCATTGACATAACGTACCTCCTGAAAAAAACGCCCAGATTAAGCTGCCTACTATATCCATCGGCGTTCTTCTTCAGGACTTGAGTTTATTCTCAAATATTTCGTCGTTTTTTACTGCGGTTTAACGGGGTTTGGTTTTGACCTTTATTTGATCTCATCGCCTATTTATTGCAGAAGGAGGGCCTGGGATCATTTGAGCAAGCCCAGGCTCTCATAGTCTCATAATCTTCTTTTAAAACTCGAATTTCTTGGTTCTGATCTCTTATTATTTTAGACTTCTCCTCGCTGTCAGCCTTTATAGAAGCGATATTACGCTCGTTCTCATTTGTTTTAGAGAAAATCTCCTTAATCGCATTCACCATTGTCCAAATAACTCCATCGGTATTCACATTTAGATAGCCCTTGGCATCAGTAGATACTGATTCGGGCACAGCTTTTTGAACCTCTTGAGCTCTTATTCCCACATATTCTTTTTCTGACGGCAACCCCAGAGGATTATCAGTTTTATAATTAAAATAAATGGGATGTAACAGCTCTAACGCTTCGATACTTCGTGTAAAAGGAGCTCTTATATCTTTAAGTCTTTCATCAGAAGCAATGGTCCATGTTGTTGTTCCCGGCTTTGCTGCCGAGTCTGTCGATAGTTGCAACTGGAAGGTAGGATTTGTCGTGCCGATACCAACTCGGCCCGCACTATAAAATATATTTGCTCCCGATGTGGTCCATTGACTGCTCACTCCAATGTTAACAGTCTTTCTAGAATTTAATGCATTGGTGTAATACAAATTAGTACCGTCATACTCAATGGCACCAGCTTCAGGTGCCGTCATCAATGTGCCTATTGTGATTTTTAACGGTGCCGAACTAGCGGCAGCCGTTGAAGCAGGAAGATGCAATCGTGCCGTAGGAGTAGACGAACCTATTCCCACAGCTCCCGCTTTGACAACGAGTGTGTTGGCCAAAGCCCCTGCATTAATTGATCTAAAAGGTGTTACAGTGTTTTGAGTTATAGTGAAATCGTTGCCAGGAGCGATGTTAGTGATTACCGGTGAAAAGAGTGTAGGCGCGGTGCTAAAGACTATTGTTCCTGTCCCGGTTTCATCTGTGACTCTGCCAGCCCAGACCGCAGACGACTGAGCAGGAATGGCCGTGGCGTTTCCTACACTTGTCACATCACCTGTTAAGTTAGCATTTGTTGTGACAGTAGCTGCATTACCTGTGGTGTTTTGATTTAAGATCGGAAAATCAGCTGGTACCGCAATGGTTAGTGCGCCAGTGCCAGTTGTGGATTTCAAAATACCAGTGGCAAGAGCGGACGTCCCTGCCGCATAGTCAGTGCCCGAAGTTGCAGCACTTATGGCAGTTCCATTTCCTTTAATTACTCCCGTGATGGAAGTCCTGATTGTAATTGCAGGAGTTGTTGTCGCCGTGGCAACAGTGCCTGAAAACCCATTGGCCGTAACAACAGATGTAGAAGTCACCGTGCCACTATTTGTCGGATTTACCCACGAAGCTAAACCCACGGCATCTGACGAAAGAACTTTACCAACACCTGGCGCGCCCCCGGTGATCTTGACTTGCCCCGAAACCTCAAGTGCTGCACCGGGGTTCGTTGTCCCAATGCCAACCGCCCCTGTCCTTAGATAAAGTGTGTTTGCTACAGCCCCTGCACCCACTGAAGTCACCGGCGAAACTAAATTTTGAGTCAACGTAAAATTAGTGCTAGGTGCAATATTATTTATTACCGGTGAAGTTATTGAAGGTGAATTGTTAAAGACCAAAACGCCAGTTCCCGTTTCATCTGAGATCTTACCGGCCCAAAAACTAGAATTCTGAGTGGCAATGGTCGTTGCACTACCCACACTGGTCACTTCACCGCTGAGATTTCCAAATCCTGGTGGTGCCCATGTTCCGTCGGCTCTGAGGTAATTTGTAGATCCACCTCCTGACGCAGGTACTACTCCTTTTAATGTGGAACTAAAGGGATCAAGCATAGCCGTTGCTTGACTTGATGAAAGAGTTTCTACATTGCCTGTGCCTGCAGAACTTCTACCCAAAAAAGTTTGAGTTGCTTGTTGAGCTAACATGGCGTTTGTTACTTTGTTTATTCCGATGGTTGCCGTAGACGAACCAGGACCATTCGCGGTGATGTCGCCAGTGAGGCCAGTTATGTAGTTTCCAGAATTTTGTTTACCCGCAATGTTTCCGTCTAGTTTTTGAATTGCAGCCAAAATTGAATCGCCAGGATTTACCGTGCCTGCCCCAGAATTAAAACCACTAAGCACTTTAGACAATACGGCAGCGTTCGTGACGGTGGTCGCATTGCCTATACTAGTGACTTCGCCAGAAAGATTAGCATTTGTTGTAACAGTAGCAGCATTCCCGGTCGTATCTTGATTTAATATTGGAAAATCTGCCTGAGCCGCGATAGTCAAAGCACCTGTACTTGTCGTGGACTTTAAAATTCCTGTTCCTAAGGCTGAAGTTCCCGCGGCGTAG
>JAHFAE010000075.1:0-6792 GCA_023250675.1 Oligoflexia bacterium | reverse complement strand
AATTCCGTTACCTTTGGCTAAACCATTTACAGTAGTACCTATTGTTAAAGCAGGTGTCGTCGATGAATTCGCAAATAAACCCGAAAACCCATTGGCAGATACGACGGAAGCAGAAGTCACCGTGCCATTAGTTATTGGTGCTGGTTCAACCCACGAAGCTAGACCTGTTGCATCTGAAGTTAGAACTCTTCCAACACCGGGAGCGCCACCGTTGATTTTGACTTGACCATTGACTTCAAGGGATGCAGTCGGATTTGTTGTGCCAATACCCACATTTCCAGAACTTAAAATCAAAGTATTTGAAATGGCCCCTAAACTTAGAGATTTAAATGGTGCAACCGTATTTTGAGTCAAGGTAAAATCTGAATTTGAAATCACATTGGTTATTGTTGGTGCAGACAAAATTGGTGAGGTGTTAAAGACAACTAGTCCCGTGCCCGTTTCGTCAGAAATCTTATCGGCCCAAAAACTTGAGTTCTGAGAAGAAATCGTAGTGGTCGTACCTACACTGGTCACTTCACCCGTAAGATCACCAAACGTGGGAGTACTCCAGCTTCCATCAGCTCTCAAATAATTTGATGTTCCTCCCCCCGATGCGGGTACGACGCCCTTTAATGAGGAACTAAAGGGATCAAGAATTGCTGTTGCTTGACTTGATGAAAGAGCTTCTACATTGCCTATACCAGCAGAACCTCTACCTAAAAAAGTTTGCGTGGCTTCTTGGGCAAGCATGGAGTTTGTAATTTTATTTGCACCAATCGTTGCCAAGGCCAAACCTGGGCCACTTGCCGAGATGTCACCTGATAATCCCGTGACGAAGTTTCCAGAATCTTGTTTGCCTGCGATATTACCATCTAGTTTTTGAATTGCAGTCAAAATGGAATCACCAGGATTTACCGCGCCTGCTCCAGAATTAAAACCACTAAGGACTTTAGACAATACGGCAGCGTTCGTGACGGTGGTCGCATTGCCTACACTGGTGACTTCGCCTGAAAGATTAGCATTTGTAGTCACGGTGCCTGCATTCCCCGTCGTATCTTGATTTAGAATTGGAAAATCTGAGGGCCCCGCAATTGTCAGGACTCCCGTACCCGAAGTGGATTTGAGCAATCCTGTTTCTAATAAAGAAGTTCCTGCCAAATAATCTACACCGGGTGATGCAGCGCTAAGTGATATCCCGTCGCCTTTTGTAATTCCAGACACCGTTGTGCCGATAGTAATTTCAGGAGCCGTATTAGAATTTGCCACAGACCCCGAAAACCCATTGGCAGATACGACGGATGTATTGGTGACAGTTCCATGAGTTGCTGGCGCAGACCAAGACGCTAAACCTGAAGAGTCAGAAGTTAGAACTCTTCCAGCACCCGGCGCGCCACCGGTGATCTTGATTTGTCCATTAACTTCGATTTGAGCTGTCGGACTCGTCGTGCCGATACCCAAATTACCATTAGAATCTATGACGACTTGGCTAAGATTGCCGTTTGTCCCAATTTCAAATTTATCGGCCAAGTGATCATAGTTAATAACACCTGAAACTTCCGCATCTTGGTCGCCAAAGATAATACCGCCAGATTTAGCTCTATCAGAAATAAGTCCCAAATAATTCTTAACATTGGTCCCTGCGTTCAAGTTTTTAAGAACAAAAATTGGCGTGCTGGCATTTGCGTTTTTGGTAATTTCGACCATGTATCCCGGCGTTGAAGTTCCAACTCCTAAATTGCCATAAATAAAAGGTGAGTTTAATGTGGGGGAATTATTAAATACGACCTGACCCGAACCAGTTTTGTCAGTGATCTTGCCTCCCCAAAAAGTAGAGTTTTGGGATGAAATTGAAGTGGTATTACCAACACTTGTCACATCCCCTGTCAAATTTGCATTTGTCGTTACAGTGGCAGCATTGCCTGTTGTGTTTTGATTTAAAATCGGAAAGTTTGTGAGATTAGCTGCGCTTCCAGTAGTCGTAAGTAAAGTTCCCGTGTTTGGAAGCACTACAGTTCCGCCACTTGCAACAGACGATGCGTCTAAAATCGTAAACCCCGAGTTAGAACCAGAGATGATGAGCTTACCAACATCACCTGCCGTTCCAAATGTCTTAGCTCCTGTTATTGTTTGAGGAGTGGCTAAGAGCATATCCCCCAGACCCGTGGGTTGAGCCCATGAGCCGTCGGCCCTTAAAAAGTTAACTGAGCCACCACCCGATGCAGGTACTAGGCCCTTTAAAGTAGAACTAAATGGATCAAACAGTGACGTCACTTGAGAAGCCGTGAGAGTTTCAACATTGCCGGTACCAGGTGATAAACGCCCAAGGATTGTTTGCGAATTTTGCTGGGCCAGCATGGAATTTGTAACCTTGTTTGCACCAATCGTCGCATTCGCCGTACCGGGCCCCGTCGCCGTGATGTCTCCAGTAAGGCCCGTAATATAATTTCCCGCGGCTACAGTTGATAGGGCCTGTCTTGATCCGTTCGAGTCAGTTAAATAAAGTGATGTACCGTCATACTCTAGTGCTCCCGACTCAGAGACACTCATGAGAGAACCCGTTTGAAATTTGAATGGCGCCGAATTCGGCAATAACGAAGAAGGACGGCCTATGAGGGATCCGGTCATTGTGCTTCCACTTTTTGCTACGTACGAACCACCTGCAGCATTTACTGCCGCTGCGACATAACTCATGTTTGTCAAATCTGTGGAGGCTGTGGGAGTGCCTGTGCTTTCAATACTGTAGAGAACAGAATCTGAGGGATCACGAACTTCAAACATATTTGAGATTTGGCTCGTAAATTCTTTAAGTTTCAATGCAACTTGGTTTGAACTACTTGTATTTACCTCTTGCCCACCAACACTAAAAATATTTGAAGAATTTTTCAAAACTACATTCGAAGAAAGTCTTGCATCACTAAGTGTTCCAGACGAAAGGTCACTTGCTGAGCGCACGCCAAGATCGGCCAGTGAAGAGCTTGATTTATCAATCTGGGCCCAAGTGTAGGTCCCGGTGCCTGAGACCAGCAGTTGGGCAGCGGTACCGTCCCAATATTTGATCTGGCCGGGTGCCACGCCACTTGTGGCGGAGTATTCCCAAATAGTGCCCATGGCGTTAGTACCCAAAGCTGTGAGTGCCGTAATGAGAGTTGGTTCTGTAGCCGCATCATATTTGCCAATTCCAAGTGTACCGGCCGTTGCGATAGAACCGCTAAATGAAACATTTTGGTTGGGGGTGATGGTGAGAGCTGTAGCTCCGCTTGTTTGAAATATTAATCCGCCAGTGGTCTCTAGACTTTGAATCGATGCTTGAGTGGAGGTCGAAGAGCTAGAGTAAAATTCGATTTTAGAAGTACCGCCAGCAGAAGCGCCTAACCTTAAGATTGGGTTAGAACGTTCAATATCAAGATCTGTATTGGGGCTCGTGGTGCCCAATCCAATTTTCCCGCTTGTGTAAATATTTGTTGAGCCGAAATCTTGAGAACCAGCCCCACTAAGTCTTACATATCTTGTGTCGTTATGGGTGTCATGATTGTGGAGACTTGATGCATCTGAATTTGCCCCCGCAGTAAGACTTCCTAAGTTGGTTTGAGTAATCGTGCCTGTAACTTGGATCAAACCAGAAGGTCCAATTCCCTGCAAAGTTTCTGCGACAAGAGATTGAGGGACGGAATTGAGAACTTGATCTGGACTTAGTACAACGGTTTCAATTCCATTATTAACTGTAACTCTGAGAAGTCTTCTTTCGCCCGCAACAGGTGTATAGCCCCCTAGACAATTGGCTGAATCGGGGAGAAGAACAGGTGCTGGTCCAGGTTGGGGATTGGGATTCGCAAATATCTGACTCATGGTCAAACTAGGATCGACATCAACTGTGCGAATACCTGTACCAATCTGAAGTGAAAACACTCCTGACGACCCTAGATTAATAGTACTGTGAGTTTCCTCGAGTAAAATGCAATTGCCGGCGGCATTAAGAATAGTAAATTTGATATCAGCAGTTCCAGTCATTGCACCGGTGCCGGCAGCATTTAAGAATCGACCTTGATACGTAAAAGACTGGGGGGATTCCCCTGCTGCGAAAATAAACTGAGAGTACACCAGGGCCACAAATAGTATGCCCCATACAATTGATCTACCGGATTGGTGCCGCAAAGCTAGCCCCTTTTATTATTTTTTAATTTCCTAATAAGATCGGTATCCTAGACCAAAGACTTGAGTGAAATTAACCCTAGATGTCATTGGTTATTAACCTAGTTATTTCAGTGATTTACATAATTTAATCCTGGTCAAAAATGAAGAATAGTGCCCAAAGGTAATGCCATCTTCATTTTTGATAGAGATTCGTTGAAATGGCGCTTGTCAGCTTGATTCAGCTACCTTGCTTCTCGTCCTTCTTTTCAATTTTGAGCACCTGGTTTAATAGCTTTGCTAAACTTTGAAAGTCATCTTTTTCTCTGATTGTAATGGGACCAATTTTTTCACCTTTGGCCAATGCCGTAAGAGTCTTTTCAATTCGGTAAATAGGACCAACTATTTTGTTTGTGGATCGAATTCCAACAAAGAAAAACGCCAATGACATTATGAAAAACCAAATCCCAAGTTCAATGACCAGAGCTCGACCCTCTAACCACAATTGTATTGAAGCTCCCACTGGGGGAAATTCGCTCCCATACAAAATAATATTAATCCGTCTATAATAGAACCAAACAAAAACGAGAGCCCCCATAAATCCCGCCAAAAAAACAAATCCCATTTGCACGACGATTCTTAGTTGGGCCTTTGGATTAACAAGATACTTTTTTCTAATGTTGTGTTTGCAAAACATTTTTCAATGGTAAGCCTTCACTCAAGATAATTCCAGAGAAGGTTCCTGTTCGGTGCGGCGCAGTAAACCGAGTTGTAATGCTAAACCTAGAAGCAAGACTTTCTGAAAGTAGTTGAATCACTTTTTTCTTGGGCCTATCGTTGGTCCAGTATAGTATGGCGCCAGAGTAACCGAAAAGAATTATAAGAGGAGTTTAACCAATGGGTGAGTTTAGTTTCTGGCATTTGATTCTCGTATTTGGGGTCGTACTGATATTTTTTGGTCCCAGTCGTCTACCCGGGTTAGGTAATTCTCTTGGTAAAGCAATCAAAGGATTTAAAGAAGGAATAAAAGGTGTGACCGACGAGCCCGCCGAAAAAGAAGCTCAAGCTGCCCATGACGCATTACCTGGTAATGAAAAAAAATCAACAAAAGACAAAGATAAATCGTAGAACTCTTCTCGCTCATAAAAATCTTAAAAATAATTAATTAAATCGCAAATTCAAAACTGACTTCATCGACCGAGCCAAACCATGGGCGTTGAGTCCATGTTTCTCATACAAAGCCTCAGGGGAACCGCTTTCACCATAGGTATCTTGCACACCTAATCTCGTCACCGGAACACCCAACCCATTTTGCGCAACTACTTCGCACACAGCAGAACCGAGGCCACCGATCACATTATGATCTTCAGCGGTAAACACATGTTTTGATAGCTTTGCACATTTTAAAACAAGCTCCACATCTAAAGGTTTGATCGTATGAATATTGACGACCGATATAGAAAATCCCTCAGACTCAAGAGCTTTTGCAGCTGTTAAAGAATGGGCAACCACGCCGCCCGTAGAAAAAATAACGGCCTGCTTGCCTTCTCGCAAAACTACGCCGCGACCAAATCTAAATTGATAGGCGGGCCCATTAACTACTTCTAAATTTTGCCTTGTCAATCGCAGGTACACGGGGCCCTGATGCTTGGCCAAATATCGCACCATCTGCTTTGTCTCAATATCATCGGCGGGCTGCAAAACGGCCATGCCAGGCAACGAGCGCATGCAACTTATATCTTCTAGAGCCATTTGGCTGTAACCGTCTTCACCAATCCCAATACCAGCGTGGGTACCAACGAGGCGCACATTGGCTTGACTGTAACCCACAGAAACTCGAATAGTGTCGAAGCGGCCGGTCAAAAAACAGCCAAAGGAACAAAGAAATGGGACTTTTCCTGAAAAAGATAATCCCGCCGCAACACCAATCATATTTGCTTCAGAAATTCCCATTTGAAAAAATCTTTGGGGAAATTTTTTAGCAAACATATCAGACTTGGTGCTCTTACTTAAATCTGCATCAAGCGCGACAACGTTTTTAAACTCATCGCCCATTTCGGCCAGTGCCTCGCCAAAACTTGCTCTTGTAGCTTTACTAGCCACGGGCACCCTCAATTTCGGCTAATGCTTTTTTAAGTTCATCGGCGGTCGGTGTTACCCCGTGCCACTTATTATCTGTTTCCATAAAACTTACGCCCTTTCCTTTTACGGTATGAGCATGAATAAATGTCGGTCTTGAAGTCTCACTTCGAGCTTTTGAAAAAGCGTCCAAAATTTCTGAAATATTATGCCCGTCAATTTCTACAACATTATATCCAAAAGCCTTCCACTTGTCTGCAATAGGTTCTAAATTCATGATGTCTTTAACGGCGCCATCAATTTGATAACGATTATGATCTAAAATAACTACCAAATTTGAAAGGGCATATTTTGAAATCGACATGGCCGCTTCCCAAACCTGACCCTCTTGGGATTCGCCGTCGCCAATTAAGCAATAAACACGAGAAGAACGGCCATCAAGCCTTGCTGCCATGGCGTAACCTTGCGCTATAGACAATCCCTGTCCCAGTGAACCTGTGCTCGCCTCAATAGCCTCAAGCCGCACTCGATCGGGGTGACCTTGAAGACGACTTCCTAATTTTCGAAGGTCCATACATTCTGATTCTGGAAAATACCCCGCGG